>JAAVFL010000009.1 GCA_014800795.1 Bacteroidales bacterium | reverse complement strand
TCGACAAGCTCAAAAGCGCAGGCGATAACGTGTAGACATCTACACTCCTTCATCTTCGAGCGAAAGTCGCTCAAAAATACACTCCCTGAAAGTATAAAATAATTTTCACGACTTACTTATCAGAGGGGAAGTTAAAGCGGGGGAGCGGGAGAACTGGAGAACAATAGAACAGAAGAGTCCGCATGTTCCTATGGATTTATTGCTCTTGCTCCAGGCTCTTTATTTCTGTACTTCTTTTCTTCTTTCTTTGCATATTCAGAAAAAATGTGTAACTTTGCAGTCGGGTAAGTCCTACACGGCATGCTCCCCCTGAACTCCGCCAGGTCTTGATCGAAGCAACGGTAGGGGGTTGTAGCGGCGCGATGTAGTTAGCTTACCCTTTTTTTGTTATGTGTTAATTTATCAGGGAGCCGCGAAGTCACACAATAAATAAACGTTATTTAACGTTACTGATGTGTACAACCTCACGTTATATTTCTCTCTGAGGACTGCAACGGATAGCGGAACACATCTTTTTCATTGACTGCTGACTAAACATGCAGAAGGCAATAAAGCGCATATTCGATATAGTGTTCGCACTACTTGTAATAGTAGTGCTGTCCCCTGTATGGCTTATTCTCGCCCTCTTGATTGGACTTACATCGCCGGGTGGCGTGTTCTTCCGTCAGCGTCGAACGGGTTACAAGGGGCGGGAATTCGACCTTCTGAAATTTCGCTCTATGTATGTCAACAACGAGGCCGACACCCGTCAGGCCTCCGGCAACGACCCCCGTATCACCCCCATTGGGCGCTTTCTGCGCCGTTCGTCGCTCGATGAACTTCCCCAGATGTGGAATGTGCTTTGCGGCGACATGTCGGTGATCGGCCCCCGCCCACATATGATTTCACATACGGAATATTACGCGCCGCAGATCAAGGATTATATGCGGCGTCACGATATGCGTCCCGGCCTTACAGGCTATGCGCAGGTGAAAGGCTTCCGCGGCCCGACCCCCACGGTTCAGGATATGGCGAACCGTGTGAGCGCCGATCTCGAGTATATCGACAAGTATTCGCTATGGCTTGACCTCAAGATTTTCACCCTCACCATCTGGAAGATGCTCACCCTTAAGCTCTGAGCCGGCAGGCCCGGAGAAAACGGCGGTGGAGGAGCTGTCTTTCTTTTTTTTATACCTCAGATATCGGAGAATAAGATATGGACATTAGTATTTTTGGACTTGGCTACGTCGGATGCGTAGGCGCTGCCTGCTTCGCTCACATGGGGCATAACGTTGTAGGATGCGACGTGTCGGCCGACAAGGTTGCGCTCATTAACGACGGGCGCCCCACCATCATTGAGCGCGATATCGAGGAGCTCTGCAGGAAGGGACACGACTCCGGACGCATGCGGGCCACTACCGACGCTGCCGAGGCTGTGGCCGCCACTGATATTTCTTTCATAGCAGTCGGAACCCCTTCCACGCCCCACGGTCACCTGAATCTCGACTACATCTATGCCGTCGCGCGTCAGATAGGTGAGGCTCTGCGCGATAAAAATACTTTCCATGTTGTTGCCATCCGCTCCACTGTGATGCCCGGAACTAACGAGGAGGTGGGTTCCATCATCGAGAAGGCTTCCGGAAAGCGTCGCAACGAAGGGTTCGCCGTGGTGTCGAATCCGGAGTTTCTGCGCGAAGGTACGTCTGTCCACGATTTTCTAAATCCACCGCTGACACTCATCGGCACCGATTCCGAGCGGGCTGCCGCCATATTTCAGGAGCTTTACCGCCCTCTGCCCGGCGAATTTATCGCTACAGATGTGCGTGTAGCCGAGGTAATGAAATATGTCAACAATACATTCCACGCCCTCAAGATCGTATTCGGCAATGAGGTGGGCTGTATCTGCAAGGCCCTCGGCATTGACTCCCACAAAGTGATGGACATCTTCTGCCGCGACCGTCAGCTGAACATCTCGCCCTACTATTTCAAGCCAGGTTTCGCCTACGGAGGCTCGTGTCTGCCGAAAGATTCAAAGGCGTTCCGCACATTGGCGCGCGACCACTATGTCGATACCCCCGTCATAAACCATATCGCCGAGAGCAATGAGCTGCAGAAGCGTCGTGCCGCCGACCTTATAATGGAGATCGGCAAGCGCCGCGTGGCAATTCTCGGTCTCAGCTTCAAGGCGGGAACCGACGATCTGCGTTGTTCCCCTATAGTTGAGGTTGTGGAGACACTTCTCGGAAAGGGTTATGAGATATCAATCTACGACAAGAATGTGAAGGTCAGCCAGCTGACCGGCACAAACCGTCAGTTCATTCTCGACAAAATCCCTCATCTCCATCATCTGGTTAGCGACGATCTCGCGGCCGTGGCTGAGAATGCCGATGTTCTGGTAGTTACCAATAAGGAAGCCGAGTTCGCCGACCTCCCCGCCCGTTTCCCCGGCAAGGTGATTGTAGACCTCGTGCGGGCATGGACATCAATTGATTACGACGGTCACTACGAGGGACTTGCATGGGCACCGATCAATACCAGCCGTGCCCAGAACCGCCCCCTGACCTCCGACTTCCGGCATACGGATTTTTGAAATTACGAAGTTAAGAAGTTTAGAAGTTAAAGTAAGAATACGCATGATAAAAAACAGGCTGCCGGTCGTTTCCGGCAGCCTCGTTTTTTTTGATGGGAATATTGCAGATAGAGGATCTATCCTTGCTCTATTTGTTTACAACTTGGCTTCCCCGTCTCTCGATTTCTATAATCTCTTAACTTCTATCCTTGCTTTTCCTATAAGGCCCGAGGGGGGAAGAGGGCTGTCGGCGCGGTGAGGATTTACGAAGAGGTAGACGTCGCGCTCCTCTTCCGGTAGGTTCAGGTCGCCCACTATTCGGTTCACCCAGGTGTTGGCTACTTCAACGCGGATTTCGTTGTCGCCATCGGTCACGAAGTCAGTGATATCAACCTGATAGGGTGTTGTCCATACACCTCCGGCATATTTCCCGTTGATGTAGACCTTTCCCATTGTGCCAACCTTATCGAAAGCGAGCATCTGACGCTCTCCTGCGGCGGCTCTGCGCAGCGGGGCGGTAGTGGTGTAGGCGATGTTGCCCGAGAAGTAGCGCACGCTGTCGGCGGCGTTTTCAGAGAGGTTTTCAAGATGTTCGAGACGGATGGGAGCCGGAGTTTTGAACGCTCCGTCGAAAGTAACGTCCCATGGAGTGGTTATCTCCTGAACCGCAACAGGAGCGGGATAGTTGGCAGCGATATCGCCGTTGCCCCCCTCGCCTGGCTCGCGGAACACTACGAACACACATTCCCCCTTGTCGAGCTTAACAGGTACCACGGTGGTCTGCTCCGTGAAAGAGTAGGCGGGCAGGGTGCGGCGGCTTCCGGTGAGCGGTTCCCATAGCTCCGGCTGCTTGCCGGTGAGCCGGAAAGCTACATCCATCGTAACGGGCCGTCCCTCCTGATTCGAGAGTATGTAAATATCTGTATCGCCATCTTTCTGGTGACCCTGGTAGATGTTCAGTCCGTCGGGCACTTTGCAGTCGGGCGGATAGCCGAGCTGGCCGAAGATGTCGGCGAACTCCATACCGTGGAACACCATACCCTTGCCGTAGCGGCGCTGTTTCACCTTGTCGCCGTCAACGTCGCCCCACACCTTGCGGGCGAGTTTCCGAACCTCCTTATCGGCTTTTGAGCCATGTTCGAGGCTTGGAGAGCGCTCGGGAGCGGGGCCCACTACTATAGCGCCATCCCTAACGAGCCGCTCGATCTTACGCATCAGTTCGGGGCGCATTGTCTTCAGTGTCGGAGGAAGCACGAGGGCTTTGAATGTGATGCCGTGGGGAAGGGTCAGCATACCGTCTTTTACTTCGAGATCGCGGATTATAACCTCGGCGTTGATATGCTCGAACTGGTAGCCGGCAGGAATCCACGGTTCCATTTTGCCTACCATGCGGGGTGCGTCCTCGCCGATGAAGTAGGCGACATCCGACTGATACCACCCCTGACGCATCATCAGGTTACACCGCTTTATGTAGTCGGTGTACAGGTCCATATGCTTGAACCATGTATTGTTGCGGTCGAATTCCGTTCCGAACCAGGCGTTCGAGCCGGGCAGACGCAGCTCGTCGGGTTGCTGGATATAGAGATGGAGAACGGTGTTGTTGATGCCGTAGGTGAAATAGCGGTCCATGCGGGGCTTCAGATCGTCGGGTGTGCGCAGGTAAGCAGGTCCGGCGCTTGTGCTCGATTCCGACGAGGTGAGCGGTTTGCCGTAGATATGCGAGCATGATGTTGCCAGGCGGTTCTCTATCTCGCCGTAGGGCGGATCGACCCAGAATTCGCCTCCTACCTCGTCGGCTTGTCCGCCGTATTGCAGAAACTCTCCGGGGAAGCCCCAGTGGCCGTAATTCTCAAGCCATGTGGTGAGCCCGTGGCGGTGAGCCACCTCGCGTGTACCCCCTACATATTCATACGAAATGCGGTCGGCCACAAGGCGCCGCAGGTCCCACAGGAAAGCGTCGGAATCGTGCTGACTACCTACTACATATCCTTCCAATACAGGAAGATAGGGGAGCGGGTCGTAGCCGTAGCGTTCGCGGAATATCTCGATCATGTTGTCGGTGAAGTTCTGACCGCCAACCTCGTAGCTGTCCTGAACCAACACTTTGAAGCAGCGGCGGTCTTCTTCGGGAATCCGTTCCAGAATCTGGCCTATGTAGTCGTGGAAATGGTTTTCGGCATGCTCCCGGCTCAGTTTGTCGACTTCATAGCCTGTGGCGTCGGGGCATGCCGGCTCGTTCACAACTCCTGTGGGCGCCATTCCCGAGCGCATTACGATCCACTCTCCCGCCGGAGCGTCCCATACCAGGGTGCCGTCGGGCCGGAGGCAGTCGGAGATATCAATCACCTCTTTCGGTTGCAGCCCCAGCGAGCGGTCGTATGCCTCGGGCTGTTCGCGCCACAGGTATTCCTCCCAGGCGGGAACCTCGGTCTGGAACAGCTTGGCGAGCGATTTCTCCTTGAATCTTTCCACACGTGGAGCGCCCGATAGCGTAAGTTCGGCGATTCCGTTCTGTGTGCCCCCGGAGTGGAAGATCACTCTGAAAGCCTCGGCGGTGACAGGTTCGAAGCTCATAGCCACATCGGCATATGGATCGAAACCGACCTTCTTCCAGTCGCGCACGCGGTAGAGCGGGAAGCGGCTCACGGTGGTGTAGCTGCCATTTTTTTCAAGAGCCTGCACCTCCACATCGGTAGAGAGCGGCGAGGGTAGTGCTCTCACCACTATGCTGCGGGCTGTGAAGGGTTCTCCGGCTTTAAACTCCACTGTAGTGGCGCCGTCGGCGGCAAAAGTCATTCCCGTAAGGTTGTCGCCGTCGAACATCGCCTCCATTCCCTCGGCGGCAGGGCTCACCGATACGCTGGCGTTGCGTGGCGAAAGTACCGCGGTCTCCTTTACCGGGTTGGGGAAAGCGATCACCTTCACATCTTCGAACTCAGCCACAGGTTCGGGTAGCTCGACGATCACCTTGCCCGGTCCCTTCACCTTGCGGCGCGTGGAGGCGAGATATCGCATCGTCTGGTTGGGCTTGATCCAGGGACCGCCCGACTGGCTCCAGCCGGGCGAATTGAAGATACCAATTTCGATGCCGAGTTCGGTAGCGCGCTTGAGCGCGGCGTGAGTGATGCGCCACCACTCTTCGCCCATGAACTCCACTTTATGGAGGGCGTTGGGGTCGCCTGTTCCGGGACCGCCTATATTGGCTATGAACGCGCGGTTTATTCCGGCCCGCTTCATGGCTTCGAGATCTTTTATCACACCCTCTTCGGTGATGTTTCCCTCGATCCAGTACCAGTAAACCCCCGTTTTTACATCATCGGGTGGGGTGGCGAACCGGCTTTCCAGACTGCTGTCGGCTCCCCATGCGGCAAAAGCTGCCGCGGCGGCGCCGGCAGTTATGAGATTTCTCAGAAATTTCATGGTTTTGCTTGTTTTTACGGATTTCTTGAATTTCAGTTCTTTTCGCAAAGTTAGCAAAAAAATACGTAAATTTGCCTCCATGAAAACGCAAAATACCATCTGTCTGCATCTTCTGCTCCTTTCTGTTTTTCTTCTGTCGGCGTGTGTGACAGAGGAGGATCCCGATCCGGTATCCATCGCATCGGGGGTGCCGTGCCCGGAGTTTACGGTCACTCTCGCCGACGGGTCCGCAGTGTCGACAGCCGATCTTGCCGGCTATACCACCCTCCTGATCTTCTTCGACACCACTTGCCCCGACTGCCGCGCTCTGCTGCCCGTAGTTCAGCAGGTGTATGAATCGCTCGGCTCACCCTCCCTGCCCGGTTCCCTCTCTACCGATGCTCCGGAATCGGACGATCTCCCCATCAACGCCGAGGTAAGCGGCGATCCACTTCATTCAGGTCTGGTACTCGCCATTTCACGCTCGCAGGCGGCTGCTGAGGTTCTCGATTACTGGGAAGCAAATGCCCTGACCATTCCCGTATCCCCACAACCCGACCGCGCTGTCTACGACCTCTTCGCCAACACCATCATACCCCGCGTCTACATCATCTCTCCATCCCTCACCATCACCCACACCTACACCGACGACCCCCTCCCCACCGCTGCCGCCCTACTCGCCGCCATGGGGGAGAAGTGAAAAGGGAGAAGTAAAGCAAGAATTGCACAAACTGAAATTCCGGTGTGCTTGTTGCCGGACTGTACCTTTCCGGGCGCTCCCCGGGAGTCTCTCTCTCATGCGTTACGCTGAGGTGGAGTAATCACCTGCAATAGTGCCCTGGATGCCCTACAGAGGCTAATTCCCCCGGCGGTGATAATTTTTTTTGTGTTTTATTTTGGTTGTTTATGTTTTATTACTACTTTTGCACAACCGAAAAACACTCTCAGAGAGATATGAATGCGTGGGTGTACCACAGTCAAGCACGCTGTCATAGAGTGTAACACTAAGAAACCGCGACACACAGCAATCAATACACCGAACGACCACAAACAAAGACATTATACACAAATGAATCTCAGATCCCTTCTGATAACCCTGGCCATTGTTGTGGCAGGCTTATGCCACTCAACATCAGCCCAGAATGTAGCTGTCAAAACGAATCTGCTGTCAGACGCCACCCTCAGTCCGAATCTTGGTATAGAGGTGGGTCTGGCTCCCAAGTGGACATTCGATCTGTCGGGACAGCTCAACGCGTGGAAAATCAAGGAACATCGTTGGAAGCACTGGCTGGTGCAGCCCGAGGCGCGCTATTGGTTCTGCCGCCGCTTCTCGGGTCACTTCGTGGGTGTGCATGCCCTCGGAGGGCAGTACAATGTCGGTGGTCTCACCCATGCCCGCGACATTCTCGGGCTTCCGCTGAGCCATCTGAAGAACCGCCGATACCAGGGATGGTTCGTCGGAGGGGGTGTGGCCTACGGCTACACCTGGATTCTGTCGCGCCACTGGAGTTTCGAGGCGGAGATAGGCGTGGGATATGCCTACACCCGCTACGACATTTATCCCTGCGCCAAATGCGGCACAAAAATCGCCGAGGACCGTCCGCGCCACTACGTCGGCCCCACCAAGGCGGCTCTCAACATTGTGTTCAATTTCTAATCCCCCACATCTTTCCTGATACGATAACATGAAACGGATAGCGAACATACTTGCAGCCTGTGTTCTGACCGCTCCCTCCCTTCTGGCTTTCCAGAAAGAGGTAAGTAGCGACGACGTGAGGCTTTATGACATCAATCTGACAGTAGACGAGGGGGCAGAGAAAGTGCGCGTGCGCATCGACATGGCCGTCGACAGCTACAACGTAGGCTCCGACCGCGAGATTATCTTCACCCCCGTGCTCCTGGCCGACAACCTCAGCGACAGCCTTCAGCTCGAACCTATCGTCATCGCCGGACGCAACCGCTGGTACCACTACCTGCGCGACGGCTTCCTCGACGACGGCGACAGCAACATATTCCGCGCCGGCAAGAAAGGGAAGGCGCATATCGACGCCGAGTTCCCCTTCCAGCCCTGGATGGCGAACTCCTCGCTCGAGATGCGGGCCGAAAGCGCCAACTGCTGCGACGCCCCCGACCGCCTCGTCGGTCCCTCACCCTCCGGCAATGTGCCTCTGGCGCGTATCGACCTGGAACGCCCGCAGGTCGACATCGACTTCGTGTTCGCACCCCCGGTGGATGCCGGTCCGGTTATAAAGAGTATCGAGGGGAGCGCCTTCGTCACCTTCGTGGTGAACCGCACCGAGCTGAAGCCCGACTACATGAACAACCCCGCCGAGCTGCAGAAGATCATCAACTCTATAGAATATGTGCGCCGCGACACCGACGCCACCATCACACGCGTCCACATCAAAGGCTTCGCATCGCCCGAAGGTCCCTATCAGAACAACGTGCGTCTGGCTCAGGGACGTACCGAGACGCTCCGCCGCTATGTGCGCGACCTCTATAGCTTCGCCGACTCCATAGTCACCAGCGACTATCAGCCCGAGGACTGGGCCGGACTCCGCACATGGATCACCGATTCGCTGTCGCTGCCCATCTCCAACCGCCCCGCCATTCTCGACATCATCGACGGGCCGCTTGACTACGACGAGCGCAACGCCGCCATACAGCGCCAGTTCCCGCAGGACTACGCCGTGATACTGCGCGACATCTACCCCTGGCTGCGCCACTCCGACTACAAGGTGACCTACGCTATCAAGACATATACATCGCTCGAGGAGATAGCCCGCGTCTACGCCGCCGATCCCACACGCCTGCGCAACGTCGACTTCTACACCCTGGCCCAGAGCTATCCGGTGGGCAGTCCCGAATACTGCTCGGTGTTCGCCACCGCTGTGGAGATCTATCCCGACGACCCGATGCTCAACCTCAACGCCGCCAACCTCGCCCTTGAAGCCGGCGATCTCGACCGCGCCCAGAGCTATCTGCTCAAGGCCGGCAATACCCCCGAGGCCAACTACGCCCGCGGCATCCTCGGAGCCCGCCGCTCCGACTACGCCGAGGCCATCCGCCGCTTTGAGGCCGCCCGCGCCGCCGGAATGTCAGGCATCGACCCCATACTGGAGCGCATCGCCGCCGCCCGCGACTACTATCCCGTGACCTATCTCATCGGAACCGTCGGCAAATAACGGTAAGCCCGGAAAAGAAAAAACAATATAAATCTCATAATTATCATCAGCAATGAAAATCAGCAAACTGCTCATGAGCCTCTGCGCTGCAGGCGCTATGTTCGGTCTCGCTTCCTGCCAGTCCGACGAGCCCCTCACCGACAACGGAGAAGGTAACACAGGCAAGGAGTATGACTCCGGCGAAAGTGTGTTCATGTCTATCACATTGGAGATGGCATCGCCCGCCAGCTCCAGAAGTCAGACCATAAATCCGAATCCCAACCCCGGCAGCAACGACGGCGAGGAAGTGGGCACCGACAAAGAGAACAATGTCAGCACCGCTATCATCGTTCTTGCCGAAACAGGAACCAACAACCTTATCGCTGCAGGAACCGTAGCAAACGGCGGCACTCTCACCGCAACCGATCCTACCGCTTACAAAGCGACAGCCAAGATCACAAAAACCAACCTCAGCAACTATTACAGCGCCAACGGGTCGGAAGACGGTACGCTCAACGCCGGCAAGGAAAGCGTGAATATTTTCGTATTTTGCAATCCGACAGCGGAATTAAGCAATTATTTCTTCGACAATGAATTCAACCTCAAGTCGGGCTTGAGAGGCAAAGCGGCCTGGGTTGACGAGGCTTGCACTGCACCAGTCGCCTCACGCGATCAGGCTGTTGATGCGTGGAAAGACAACTCGTTCCTTATGAGCAACGTGAAGATCGCCACCCGCCTTCTGCCCAAACATCTCGACGATTGGGACACTTACTCTTCTGAATCAACCGCTTTCGACTTCTCGGGCGCCAACAGCGCGGGAACATCCCACGAAGTCGACAACTCGAGCACCAGTCTTACCGGTGGCGGTAGCATACTGGTTGAGCGCGTCGTTGCCCGCTTCGACTTCAAGGACGGATCAGAAGGCGACAACACATACGACGTTTACAAGCGTGCCGTATCCGATACCGAGGAACCCATCATCAAGATTCAGCTTCAGCGCATGATTCTCACCAACATGTGCAACAAGTTCTACTACCTGCCGCGCGCTACCGCCGACGGTATGCCCCTGGACCCCACCGGTAGTTCACTCTGCGTTCTGGAGAACCGCTCGAACTATCTGGTAAGTCCGTATGCGAAAGAATACGCCAAATTCACTGACCAGACTGTAGATCCCCAAACCTACATGAACTATCCCTTCTTCAATGTATCTTTCACAGATTCGGATCAGGCTACGGAATTCTCATACAGGGGCGAGAACTGGATTGCCAACTACACGATATCTGAAGTTTTGGCAAAAGAGGAGAAGGATAACTGGGCAGACAAGTCATACACCCCCTGGCGCTACGTGACCGAGAACCTTATCCCCGGCCCGGTTGAAAATCAGGTAAACGGTATATCGACCGGTGTCGTGTTCAAAGGCAAGATGATAGCCGGCGACTACCTCAATGGCAACGGCAACGCCGACGACCAGGCTCTCTACGATGCACTGAACGGCACGATTACCGGCGATCCCGCCAAAGACCCCATCCTCTACCTCCACAACAACAATCTTTATTGCACCTGGGAAGCTGTGCGTAACGCTGTTATAGCAGCATGCGTTGTGTTCGAAGACGAGAACAACACCACTCCCAAATATGTCGATGTAGTGAACGCAGCGGGTGAGGTAGTCGGCAAGAACCTCGATGTAAGAACCAACGATCCCTTCTACACCGAAGTATTCGGCAACGGCTCGATGGGCACATTCGTATGGGATGGCAAGGAATACACCGACGAACCCATCATCGATCCGGAAAACCCCACCGAGAAACTCGGTCAGGATGTAAATAGTCCCAACTACCTGTGGCAGGTATGGAAAGCGTCGCAGACATCAGCCAACAAGTCCCGTATGGCGAATGCCATGACCAAGAGCCACTTCACGCTCTATCAGTCAAGCAAGGATGCTGATTTCGGTGCCGGCTACTACTGCTACTATTACTACTGGAACCGTCACAACGACAACATGAAGCCCGGCGTGATGGGCCCGATGGAATTCTGCGTGGTACGCAACAATGTCTACAAGCTCGCAGTAACCTCTATCTCCAAGCTCGGTCATCCGCGCGAACCGGAGAACGATCCCGACAGCCCCACACCCGATACCCCCGACGAATCGGATGATATCTACTTCACAGTAACCTGCGAGGTACTTCCCTGGGTTGTACGCGTGAACAACATCCAATTCTAACAGACCTATTACAGATGTGCGGGGAGGCACCGCGCCCTGATGGTGCCTCCCCCGCATGTCTCTCTCCCACACATGACACCCCCTCCCGCTCCTCACAACAGGTAACCGGCCTCTCCGCTCCGAAAAAAAGGAACCACCACCATATATACACCCGCGCTGAATGAAGAAGAACAGGCTCTATAGCTACGTATCATCGGTGTTTGCCGGAGCTGTCGCCCTTATGATGGCGATGGCGGCAAGCTCTTGTAACGATCTGATCTACGAAGACCTCGACGATTGCGACAGAGGTCTGAAGGTCCGTTTTGTGTACGACTACAATATGGAATTCGCCAACGCTTTTCCGGCGCAGGTCCACTGCCTGACTCTGCTGGTTTACGACGGAGCCGGCAAATATGTGCGCACCGTCGCAGCCACCGACCGCGAACAGCTTTCCGACGAGTACTGGCGTATGACGCTCGACCTTCCGGCTGGCAAATATCAGCTGCTAGCCTACGGAGGCATGGAATGCGCCGACGCATCGTTCCGTTTCGTTACCGAGCCGGGGCCGCAGGTGGCCATGACCTCGCTTAAGGTGGAGCTCGAACAGTCGCAGCTCACATCGCCTGTGGGCACCGACCTCCACCCCCTTTTCTACGGATACCTCGGCGATCTCACCGTATCGCAATCCGACACCGACTACCGCGAGGTGACCGTAAATATGATGAAGGATACCAACAACCTGCGCATCCTTCTGCAGAACATATCGGGAACACCGGTCGATGAGGCCGATTTCCGTTTCGAACTCACTGACAATGAAAACTCCCTCTTCAACTGGGACAACAGTCTGCTCCCTGTAGAAGAGTTCGCATACATGCCCTGGGCCCAGGGCAACGCCGAGTATATCTTCACCGACGACGAAGACCACGTGTCGACGGCGGCTTTTGCCGAATTTTCCACCTCACGGTTCACCACCGCATCGAAAACACGCCTCACCATAGTCAGGGCATCCGACAACCGCACAATTCTGTCGATCCCTCTGGTTCAGTACCTTCTGATGCTTAAAAGCCAGCATTTCGACTACATGAAGTCGCAGGAATTCCTCGACCGCGAGAGCCGCTGGAACGTGATTTTCTTCCTTGACTCCGACAAAGGGGGAACATGGGTCACCACCCACTTCGTGGTGAACAACTGGACTGTGCGCATCAACAATATCTCCATGTGATTTTGCGTACGCATCACATTTATAAAAAAAACGTAAAGCGATTTCAGACACTGATGTTGCATCACAAATCTACATATGCCTTTATCCGGTCGCTGAGGCGGGGAGCCTCGCGGATGGCCCTCTGCGTGGGGCTCGCGATGGCTCTGTGCGGCTGCGTCACCGAAATGGACTACCCCTCGCTCGGGAATGGCGACGAAGCCCCCCAGCCCGACATGTACCTCACTCTCTCGGTCAACGTGGCCGAGACCGGAGGCACAAACGCCCGCTCGCGCGCCGGAGAGGAGGAACCGCCCTACACCTTCGAACCCGCCGCAAACCAGTGGGAGATGATGAACACACTGCGTGTGATAATCACGCGCCCATCCGGCGGAACCCAGATTATCGAACATAACAAGCGCTTCGCCCTCCCGGAGCCCGGCACCACATGGTTCAGCACCATAGCCAACAAGCTTGATTTCCCGGTGCGCGGCGGCGAGTTCAAGACCCTATATCTGATAGCCAACGAGGATGCTACCGGTTACACCGACGCCCTCGACGCCCTCAAGGAGGGAGACCAATACAATCCTCTCGGAGCCGGAGCTATCGAAAACATGATAATAACCGCCACACAGACCACAGTTCCGGGCAACGACGACACCAACCTCTGCCTCATCGACAACCGCAAGGAGCAGGGGCTCAGCTATGTGCCGATGAGCGAGAAATACACCTTCTTCCTGCCCGATGCAAAGAATTATCAGCCTCAGGCCGACGGACACCGCTACGCTTCGGCAGGCAGGCTGTTCGTGACCCGCGCTGCGGTGAAATTCAGCTTCAACATCACGGCCGAACACTGCGAAGGGATCTTCCTGAAGCGCATAAGCTTCAACACTCTTGCCGATAAGGAATACCTCCTCCCCCGCAACACGTTCTACTCTCCGGACAAGATGGTCCCCGACATGCTCAACCCTGTCGAGAATCCACCGATGGAGCGGATCATAACATCGTACACCATCCCGCAGAATGCCACGCACGCTCCCTTCGAATTCCCCCTGTCGGTCGATTCCAATATGCCCAACGGCCCGGAACTCTCAACCGGAACAATAACCCTCACCCCGGAATTCTACTTCTGCGAGAGCGGTACGACCGCGGCAAACGGCTCCCCCTATTCCGTCAGCATTACCCTTGCCTATAAGGAAAGGGTCAAGGTTGTGAATGAGGATGGGGAGGAAGAATGGAAAGAGGAATGGAAGGAGGATCCCTTCGACATCGAATTCCTTGACAATCTGCCGTCCCTCCCGCGCAATACTCATGTGAAAGTCAACATCAGTTTCCGCGACCGCGAGATTGAGGCGAAGGTGGTGCTCGTGCCCTACATCGGTGTCACACTCGAACCGAGCTTCGGTTTCTAAAAAAAATTATAGTTAGACTTCCAATCAGTAAATCACTGCTGACTATGAGATTAAAATCAGTCATATCATATTTTCTGCTACTGCTTCTTCCGTTTGTCGCGCTGACCTCGTGTATCGACCAGCTCGATTACCCCGACGGCGACATTCCCGACGGTGAGGGCGACATCACCGCCACCATCTCCCTGCGCGATATCCTCTCCACGCAGCTCGGCGGCTCACGCTCGAGCGGCACCGCTATCGAAACGATCGAAAACATTCTGGTGGCTATATACGACCTTGATGGCGTGCCCGTAGGCGATCCCATCTACCTCACCCCGTCGCAGTGGACCCCCGGCACCAACAAAGATATGCCCGGCGACGTTCAGCAGGAGATTGATAACAGTAAGGAAAACTGGGGAAAAGAAGATCCCGATCCAAGCGTTCCAAAACTTGATCAGGCTCAGGAAAGCACCCCCACCGCTTCATTCAAGATTCCGAACATACCGTTCGGCCGCTACCGCATCTATGTGGCGGCAAACGTAGGCAATCTGCCGGAGCTTACCGATCCGGCGACAGGCGAGAAATATGACATATCCACCCCCGAGAAATTCAAGTCGGTTCAATACACCTGGAAACCTAATCCTGAGGATAACAACCAGATGTTCGGCTACTTCACCTACGATACCGACAACGACCGCAGCAGCGAAGGGTTCGACGCTCCGATTCTGACAATACGCAATCAGAATCAGAAGATCCACGCCTGGATCAAGCGTCTCGCCTCGAAAGTGACGGTGGCCTTCGACGGTTCCGGCTTGCATCAGAACATCTTCGTTTATGTGCATAACGTATCGATCCGTCAGATTCCGCTGACCTGTCGGCTCGGCGTGGAGAACAAACCGGGGAAAGGGGAGGTTACCGAAGCCTACCTCGGACAGTCGCTCCCTGAAAGCGAACGCAATCAGGTGCTGTACTATTCCAGAAATGGTTTCGCCGACGCCCCGTCGGAATATGACACCGACAATTACGAAGACTGGCTTATAGTTGCCAAAGGTACAAAGACAGATACGCTCGGTTGCAACCATAATTATAATGCTCCGGCTCTCTACTTCTATGAGAACGTTCAGGGTGATTTTAAAAATGACCCCAACAAGAAGTGGTACTACAAACATCAGGACCGCGACAGTGTCGGTACCGGTATCGGTACGGGCTACGACGAAAAGGGTCTGGAGGACTATCGCGACAACGTTCCTTACGGCACGTTCATCGAGGTGGAGGCATATTATATGAGCAAAACCGCCCCTGTGTCGTATGGAGCCATACGCTATCGGTTCATGCTTGGGCAGGACACAGAGTATAACTACGATGCCACCCGTAACCACCACTACAAGGTTACGCTCGGCTTCAACGGCTATGCCAACCAGCCCGACTGGCATATCGAATACAAACAGAATCCGCCGGCGGCCTATACCCCGCCGGTATATATCCCCTATACCTATAACACATCGGTCGAATACCCCGTCACTTTCAGGGGCAATATCGTCGGTCTTAAGGCCGAGATAATAGAGAACAACTGGGGGCCATACGATGAAAGCGACAAGGAGTATGAAGTGGCGCCCCAAGAAAACGGTGAGACAAATTTCGAACTCCGTACCCTTAAATTCGAATGGTGGAGAGATCTGTTTGTAAATGCGGGCGGATATACTAAAGATGTCAACATGAATACCGCGACATTCGACGGGACGAGTCCGACATTCACAAATTCCACAAGCAACTACTTCTACGGACGTCATCCGGCGTACTCCTACGATGGCGCTCCTTTATATCATCTCGACGAAGAGGGGAAGAATACTGATAAGCGCTACTATGTATCTCCCATCTGGGCGGGATTTCTACGTCTGCAGGAACCGGAGGTATTGGAGGGGAAAGATCTCCCCGCAGCCATAATCCGCAACTTGGGTATGACCGGCGCGGGACAGTATGGAGGGAATGAAGCAGGACGCCCGGTATTGACCCGATTCCGTAATTACTACTACGGCAAGGGGTTCACACCTATGTCCGGTGACGACGACGATGTCAATACCACGGATCTGCATATGCGCGAGTTCACGAAAGATGATCTCGCTTACAACAAAAATACCCTGGAGGCCAGCCGCAACGGCTATAAAGTAGAAAAAGCCGTAGACAACGATGGTGTAACAACCACAACCGTGACCATGAAGCTATGGACACAGCCCAAGTCGATGTGCGCTATTTCAGGCTTCAGCGGAAACAACCCGTATGAAGATTACAACCGCAAGGCTGTAATCCGGTTTACGGCGACTTTCGCCGACGGCGAAAAAATAACCAGAGATGTCGACGTGCTCCAGTCGAGACGTATCACTAATCCAAAAGGCGTATGGCGCGCTCACGCCAATCCTGATCAGACAAAAACCAAACCTGATCCATTCAACGTGATACTTTACCAGCGTAACACAGCTTCACGCGGAAGCTTCGAGCCGATGGTATCGCAAGGAAACTGGACAGCGGAAATAAAAACGTGGTCACCCGGCGACGAAGGCTTTATATCTCTTGCTCCCGGACCCAATTCAACGGGGGGAGGTAATGTTATTGACGGTGACACCCAGTCTCCGGTTAATTTTACTATCAATTTTGAAAAAAATATCGCGGCCAACGAGGCGAAATGCGCGATCATTGAGGTAAGATATCATGGTGAGACATGTGTACATAACATTTTCGTCCGCCAGGGATATGCGCCGATTAAGGTGATGGACAGCGGCCCCTACTGGAGTTCATACAACGTCTACAGCGCCGATGGGGCATACGCGGTTCAAGATAAAGTAACCGGTACTCTTGCCTGCAATCCGCTTCTGTTCGGAGCTTATTTCAAAAGAGGAAATTATCGCCGCGCTATAGCCGTATCGAATATCTCTGAGAATGTCAATGCCTTCGGTCCGCTTGCTTACCCCGGAAATAATGCATTTACTGTCACCGGCGAGACAACCAAACGTCAGTGGAGCTTCATAAGCGGCAGAGCTGATAAAGCATGGCATTGGGCAACTTTCGATATCAATGGAAAAAACTATACCGTTCCTACAATCGATGATTTCAAGACACTGCTTGAGGGGGACTTCGGTATAGGTGTCGTATACGGCGATGGTGCGACGGTGACAGCAAACACCACAGCAGATGCCTTCGGTTTCATGGATCATGGTGGTATCGGGGATAAGGCTCCGAATCAGGAATATACCTCCAAGCAAGGTATGCGCGGGTTCATTTGCTATAACACCGAAAATGCTCATCAGATCTTCTTTCCGATCGGTACCGCCGGTATGGGACGGCGAACAATTCAAGGGTTAAACCCATCCACATTACCTGAAAATCAGCGGGGAACTCTGCGCTACTCGTCGGTAGATAAGAATTTTGATCAATGGAGCGTAAGTGCGAACTCCATGCGTCCTATCCCGATGAACATGGTAAATGCGCCCGGTTCAATATATTGGGTATATACCGGAGTTGATGCAAACGACGGCCTATATTATACCGGATGGGATATGAACTATTTCGACCTTAATTTTAACGGTCTTACAAATAATACGATTTCGATCCAGATTGGTGATCGTGACATTGATCCTAGCGGCGATGCTCTTCCCATCCGTCTGGTGACAAATAACCCCTGACAGATTTCTAATCCCCCCGAATAATCCAATCACATCCTCCCACAATCATGGAAGGATGTGATTTTCATTTCGCTATTGTTGTAGCACCCAGACGTGGTGCTTGAGTGGGCTGGATTTTATTCAATCGGAATCGGATGCTTTAATACGATTAATCATCCGTTGTACCACTGTTACATCGACTGTGGAATAATCAGCCTTGTCATATATGTCAATCAGGTATATGCTTCCCTCTGTTTCGGCGGTAAGTATTGTATATGTTATCACTCTTGCACCGCCTGATTTACCCCTCCCTTTTGAAGATATTGCCATTCGAATCTTACGGATACCAGGACTTAGTTCATCGCCCTGAAAGGGATTGTCCTGCAATTTTCTTGAGAAATCGAGCAGGTCTTGTTTCAATGACCTATGCCTCTTGGCAAGAGCCTTGAACGCCTTTTCAAAATTAGGTGTCGGAATTATATCAAAGTTCATCGAGCATATCCTGAATAGTCCTACGTGGAAGTTTGCCCTCTTCAATCATCTTCGCCTGTTCCAATCCTTTGCATATACGGGTTGTCAGGGAATCTTCTTCTGTCAGCGGAGTTATTTTGAACATACCTATCCGGGAGGAGAGAAGTACTGATTCTCCTTTAAGTGCTTTATTCAGAATTTTTGTCTGGTTGGCTCTAAAATCTCTTGCGCTTACAATCTCCATAGTTTATACCTTTTTAAAATCTTACAAAGATAACAATTGGTAACCGATTTGGTACACGCATTGACTTCTTTTAACATTATGAGTGTATAATGTCTCTTTCCCCTTCCACCAGCTCCAGGAACCGGCGGGTGACGGCAGAGGCGGAGAAGCGTCGGGCTGCGGCGCTGTGCTGGGCGTCGCGGGGGAAGGGGGCGGTGAGGGCGCGGTGGAGGAGGGTGGCGATTGTGTCGGGGGAGAAATCAGGGGCGATGTAGCCGTCTGTGCCGTCGGCGATAATGTCGGCCTGCCCGCCTATACCTGTGGTGACGGGTGAGGCGCCTGCCGCCATCCCTTCGATGAGGGTTCCCGGGAGGGTTTCGCGGAGAGATGTCGACAGCACCACGGTGGCGTGGGCGAAGATCTGCGCCATGCGTGTGGGGTCGGTTATTGAGCCGAGATGACGGTGGGGGATACGCAGGCTGTCAAGTGCCGAGGGGTAGCGCAGGGCACCGCAGAATATGGCTGTCGGGAGGGGTCGGCCGTCGGCGGCGCAGAGGTCGGTGAGGCGGTTGAGGGCGTCGACGGCGAGGGGTAGATTTTTGATGGGGTCGTCAAGGCGGGCGGCGGCGAATACTATCAGATCACCCCGGTCGGGTAGCCCGAGATCAGGGCGGTTTACGGTGGGCTCGGGCAGGTAACGGTCTACGGGGAAGGCGTTGGGTATGACCTCTACGCGTGCATCCCTGAGCAGGGAGCTGCGGCGGCACACCTCTGCGAGCCAACTGCTGACTGCTACAAAAGTGACAGGCACATCGGCGTAGAGCGCCTGCTTGCGGCGGTGGATGGCCCGGGAGAGGTCGGCGGGTGTGTGTGCGCCCAGGTATGGGCAGCATCCGCATTGGTGGTGGAAACGGGTGCAACCGGTGGAGTGGTGGCATATGCCGGTGGCGCACCACATGTCGTGCATAGTCCATACGATGCGCTTGCCCATTCGGTGGAGGCGGCGGATGTCGGCGAGTGACACCAATCCCTGGTTGACCCACGACAGCACTATCACGTCGGCATCGCGTACCCAGGGGTGACGGGTGACGCCGCATCCGAAGCGGGCGGTGTCCACTTTCCACAGATCGCGGCGGCGAAAGCCTGATCGGATCAGTATCTCGAGCCTTTCGGCGAGAAATGCCAGGCGATAGCGCCAGCGCGCCACCGCCGCAACCCTTGCGGATGCGGTGCTTTTGTTGGCTACCACCATACAGGCATCGCCCCCCGCCTCGACGAGAGCCTCCATCAGCCGGTATGTCACTATGGCAGCGCCGCCGAGCCGGTCGTTAGTGCAGAGGAAGGTGATTTTTTGATTAGAGCTTGAGAGCATAAGAGCAGGAGCAAAAATACATTATTTGGTGGAATAGAATTTGAGAACATAAGGACAGAAAATAGGGGTAATCTTGCTCCTGCTCTACTGTTCTCCTGCTCTCATGCTCTTCACTTCCATCTTCCATACCGCGGCGGCATATACTAACAGGAGAAGCATGCGGACGGGGAAGTCAAGGAAGAGGTTGGAGGTGGTGAGCAGTATGGATATTCCCCACAGTAGCATGGCGAAGACGAACCATACCGCCAGGCGGCGTATGCCGTAGCTGACGGGGAAATAATGCTGGCCGACGAGGTAGCTCGCCACCATCATCACGCCGTAGCTGCAGAAAGCCGCCCATGCGCACGCCATGTAGCCGTAGAGGGGTACGAAGGCTACGTTGAGCGCCACCGTCACCGCCAGTCCCGTGAGGGAGAACCATGTGCCCCAGATAGTGCGGTCGGTGAGTTTATACCATAGCGACAGGTTGAAGAATATCCCGAAGAAAAATTCCGCCATCATCACTATCGGCACCACCCGCAGGCCCGCGAAATATTTCGGGGATATGAAGTATCTGAGCCATGGGAGGAAATACATCACTCCCAGGAATATGAACAGTCCGAAGATTATGAACCATTTCATGGCCGCCACGTAGCCGGCTTTGGTGTCGTTGCCCTGCCGGCGGTTCTGCGAGAAGATAAAGGGCTCGTAGGCGAAGCGGAAGGCCTGGATGAACATCACCATCACTATCGCCACCTTGTAGTTGGCGCCGTAGATGCCGAGCTGCGTCATAGCCTCGGCTTTGTCGGATGCGAGAATGGGGAAGAGGATCTTGTCGATGGTCTGGTTCATCACGCCGGCTATTCCAAGAATCAGCAGGGGGTAGGAGTAGCGGAGCATTTCGCCAAGCAGCTTGCCGGAGAAGTCGTAGCGCTCGGCGAGAATCTCGGGGACGAGTAGCATGAGCACCACCAGCGAGCTGATGAGGTTGGCGGCGAAAATATATCCGACACCGAACGAGGGGTTGTAGAACCACCCTATCCACTCGGGATTGCTGCGCCATATAATGGGGCAGAGAAGGATGAAAAAGAGGTTGAGCCCTATGTTAAGGGCTATATTCATGAGCTTGAGGGTGGCGAACCTCACGGCGCGGTTGCGGTAGCGGAGATAGGCGAAGGGGATGGAGGTGTAGGCGTCGATCCCGACGGTGATCACCATCATCCATACGAACGAGGGGTGGGCGGCGCAGTCGAGCCATCGCGCCAGCACGGGCGATGCCATGCATCCGGCGACGATGAATAGAGTTGATGAGACGCCGAGCGAGCATAGGGCCGTGGTGTAGACCTGCCCCGGGCTTGTCCAGCGGTCGTGGTTAGCGAAGCGGAAGAAGCCGGTCTCCATTCCGTAGGTGAGTATTATCAGCACTACCGCCACGTAGGCGTAGATATTGGTGACCACACCATACTGCGCCTCGGTGAAGCAGTAGGTGTACATGGGCACGAGACACCAATTGAGAAACCTCCCTATGATGCTGCTCACGCCATATATTGCCGTGTCTTTGAAAAGCGACTTGATCAATTAGTAATTGGCAATTATTAATTAGTAATTCTCTTTTTGATAAAATGTTTGTCTCCGGGTGTGAGTGTGACCTGTTCGCCGGCCGATTGCCGATTACTGATTGTTGAACAGTCCTATGCCGGGAGTTTCGAAGCCGAGATGGCGCCAGGCCAGATCCGTGACTTCGCGGCCGCGGGGGGTGCGCTTGAGGAATCCCTCCTTGATGAGGAACGGCTCGTATACATCCTCGATCGTCCCGGAATCCTCGCCCATGGCTGTAGATATAGTTGAGAGCCCTACGGGACCGCCGTTGAACTTGGTGATAACCGTGCGGAGCAGCTTGTTGTCGATATCGTTAAGGCCGTAGCGGTCGATGTTGAGCGCCTCGAGGCTGTAGCGGGCAATCTCCACGTCGATGTTGCCCGTACCCTTCACCTGGGCGAAATCGCGTACGCGGCGCAGCAGGGCATTGGCGATTCGGGGGGTTCCGCGCGAGCGGAGGGCTATTTCGTGAGCCGCCGTGCCAGTACATTCCACTCCGAGCAGGCGCGCCGACCGCAGTATGATGCGCTCGAGCACCTCGTGATCGTAATATTCCAGATGGCAGTCTATGCCGAAGCGTGCGCGCAACGGCGGAGTGAGCAGGCCGCTGCGGGTAGTGGCTCCTACAAGTGTGAAGGGTGAGAGGGTGAGCTGCACGGAGCGCGCTCCCGGCCCTTTGTCGATCATGATGTCGATGCGGTAATCTTCCATGGCGGAATAGAGATACTCCTCCACGGTGTGGCTCAGACGGTGGATCTCGTCTATGAACAGGACATCGTTCTCGTCGAGCGAGGTGAGTATGCCGGCGAGGTCGCCCGGCTTATCGAGCACCGGACCGGATGTTACTTTGAAGCCTACGCCTAACTCGTTGGCAATGATGGCTGACAGGGTGGTTTTCCCCAGTCCCGGAGGGCCGTGGAGCAGCAGATGGTCGAGCGGCTCGCCGCGCATGCGGGCTGCCTGCACGAACACGCGCAGGTTCTCCACGATCTTATCCTGACCGGCGAACGCTTCGAAGCGCCCCGGGCGCAGTGCGCGCTCGTAGTCGCCGTCGCGTTCGGCAGCGCTGTTGTGTATGTCGAAATCGTCCTGAGTCATTTACGTGCAAAGGTACATATTTCGGCGCAGATACCCAACGGCTGCAAATCTTTCGACGAAAATATTTGGGAAGTTGGCAGAGAGTTTCTAACTTTGGGGAGACAGATTTAAATCTAAAAGACCATGATATATGCCCTGTTACCCGAATGCGCCGACGGCAGGCTGCGCAGGTTGCCGTTCTATCTGGCGATGGAGGAGTATCTGGCCCGTAACTTTGAGGGTGAATACTTCTTCATGTGGCAGGTGGAGCCTACGGTGATTTTCGGGCGTAACCAGCAGATGGAGGCGGAGGTCAACACCGACTATTGCCGCGACAGGGGGGTGGAGGTTTACCGCCGCAAAAGTGGGGGAGGATGTGTGTATGCCGATCGCAACAACATTATGTTCAGCCATATAACCACCTGCTCGTCGGTGGCTGTAACTTTCAACGCCTTTACTGAAACGGTGGCCGGAATGCTCCGCGAAATGGGTATTGCGGAGGCACACACCACCGGACGCAACGACATAATGATAGGCGACCGTAAGGTGAGCGGTTATGCGTTCTACCACATAAATCTTACCGACCGGTTCACCCATGCGCCCGAGAGCCGTGCCATAGTTCATGGAACGATGCTTTACGACGTGGATCTGCCGGCAATGACTGCCGCCATTACTCCGTCGGAGGTGAAGATGAAGGCGAAGGGGGTGGAGTCGGTGCGTTCGCGGGTGACGACCATACGCGAACATTCGGCCATAGGGATAGATGAATTTAAGGAATTCGCACGCAGCAGGCTGTGCGACAGTGTTCTGGAACTGAATATGGCCGATGTGGAAGCTATCGAGGCGATCGCCGCCCTCTATTACGAGGAGGAATGGATAGCCGGCGGACGGCGCCACGGTGTGGGGAGGGTGCCGCGCCGCAGGATTGAGGGTGCCGGGGAGTTTGCAGTCGATCTGGTGGCTACTTCCGATGTTCCTCAATGTATAGATACCATAGATATTTCGGGCGATTTTTTCCTGCTGGGTGATATCGACCGCCATCTGCTTACACCGTTGGCGGGCTGTGAACTCAGCCGCGACGCGCTTATGAGCCGTCTGGAGGACATAAATATCGGGAATCTGATACCCAACCTTCAGGCCGGACAGCTTGCCGACATGATACTTGAGGCGATCGGCAATAAGTGATCGGGGCACGAACGGAAATGAAAACGAATTTAATACCATAATAACAGTGGAAGAAATACAGAAGACCTGTCTCCATGACCGCCATGTGGCGCTCGGAGCTATCATGAGCCCTTTCGCCGGGTTCGACATGCCGATTCAGTATTCCTCGATAGAGGATGAACATAAGGCGGTGCGCGAGCGCTGCGGTGTGTTCGATGTGTCGCATATGGGCGAGATCATTGTCACCGGTGAGGATGCCACCGATTTTGTAAACTATATCTTCACCAACGACGTGGAAGAGGCGGCCGACGGTCAGTGTCTCTACGGCATGATGCTCAACGAAGAGGGGGGCACGGTCGACGACCTGCTGGTGTACCGTTTTAACGCCAACCGCTATCTTCTGGTGGTGAACGCCTCGAATATCGACAAGGATGAGCGGTGGATCGAGGAGCGGATGAATTCACTGCGTCCCGACGGTGAGGGGTTCTTCAAGGTAGATGTCGAGTTCATCAGCGAGGTGACTTCAGAGCTTGCCGTGCAGGGGCCTGAGGCCGAAAAGGTGATGGAAGAGGTGCTTGGAATAGCATGTTCCGACCTCGCTTTCTATACGTTCAAGGAAACCGTATTCCGCGGGGCGCCGGTGCTTGTGAGCCGCACGGGTTATACGGGTGAGGACGGTTTCGAGATCTATGCCACTGACGAGGTGATAGTGGAGATATGGGATGCGCTGATGGCTTCGGGGCGTTGCGCTCCATGCGGTCTGGGCTGCCGCGATACTCTTCGTTTCGAGGTGGGGCTGCCGCTCTATGGCGATGAGCTTACCGATGAGATCACGCCGGTGGAAGCGGGGCTGTCGATGTTCGTGAAGTTCGGTAAACCGTTCTTTGCAGGGCGCGATGTCGTCGCCGCCCAGAAGGCGGAGGGGCCTCACCGGAAGATTGTCGGGCTTGAACTCACGGATAAGGCGATCCCCCGCCACGGTTATGAGGTGCTTGATCAGGAAGGGAGCGTGATAGGCCATGTCACCACAGGCTACCGTGCCATATCGGTGGATAAGAGTGTGGCCATGGCGCTTGTCGATGCCCGGTATTCGGCGCTCGGAACCCCTCTGCAGGTGCGCATACGCCGGAAAACTTTCCCATGCACAGTAGTGAAAAAGAAATTCTATAGGAAGTCATACAAACAGTGACCTCCGCGCAATCTTCTCTATCCCTCTCCCTCCCGCTCTCCGTTGTTTTCCCATAATCAGATTAACCATACTTAAAATTTTCAACAATGATCAAGTACTCGGAAACTCATGAATATATCCGCGTAGAAGGCGAATACGGTTTTATCGGCATCTCTGACTATGCTCAGAAGCAGCTCGGTAATGTAGTTTATGTAGATATGCCCGAAGTTGGCGATGAACTGGAAGCCGGCGAGGATTTCGGTGCTATCGAGAGTGTGAAAGCGGCTTCCGACCTTATCGCTCCCGTGAGCGGTGAGGTAGTGGAGATCAACGGGACACTCGAAAGCGATCCCCGTGCGGTGAACCGCGATCCGATGGCCAACTGGATTGTAAAGGTCCGCATCGCTGATCCGGCCCAACTCGACGGCCTGATGGACGAAGCCGCCTACAATGCCTTTGTCAGTTAATAATCAGTAAACAGTAATTCTTTCAATGCACAGATATTTTCCACATACTCCCCGGGAGATTGAGGCTATGCTTGCTGCTTGCGGGCTCGCGGAGCTTCGCGACCTTTACAGCGATGTGCCTCCGGAGCTGATGCTCAAGGAGCCGTACCGCCTGCCGCAGCAGCTGAGCGACACGGAGGTGCGTGCCGAGTTCGATCGTCTTGCCGACCTCAATATTCCCGTACGCGCCTGTTTTGCCGGCGGGGGATATTACGACCATTACGCTCCTGCGGCGGTGGCGTCGATAGTGGGGCGTTCGGAGTTTCTTACCGCCTACACTCCCTATCAGCCCGAAATTTCGCAGGGTACGCTCCAGTATATCTTTGAGTATCAAACCATGATGAGCCGCCTGACGGGGCTGGAAATCTCGAATGCCTCGATGTATGACGGCACTACCGCTACTGCCGAGGCTATGATGATGGCTGTCGCAGCCGTGCGCAAACGTAGGCGTGTGTTGGTTTCCGCAACTCTTGGCGAGGGGGTGATGCGCGTTGTGCGTACATATGCCCGTTACCACGATGTGCAACTCGAAATCATCCGCGAGAACGCGGGGGTGACCGATCTGTCGCATATGGCGGAACTTCTTGAAGCTTACGGGGATGTTGCCGGAGTGATTCTTCCGCAGCCCAACCGCTACGGTATCATAGAGGATTTTACAGGAGTGGCCGATATGGTTCATGCCCGTAAGGCACTGCTGATTCTCAACTGTGTGGCAGCAGATCTGGCTACGCTGCGCACTCCCGGCGAATGGGGTGCCGACATAGCCTGCGGCGATGCCCAGAGCCTCGGCATACCTCTGAGCTACGGAGGTCCATATCTCGGATATCTCTGTGCTACCAAAGCTCTGATGCGTAAGATGCCTGGCCGAATCGTGGGAGCTACCACCGATTCGGAAGGGCGCCGCGCATTCGTGCTTACGCTTCAGGCACGCGAGCAGCATATCAGGCGCGACAAGGCTACCTCCAATATTTGCTCCAATCAGGGGCTTATGACGCTCTATGTGTCGGTGTATATGAGCCTGCTCGGTGCGGCCGGACTGCGTGAGGTGGCCTGGCGCGGACATCAGACTGCCCTATATCTCCTGCAGGAGATGACAGCCGCAGGGCGTTGTCGCCTCGCATTCCCCGACAAACCGTTCCTCAACGAATTTTTGCTTGAGTTCGACGCAGAGGTCGATCTCGACCGGTTCATTGCCGATGCGCTGGGTCAGGGCATTCTGGCCGGCATAAAGAGCGGTGACAACAGGTTGCTGATGGCTTGTACCGAGATGCAGACAAAAGAGGATGTGGATCGGCTGGTGAATATATACCGTAACCTATAACCCATAAGTAGTTGGAACGTTATGAACAGAGAGATTTACGGCAAACTGGTGTTTGAACTTTCGCGTACCGGTCGCAGGGGCTACCGTCTTCCGGCAAGCCACATCAGTGAAAACGACCTGACGGAGGGTAAGGGTGAAAAGGCTGCGGCGATTCCGCAGAGGCTGCTCCGCGGAGCGGCTCCGGAACTGCCCGAGTGCGACGAACTTACGGTTGTGCGCCACTACAACAATATGTCGACCAACAATTTCGGTGTCGATACAGGCTTCTATCCCCTGGGATCGTGCACGATGAAATACAACCCCAAAATCAACGAGGAGATGGCTGCCCACCACGGTTTCGCAGGCGCGCATCCCGCAACCCCCGACTATGCGTCGCAGGGACGGCTCCGCCTGTACCGGGAACTGGAGCTTGCACTGTCGGAGATCGGAGGAATGGCGGAATTCACTCTCAATCCGTTTGCGGGTGCCCACGGCGAGCTTACCGGACTGATGGTGATACGCGCCTACCACGATTCGCGTGGCGATACTGGGCGCCGCAAAGTTATTGTGCCGGATTCGGCCCACGGCACCAACCCGGCTTCAGCCGCTGTCGCCGGACTGGAAGTGGTGGAGGTAAAGAGCCTCCCCGACGGCACTGTGGATGTGGAGGCGCTCCGTCCGCTTCTCGACGATACGGTGGCGGGAATGATGATGACCAATCCAAACACGCTTGGTATATTCGAGCGCAACATACCGGAGATTGCGAAAATGGTGCATGAAGCGGGAGGACTGATGTATTACGACGGTGCCAATCTCAATCCGATGCTCGGGGCTGCCCGCCCCGGCGATATGGGTTTCGACGTAATGCACATCAACCTTCACAAGACATTCTCCACCCCTCACGGCGGAGGTGGCCCCGGTGCAGGCCCGGTAGGGGTGCGCGCCGGGCTGGAGCAGTTCCTTCCCTCTCCCCGGGTTGTGGAACGGGAAGATGGTTCGCTGGCGTTGCAGTTCTCCGACGATGCACTCGGAAGCGTGTCCGGAACTTTGGGTAACTTTGCCGTACAGGCACGCGCGCTGGCCTATATACTTTCCCTCGGCAGCGAGGGGCTGATGGAAGCCGGTCCGCTTGCCACACTCAACGCAAATTATGTGAAGGAGGCGCTTAAGGACGATTATCTGCTCCCGATCGAGGGTGTATGCAAACATGAGTTCGTGTTCGACGGTCTCCGCGACAAGAGCACCGGGGTTACCACCCTCAATGTCGCCAAGCGGCTGCTCGACCATGGTTACCATGCGCCTACGATATATTTCCCGTTGCTCTTCCATGAATCGCTGATGATAGAGCCGACCGAAACCGAAAGCAAGGAGACCCTCGACGATTTCATCGCTGTGATGCACGATATTGCGCGTGAGGCGCGCGAGACACCGGAAACGGTTATCAACGCTCCCCACAATACCCCTGTCACACATCCCGACGATACGGCCGCCGCACTCAATCCGGTGGTAACTTTTGAGTAATAAAAAGAAGTTGAGAAGTCAAGCAATAATACCATCGCCTGATTCATCTCAACTTCTCTCTTTCTCCACTTCTTTATTTCCTTTCTTATGAAAACTTACGATCTGATAGTAATCGGTGGAGGGCCTGGCGGTTATGAGGCTGCTGCTCTCGGAGTTGCCCGTGGCATGCACACACTGCTGATTGAAAAAGAATACCTCGGGGGAACATGTCTGAACCGCGGATGTATCCCAACAAAATGCTTCTGCCGTTCGGCGCAGGTTGCCGGCGATGTAGCTTCCGCTGCCGCCTTTGGGGTAGATATCCCCGCAGGAAGGGTAAATGTGGATATGCCGCGTGTCGTGGCGCGCAAGGATGCTGTTGTGGCTCAATTGCGTGGAGCGGTTGAAGACGTGTGTGCCGGTGTTGAGATCCTTAATGCCGAGGCGCGCTTCGCCGGACCGCATACGGTAGAGGCAGCTGACGCACTTTACACCGCACCGAAGATTATAATCGCAACAGGTTCCCGGTCGGCTATGCTCCCTATCGATGGAGCTGAACTTACGGTAACCTCCACTGCATTGCTTGATATTCCCGTATTGCCACGTTCGCTCGCCATAATCGGTGGCGGGGTGATAGGTATGGAATTTGCCTCTATTTTTGCCGCTTTCGGGGTTGAGGTCACGGTGATTGAATACTGCAAGGAGATACTTCCGATGTTCGACCGGGATGTGGCGAAGCAGCTGCGCACGGCCCTCAAACGGCGTGGTGTGGAGATTCATACCGAGGCTGAAGTGTGTGCTGTAAGTTCGGGCGAGGGTATCATGAAGAGGGTGGAATTTACTAAGAAGGGTAAATCGGCCGCAGTCGAGGCGGAATATGTGCTGATGGCTGTGGGGCGTAGGCCTGTGGTTCCCGCCGGTCTTGAAGAAGCCGGGATAGCGGTAGGGCGTCGCGGTGTGGAAGTGGATGCCCGCTTTGAGACTTCTGTTCCGGGCGTATATGCGATAGGCGACTGTAACGGACTTTGTCTGCTTGCCCACGCTGCCTCCGCACAGGCAAAGGTGGTGATGGGGGAGGAAGTAGACCTTTCCGTCGTTCCCTCTGCGGTGTTTACGGTTCCTGAGTGTGCTATGGCTGGCATTACCGAAGAACAGTGTAAAGCATCCGGATTGTCTTATGAGGTAAGGAAACGCACTTTCCGCTCCAACGGAAAAGCGCTTGCTATGGGTGAGCCTGAGGGTGTGGTGAAACTGATATCCGACCAGACAACCGGACTACTGCTCGGCTGCCAGATTGTGGGTCCGCATGCCGCCGACCTCATAGCGGAAGCCGCCCTTGCAATGTCGCAACGCCTTCCCGCATCGGCCATATCCCGCACCATTCACTCGCATCCTACGTTAGGGGAAGCCCTTTGCAATTAACAATTATAGAAGATAAGAAAAAGGAATAGGCTGTGTCAAATCGTTTTGACACAGCCTATTCCTTAAGTTCTGGCGCTGATACCTGATGCAATTGGTGATTACGGATTTGATCAGAGGTCTTCGTCGAGTGTGAAATCATCATCGTCGTCGAAGTCGGCATCGAAGTCGAGTTCAGCCATTTCGGGAGTTTCTTTCTCGCTATCCTTCGATGCTTTTTTTGCCGGAGCTTTTGCAGCCTTGGTTTTCTCCTCCGCACTGTCCTTTTCGTCACCATCGGGTGACTCGCCGTTGAGGGCGGCCATAATCTTTTCCTCCAGTTCGTCGGCAAGCTCGGGGTTGTCGAGTATCACGGCCTTGGCAGCGTCGCGCCCCTGAGCGAGTTTTGAACCGTTGTAGCTGAACCAAGAACCGCTCTTGCTGATAATGCCGTATTCCACACCGAGATCCACTATCTCACCCGACTTGGAAATACCTTCGCCGAACATTATGTCGAATTCGCAGCGTTTGAAAGGGGGAGCCACCTTGTTTTTGACAACTTTTACTTTGGCACGCTTGCCGAATACATCGTCGCCATCCTTGATGGGAGTTCCGGGACGTATGTCGACGCGTACGGAGGCATAAAATTTCAGGGCGTTGCCACCGGTGGTGGTTTCTGACGGGCCGAACATCACACCGATCTTCTCGCGCAGCTGGTTGATGAATATACATACAGTGTTGGTGCGGGCTATGGTGCCGGTAAGTTTACGCATTGCCTGTGACATGAGGCGCGCCTGTAATCCGACATTGCGGTCGCCCATATCGCCTTCGATTTCGCTCTTGGGGGTGAGAGCCGCCACTGAATCGACTACCAGAATGTCGATGGCTGCCGAGCGGATAAGTTGTTCGGCTATTTCGAGAGCCTGCTCGCCGTTGTCGGGCTGAGCGATCAGGAGGCTGTTGACATCCACACCGAGTTTCTCGGCATAGAATCGGTCGAACGCATGCTCGGCGTCGATGATGGCTGCCACGCCACCTTTCTTCTGGGCCTCGGCTATTGCATGGATGGCGAGAGTTGTCTTACCCGACGATTCCGGACCATAAATCTCGATGATGCGCCCTTTGGGATAGCCGCCTACGCCCAGAGCGTAGTTCAGGCCGATCGAACCGCTGGATATGACATCGACTTTTTCGGTGGCTTCGTCGCCGAGTTTCATTATGGCGCCTTTGCCGAAGTTTTTCTCGATGTTGCCCAGAGCCTGTGCCAGTGCGTTGGCTTTGGCTTCCTTGGGATCTATGTTTTTGTCGATCTTCTTGATCGGGGTTTTCTTCCCTTTGGGAGTTTTTTCCATATGCTGTCTTTTTATTTTTTCTGATGCAAAGTTAATATGATGGTGGGCAAAAGAGTTTCCTTATCCGGTTAAAATAGCTTAACCGATTTCCATTCACCCATCTACAAAGATAGCCAAAGGCGGTCAGATGTGCAACTTCCGATGGTGAATTTTACCGGACCGCGGATTTTTTTCAAAAAAGAGACCATTCCGGTGAACCATTTCCGACAGCGTGTGTTTTAATAGTAAATAGCAAAATTACTTTTTCCATTGCAAGAAATGTGATAATGATTGGTTTATTATTTAGCGAGAGGTTACCGTGACGGCAATTTCTCGTTTTTTTATGCCTTTCCGTAAAGGTAAGCATAGTTTTACTCAGCCGAAAATCCGCAGGTATTCGCTCTCGAAATTAGGCGTAAGTATATTTCCTCCAATAGATTCGAGTATTTCGGAGCGTGTCCAGAATCTGCCGCCGTCGAGTTCGTCGCTCGGTGTCGGTAGGGTGTCTGTCGTGGTGCGGAAAACGTTCACGAGCTCGCGCTCCCTGTCCGATTCAAATACATATGAACATAACTCTTCGGGCTCGAAATCGACGAGTCCGAGTTCCTCGCGTGCCTCGCGGCGCAGGGCGTCGGCAATGGCCTCTCCATAATCTACATGTCCTCCTACGGCGGTGTCCCATTTTCCGGGCTGTATATCTTTCCATTCGGGCCGTTTTTGCAGATAAAGCCGCCCCTGCCGGTCGAAAACATGCAGGTGAACCACCGGATGAAGCAGTCGCGATCCGTTGTGACACTCTCCTCGGGTTGCGGATCCGGTTACGTGTCCCGTCTCGTCGACAATCGGAAATATTTCCTCGCAGTTGTCTGTGTGCATAGGTGTGGGAATATGATCGGTTATTCTGCCGATGGGGGAGCGGCTTCCGCCGATGCACCCCACTGACGGTTCGGATGGCGTCCCATCTTCAGTTCCAGTATGCCTCCGTTTGTTATATCCTCATGTGTAATCCAGGGTTTGTCCCACGCTTTGCCATTGAGGGTGGCGCTCTGTATGTATTTGTTTTCGTCGGAGCAGTTTTCGGCAATGATGCGGAATGTTTTCCCGCCTGGAACTTTCACGCTGATGTCGCTGAAGAGTGGGCTACCGATATTGTAGACGGGGAAACCGGGTGTCACAGGGTAGAATCCGAGCGAGGAGAATACTACGAAGCTCGTGAGTCCTCCGCCGTCTTCATCGCCGGGAATACCCATAAGGTCGTTGCGGAACCACGTTTCGAGACACTGGCGGATGCGCTTCTGGGTTTTCCACGGTGCGCCGGCATAGTTGTAGATGTATGGGATATGGAGCGACGGTTCGTTTGCCATGGTGAACTGTCCGATGTTGCCGGTCTGGTCGGGAAGCTGTTCGTAAAATTCGCGTTTGCCCCGTCCCATCGGTTCGGCGAACGTGCGGTCGAGATTTCTTATCAGTTCCTCGCGTCCACCCATCAGGTTGCAGAGGTCGGCGAAATTGTGTTGAACGTCCCAACGGTATGTCCATCCGTTGTTTTCGTCGTATGCCTCGCGCGCGCCAATGCCTCCGCTGAAGCGGTAATCGAATGGCTCAATGAAATTTCCATCCTTATCTTTGGGGTGAAAGAACCTGGTATCGGGATTCCAGAGATTGCGGTAGTTGTAGCTCAGCCCGAGATATTTGTCGGCATCCTCTTTTTTCCCGAGAAACGAGGCTATGCGGCTCAGACACCACTGGTCGTAGGCTGTTCCGAGTGTTACGGCTACCGGCTGACGCTTCTCGAAGCCTGTTACCGCCGGGTCGGTCTCTTCCTCACCGTCGCGCAAGGCGGGGATGTAGCCGTTCTCTCTGTAAAAGCGGTCGATCTCGCTTGCAGGCGCTCCGCTCCAGGGTGCGAGGGTCTTCTCTTCTATACCCTTGCGGCAGTAGAGATAGGCACGCTCCGCGTCGACATCGAGCCCCTTGTAGAGTGCGTCGGCAACCATCGCCACACCGTGGTTTGAATTCATGCGCCGTGTGTCGCCTGTTATTTCCGGGAAAGTGGGCATCCATTGGGTTCCCATCTGTTCGGCCATGCGCAGATATGATTCGATGATATCCTCCTCTTTTTCCGGATCGATGAGCGCGCGCAGCGGGTGAGCGGCACGGTAGGTGTCCCAGATCCAGTCGTCGGAGTAGAACTGATGACCGTTGTCTGGGTGAACCTCGCCGTCGAATGCGCTGTAGTAGCGGCCATCCTCGCTCAGACACACCGGACGCTCGAATGTGCGGTAGTAAGATGTGTAGAGAACCGTTTTCTGATCCTCCGTTCCCCCGCTTACAGTTATGTTCGACAGTGTGCGGTTCCATTCGTCGCGCCCGGCCTTTGCCACGGCCTCGCGGTCGAAGTCGCCCGGCTGTTCGCGGTGCAGGTTGCTGCAGGCCTGTTCAGCACTTATGAATGATACGCCGTAGCGCAGGTTCACCGCCGCTGTCCCTGCGGGGTATTGCGCCACAATACATGCGTTGTGGCCTTCGGCGCGTGTAGCGTCGGTGATGTCGCCATGAACGAGGGTTCCTATAGCAGATGGCTTTTCGGCGAATTCCACCGCCAGATATACCTTGGTCCGGTCGTCAAGCGACTGGTATCCCATTATTTTCCCGTTCTCCTCCCACATAGCTCCGTTTTCCGAATTGATAGTGAGATATACCGGCTTTTCAGTGTCGTAGAAGTCGAGTTCGTAGATAGCGCTCTGGTGTTTTACGGCGAGACGTGCGCGCATCGTGTTGTCGTCGAGTTCCACATCCCATGAGTAGGGAGTGATGCGCTCCTGATCCCAGGTGAGCTGCGCTACGGGGCGTCGCGGCGGTTTCTGCCATGGCGATATGCTGAAAGCCGAGCGCTCGCGGTGGTTTGTCACGATCACCGGCAGTCCGTTCATAAGCTCTGAGGTATAGTCCTGTCGCGCCGGATAGATGCGCATCATGCTGTGAGGCAACTGTATGGTGGCGAATGTCGGCACCAGCAGATGGCTTATATTACCGATATAAGGATTCACATAGTCTACCGGTTCTTTCTCCGCTCCACGCAGAAGAGGCATAGCCGCTATCAGTGCAATCAGCGGCAACAAAAACTTTTTCATAATTTAATTTACAACCTGATTTTTGGTATAATCCGAACCGGTTTATATAACAGGATCTAATTCATATGGGTTGGCAACAGTTCGGCGCCCGAACTTTTGCAATAATGTCACTATATTTTCTTGTGGATTTTCGCGCCCAAGTTGCAGTTGGGCGTTACTAGGTATTCGTGAAGCGAAAAAAGGCCACAGTTCACGTGCTGAATATTCTTTTTCTGTTGATGGAAAATTAGCCAATGGTAATATCTTATTTTGGAGTTTAAAGTCATTACTGTAGCTGAAATACCATATTTTATCTGAATATAGAAGAGTTCCTACATGTAATCTGCCCAGATTGATGTTGAATGTAGCGTCATGATCTGCATTCAATAATACTTTATTCTGGCTTTCAGACCAGAACAGGCGGGCAAAAACTTTTTTAAACTTAGTCATAATATCTTCCTTAATTCATTAAACCTGTATTCCAAACATTTGCATATGAGTAAAATTCTGTTTGCACTCATTAATGTTCCGAAATTCTCCGAGACTTCGCTAATCATTTCCTTCAGAACTGAATATTCAAGCATTGATCTGATTTCATCAACGGAAATATGGAACTGGTTAGTATATATCTGTCTGAAAAGTTGAAAATGATTAGGATTCTTTTCTCCTTCCCACCCTATTTTGGGGCGTGAACTTTTACAATACTTTTTAATATGCTTATCTGTAGTTTTGTTTAGTTCAACAATCTCTTTTAACTTGTTTTCAGAGTAGTTCCAGAATAATCCTCGGGCTGTATCATAGATTGGCGCAAAAAATGGTTGAAAACTATTATCTACCGATCGTATGACTCCCCAGTTAAAGAAATGACGATCGTTGTTTCCAACTAATGCATCGAATATAATTAATCGGATCAATTCGTGGAGAATCTCTTCTTTCTGATATAGAAATAAATTATCTATCGCTTCCTCTATCACCTGCAGAGTAAATAAATCACGTGTCATCTTTTGTTGATCCACTTCTTCTACATATCTGGGTGATTCGTTCAGGTAGCCGGCGAGAATATCTGCGCCGTGAACCAGTTCCTCTTTGTTTGATTTTAGAAAATAGCGGCTCATGAATCGTAACTGGCCTCCAATCATTGCAATCTGTGAATCAGCCATATTAAGACCAAAAATAGTCCCGAGCCTGTTCATAAGCAATTCGGTGATTGATTCTGACGGATACCATTTGTGACCGGTCTTAGCGATATAACGGATCCAGTTTTTGCGGTTTGACTTATGTTTATGCTCAAGTAAGCTATAGTCGTATATACCGATGAATTTTTTTGGAGCATCGCCATCAACAGAAATTGTATCATCCACAAAATAGTTGCAGCGTTTGATAACCGGCACATTCAGGACATTAAGGCTGGTGATCCATGTATAGTTCTCTATTTTATGAATGGGTATTTTCATATAAGTAAGTCGTGGAAATTATTTTATATTATCCGTGAGCAAAGTTTCAGTCGGATTTTGCCCGAAGATGAAGGAGTGTAGCGAGCTACACGTTATCGCCTGCGCTTTTGAGCTTGTCGAAAAAGACTGAAGATAAGGGTAAAATCCGGCGAAAGGATGTCGCTGATGATATAAAGTCCTGTTAAGTATATTATACGTAATAATTTTCATGACTTACTTATCTGTGTATAGACTATGCAAATGTACTCATTTTCTGTAAAACCTGATTATCAGCGTATGTGAAATATTACTCAGTGCGGCTTAAAAATATTCACCGTTGTTTCCATTATGGGATGGAACGAGTTTCTGCTGGCACCGGAAGTCCGAAGTTTATAACAAAGAATACCTTTACCCGGTCATATGCAGGAAGATGATGCAGTGTAAGAGCGGTTCAGATGGCATATGCGGGAGTGTTTTCTATACATCCGGATACAAAAGTAGCTGTGTCAGTTTATCTTGACACAGCTACTTCTTTTATCGGGTATCAGCCGATAGATGGGGGCTGATATTGTCTGCGGAATATGTTAGCGGACAACGGTTTTGCTTACGTTGGCACCCTGACGCTTGATTACGAGTTCACCGGCAGCGGGGTTTGCTACGCGCACACCCTGAAGATTGAAGTATTCAACCGGAGCGTTGTTGTCGAAGTCGGCAACTGCATCATTGATACCTGCGGGATCGGGAAGTTCGATAACCATCGGGTATGTGGTGCCTCCGAAATATCCGTCAGCTTCGTTGATGTATCCGAGCCAGTTGGGGAGTGTCTCGATCTCACCGGCACTAATTTCCGCTTCCATGGTAGGCCCATATGTAATAGTTCTTCCTTCCATTGTGGCGACTCCCTCGGGATAAACTGATGCGACTGTTTCGGCTCCGTATTTCTGACATAATTCACCCAACTGTGAGGTCGCTTTGATTTCACCTTCGTCAGTAATTACAAGGCCGAGAGCGAAGTCTTCAACCCATACGTATGGAGCTTCTTCGCAGTGGATAACCATGTAACGGGTAACGGAATTGTTGTAGGTAACATCCGTGTAAGGTGACTGCCAGGTGCTGTAGGGATTGATGATGCGGTAAACTCCGTCGACTCTTGTTGATTGCTGGAAGCTTACAGTCATGGTCTGGGGATCTACGTTATTGAAGAAGTTGCAGAGGAGACCATCGGTAAGTGTGCCTTCTCCGCAGTTTTTCCAACCTGCATTGGGATCTGCTACGCCGCCGGGCATTATAATCTGGAAAGAACCGTCCATGTTACCGCCTGCCCAGATGTCATCATCGCTTCCTACCCAGATGAGGAAGTTGTAGTATTTCTCTACTTTACCGGTATCGGGATCCTCATCGGTGAGGAAAGCAGGATATGTAATAACATTGTTTTCAATGATTCCGACTGCATCGGGGTAAACAGATGCGAGTACATCGGCGGTGATTCCAAATGCGTCAATCATACCGGCTGCCTGTGTGGAGAATCCGATGGGAAGCCAAGAGCCGTCTTCATCCTGTACGGAAAGGCCTATCTTAGTGTTTTCGAAGGTTACGTAATCGCCGGTGATGGTGAATTCCATATAATAGTCGGTAGTGTCGTCAATCTTAACATCCTCAAAGATGTTGTTATAGTTCTTGTAGGGATTGACGAGGCGGAAATGGTTGGAATTACTTTCGTCGATCTGGATGGTTACTTCAAGATCCTGAGCATCACCTCCGAATGAAGTCATGAGAGCTTCGGTATAGGTGACAGTGCCATAATCTTCCCAGCTCTGCGTGGGTTTGATGCGGGCTGCGGAATTAGCGGTTTCTTTCTCCACGCCCTGAAGATTGGTTGCGGGCGCTTTGGCAGCAGCCACCTTATTCACGGAGAAAGTGGGGTTTGCCTTGAGGGCGGTCCTTTCGACTTTGCCCAGAGCAGATGTTGCCGATGCGGCGAAAGCAACGGTTACGGCAAGAATCAATGTGTAGAATTTCTTCATGCTGATTTTAATATTTATATGTTTAAAGAGATAGAATATCCTTGGAAGTATCTTATGTGGCTGAATGTCTGCCTGAAGGATGCCTTGCGGCTCAATTGATGGTTTTGATTTTTAAGTCATTTTTGAACAAAGTGTTTAAAAATGAAAGATTTTGAGGTTGTAACAACCTGTAGGCAGATGTTTTACAGCATATTTTTTTAACACGTTGCAAATGTAGGTCTTTTTTCTCATTCTGCAAACATTCTTACTGTCTTTTTTGCATTTTTTGAGGATTCGCGGCTTTCCGGTGGCAATTTGTCCGGTGGCAGATAAGGGGAGATAGATAAGTTGAGAAGCAAAGAAGTGCGGTAGCATCAAGTGATGCCATGATTGGTTGACTTATTCCTTACATCTTACCCTCCGCCTGAAAAATATCCGGTGACAGTGCCATTTTGGCGCTGTCACCGGATATTTTTCAGGCGGAGGAATTGTGTTAATCCCAGGTAAGATTCCAGATTGCCACGCGGTCGCCGTTCTTATTGGCTTCTGAGGGGCAGTCGTTGACAATCTCTATCGAGAAGTCGCCCGATACGCCAACCTCCATTGTGAAGCTGTAGGCTTTACCTTTCTCGGGAGCATCGTCGGTTACGGTCTGTGTCTTCACCACTGAGCCGTTCTGGAGGATATTGATAGTGAAGGCATACTTGGTGCCGTTGTATGGATAACCGTAGCTGAACGACAGGTTCTGGATGCCACCGGTAAGAGCCGGCGATGTGATCTTGCCGATCTTTTCGGTGTTACCGTTCATGCACACTGCGATGGTGGAGGTGTCGCCGATGAATCCGAAGCGGGGGTTGTTGTCGGCCGATCCGGCAGTCTGACCGGCGAGGATGATGCTCCAGTCGGCTGTCCATCCGGTAGCGTTGGTGTATGTGCCGTAAGGTGAGCTTTTGGGTTCGCTGCCGTTGAAGCTGTTGAAGTCGCCCTTGTAGTCGCCTGCAGGGGTAGGGGGAGTGGGTTCGTCACCACCGGTTCCGGGGGTGTCGCCTCCGCCGGGGAAGTTGCTGTCGGCGGTAGCGGTTATGGATCCGGTTCCGCTGATGGCAAGATTCTTGATCTCCCATGTGCCTGATTCACCGTCGGTGCTGGTGTAGTGAAAGCCGAGCTTGATCTTTTTGCCTGCGTATGCGCTCAGGTCGATGTCGCCTGAATTGACGAATGTCCACGATGCGTTGTCGCTCCAGTTGGGGATCGCAACGGTCTGCCAGTCGGCGCCGTCGACGCTGACGGCGAGTGAAACCTGACTTTTTGCTGTTGCGAGGCTGGGGAACTTGTTGGTAACGTGGTCGAAAGTGAGCACTGGATTCTGGGCGGCCGAAAGGTCGAGCAACGGCGATACGAGCCATGAGTTCGATGCGTAGCTCTGGCCGACGTATGCCGAAGCTTTCATGTAGCCGTAGGATGCATCGTGCTGCCATACATAGCTGAGAGCCGATGCGAGTTCGATGTTGTGGATGGTAAATCCTTCGTCAGAACTCTTGAAGGTAGCCTCATAGAGGTTGTCGCCGAGGGTTGGAGTGTCGCCGCCTCCCTGGCCGTCAAGCTTGTAGAAGGTGGTGTTCTTTACGCCCGGGAGGGTATTGTACTTCATGATATCGCCGAGAACGGCTACCGTCTTACCGAGATTGCCGGGGTTGTCGACGAGGTTGAGTTTCTCGCGGACTTTGGTCTGGGCGACAAGCTGAATGCATACGGTCTGCGACTTGTCGGTAGGATTGGGAGTATCGGAGATGAGGATGTTGGCGCGCTGCGAGGTTGAAACAGCGAAGTGGGCTTCGTAGTTTTCATAGTAACCTACGATGTAGCCTTCCACCCATACATTCGATTTTACGGCGTCGGTGGTCGACGAGGGGTTCATGGCGATAACTTCGGCGCAGTTGAAGGGGCTGGCTTCGGTGCCGTCGTTGTCGGTAGCGGGAGGAGTGGGTGTGTCGCCTTCTTCGGCGCGGTAAGCGTCGGTGTTCTTGATGCCGGGAAGTGTGTTGTATTTCATCACGTCACCGCGTACGGCAACCTCTTTTCCGAGCATACCCTTGTTGTCGACAAGGTTGAGTTTCTCGCGGACTTCGGTCTGGGCGACAAGCTGAATGCAGACACACTGCTCTTTGGCTGTCGGGTTGGGAACATCGGAAATAAGGATGTTGGCGCGCTGCGAGGTCGAGGTTTCGAAGTGGGCTTCGTAATTCTCATAGTAGCCTACGATGTAGCCGTGAACCCATACGCCCGATTCTACGGCGTCGGTAGTCGACGAGGGGTTCATGGCGATAACCTGTGCGCAGTTGTAGGGGCTGGCTTCGGTGCCGTCGCCGTTGCCGGAGAGGTCAACCCCTTCGAGTTTGAATTCGCCTGAGGTTCCGAGGTTGCCGGTGATGCCGAAAGCTTCCATATATTTGTCGGGTGTACCCTGAACGGCGAGTACCTTGCCGAGGTTGCCGGGATTATCCTTGAGAGCTACTTTCTGGCGCATTACCGAGCTTTGGGGGAGAGGTACGATGAGGCACTGCTGATAGTTCTTGCACTCGGCGTAGGGAGCGATCACCACGGTGTTGGCGAGGGTGGCTTCCGCGCCCCATTCGATATCCTCGTCGGAGGTTACTTTCTCAACCTCGGGAGCCACGGTGCCCACGATGTAGCCGCTGGTCCATCCGTAGGCTGTCACTCCGTTGGCGATGTTCTCGATAGCCTGATCGGTGGTCCAGGGGTTCTTCTCGGTCCCTGCGGGGATGGTCGGATCTCCGGCGTTCATCACACCTGCGTAGTCGATGAGGTAGAGCTGCCATGCGCCGTTGTAGTACGACAGAAGGGTCTCGATATCGAACGGTTCGGTGGGCATGAGTTCGTAGTAGAAGTTCGAGTAGCCGCTTGTGCGCAGTTTGTAGCCGGTGCCGTCGATGTTGATAACCTGGTCGAAGTTTTCGTGATATATGCCGAAGGTGTAGAGGGGTTTGTAGATACCTTCGTCGTTGAGGTTGGTTTCCTGTGGCTCGGCGGTAACGTTGTTGAAGCGCACGAGCTCGCTCTGCCAGCGCATGTTGTCGGCGGCGGGTGCGCTCATGTTCTCGAGGGTATGCACGATCACTTTCGATGGTTCAGGCAGACCGTTGAGCTGGGCGCGGTTGTAGAAGCGTGCGTCGCTCATGTAGGAGGTCTGTACGGCACCCGACGAACTGTGGCCCTCGGCTCCGATCTGGAACAGACCCATATACATGCCGGCATAAAGGTCGGTGAGGTCGATGACGATCTCCTGACCCACGCGGTATTTCTGGTAGAGGCTGTAGGCGTTGATGGAGAACTGCAGGGCTGCGGTCTCGTCCTGGATCACGAGGCTCTTGTAGATGTTGCCTGCATAGTCGGAGGTGATCACGCGGCCTGATACGATGTAGTGGTCGCCGTTCTCCTTGGTTCCTACCTTGGTGGCGTAGTTCGATTCGCCGTCGATCCAGAAGGCCTGCTTGAACTCGTAAATCGTGGTGTTGGGGGTAAGCTCGGCTTTGGGAGCGTTTTCCAGCAGATCGGGGGTGTCAAAGTCGTCCTGACAGGCGGTGAACCCTCCCAGGGCTGCCATGGCAGCAAATCCGATAAATATTGATTTCAGTATTTTCATATTTGTAGTTGCTTAGTGTGGGAGGGGGATTAGTTTGCTGTGGCCTCGGTTACGGTAATGGTTCCTTTACCGGTGATTGCGAAGTTCTTCACTTCCCATGTGCCCGAAGCGTCATTCTGGCTGGTGTAATGGAATCCTATCTGAATCTTCTTGCCGCTGTATGCCGCAAGATCGATGTTTCCGGAGTTTACGAATGTCCAGTCGGCGTTGGTTGACCATTCAGGGATGGCTACGGTATTCCATTCACCACCTTCGGTTCTTACGGCAAGAGAAACCTGCTGTTTGGCTACGTCGAGGCTGGGGAATTTGTTGGTGCAATGGTCGAATGTCAGACCCGGCTCTTCAACCTCCGAGAGGTCGAGCAGCGGAGATATGAGCCATGAGTCCGATGCATAGCTCTGACCGACGTATGCCGATGCTTTCATATATCCGTAGCTGTCGTGGCTCCATACGTAGGTGAGTGCTTCTGCCAGCGAGATGTTCTCGATAGTGAATTTACCGATATTTGTCTGGAAAGATTCGGAGTAGATAGGCTCCGGTCCGGGTTCCCATGCCTTGAATGTGTCGCCGATGCCGTCGGCATCGTTGAGGGCGAGCTGCCAGTCGTTGCGGTAGCGCGAGAGTACTCCGGTAACCGATCCGGTGCCCGATGGGGCGTAGATGTTCCAGAGGGTCGAGTATCCCGAGGTGTTGATGGCTATGGTAGCGTTGCCGCCTTCGGCTGCGGTGAGGTAAACGGAGTTGTTGGATGCGTTTTCAACGCCGAGCTGAACGCCGGGGCTCTGGAAACGGCAGTCGTTGATCTTCACGAGCAATCCCTGCCACTCGAGGCGTGTCTCGGGGTTGTTGAACAGGTCCTTGAGTTCGGGAACGGTAACCTCGTGAACCGTCACTTTCGAAGGATCGGGGATGCCGATTGCGGTCACGTGATCTTTCCACATATCCTCGGGCATACGTTCGGGGGCGGAAGTCGCCGATGCGCCCTGAGGTTGCGAACCGATCTGCACACCGGCGCCGTAGTTACCGTAGTACATTCCGGTACAGTCAACTATGATTTCCTGGCCGAACGGTGCGGTCTGGTAAACGTAGCTTGAGTTTACCGAGAAGATCACGCCTCCGGTGGCATCTTCTACGCAGACTTTCTTGAATACGTTGCCGGCGCGGGTGTTGGAGGTGACACGGCCACGGATTATGTAGTGTTCGCCGTTGTCTTTTGTGCCGATGGGGGTGTTGAAGTAGTCCACATCCTGTGTGAACGCTTCTTTAAGCTCGGCAATTGTGGTGTTGGCCTCTGCTATGGTCTCGCCGGTGGTGCCTGCTTCCTGATAGGGCGGTATCTCGAAGTCGTTGTCGCAGGCAGTGAAGCCGACGGCGGCGGCGAATAGGGCTGCTATATATATTATTGATTTTTTCATCGTTCTGTTTCTGTTGTGGTTGGAACTTGGTTACCGGATCAGAAGCGGATACCTGCGTTTACGAACACCTTGATACCCTGAGCGTACATGTATTTTGTGGGGAATGCGTTCGGGTTGTAGTATTTGGTGTCGATACGGAACTGCTCGGTTGCCTGGGTGATGAGGTTGCGGTTGTTGATAAGGTTGCTTACCGATACGTTCAGGTTGAGGCTCACCTTGCGGTTGAGATAAATGAGCTTGCCTACCGAGGCGTTGACTACCCAGTTGTTGGGAAGTTTCTCCTGGGCGGTGAATTCCGACACGAGGCGGTCGAGCTCCTCAGGCGATCCGGCGTAAGCTGCCAGACCGTCGATGATCTGGTGGCGCGGATATGCCAGACGAACGTAGTAGTCGGCCAGCCACGATGCGTCTACGTTGAAGAACCACATCTTAGGGGCGTTGTATGCCACGGCGATGTTGAAAGCGGTCTGCGGCGTAGAGGTGCAGTAGTAGTTCTTGAGGTAGAACTGGTTGGTCTGGTCGGGCTGCAGGCCGTTCTCGACCGAGCGTGTGCCCATGGGGTTGTTGGCGTAGCGGTAGCGCGAGAAGTTGCCGGCGAAGCTCAGGCGAAGCGACGAAGTGATCTGGTATGCCATGCCGAGTTCGATGCCTTTGTACTGGCGGTGAACGCCGTTGAGGGCGAAGTTACAGAAAGCGTTGAGGCTCTCGTCCCAGAATCCGTAGCGCTCGAGTGCATTGCTCATGTCGGTGAAGTAAGCCGAGATTGAACCGCGGAAGCGGCGATAGTTCCAGGTATAGCGGAGGTCGGCGGAGAACACGCGTGTGCTCTGAACGTTGTCGACCGTAGTGTCTTTAACGCGCGGTGAGATGTAAACGTCGTTGATGACAGGGGCAACGGTTCCGTATTCGGCCTGGAGGGTGAAGTAGTTGCGTCCGTTGAGTTTGTATGTCACGCCGGCTTTTACGGAGGCGTCGTCGAAATGGATTGTCTTTGAGTCGCCGTAGGAGTTGGCCGGAGCGCGTCCGTTGCGCATGTTGCCGTGGCGGTAGAACTGCTCGTAGTTCATTTTCAGACCGTAGTTTACGTCCCATTTCGGGAGGTTGATCTGGTTCTGGAGCCATCCTTCCACCTTGAGGGCGTGGATGTTGTAATCCCATCCGATGCGGTCACCCTTGACAGCGCGGCGGTCGGGGTTGTTGAGGTCGTTCTGCATTATGTCTGCCGAAGCCTCGGGGTTGTAGATTTCGCGCTCCGAGAATCCGTCGACATCGTACCAGAACTGGCCGCCAAGGAGGTCTTTTACTGTAGCGAAGTCGCTTGTGCGGGTGTAGTTGAGGTTAACACCTCCCTGAAGGCTCATGTAATCGTTCAGGCGCTGGTTGATGGTCGAGCCTACGATGAAGTTGAACTGGTTGGAGTGTTCCATCTGCTGCATGTAGGTCGATCCGAGCTGCTCGTCGTAGGGGAGTGTCTCGTTCTGGATGTTGTTGAGTTCGTTGGTGAGATAGAAGCCGTCCCAATCGAGCTGCCGGAAGCTTTCATCGTTCTTCCAGAGTTCGGTGTAGTAGGCGGCTTTCTCGGGGTTGTAGTTTGAGTTGTCGGCGGGGTTGCTGTAGTAGGAGGGGAGATTCTTGTAGTAGTCGGGGCGGGTGTCGTTGCCCTTGAAGTAGCTCAGGCGGGTGCGGGCGAAGTGAACCCAGCGGGCTGCCACACCGGTGTTGAGAACGGTTTTCTCTGTTTTGTAAAGCCAGTTGAGCATTACGGTGGGGTCAAAGTTCTCGCGGATGTTGTCGGAGCGCTTCTTGCCGTCCTGCCAACCCCACGTGGGGTTGTAGAGGTGGTCGCCCGTGAGGTCGAACACCTCTTTCACGACAGCCTTACCGTTGGCATACTGACGGGGGTTGCACCATGCGGTGAGTGTAAGCGAGTGGTTGCGGTTGAACATTTTCTCGCCCGAGAAGAAGAGACCTCCCGCGTTGTAGAACGTACCGGGCACTATACCCTCGTCGGCGAATCGGCCTATGGCGCTTACCGTGAATGCGAATCCGTTGTCCATCATACCGGTCGAGTAGGTTGCCATGGCGCGGTATTTGTAGTTGGAGTTGGTGAAACTCAGCGAGCCGTTGAAGCCGGGGGCGTAGGTGTCGGTGGTGGTATTGAAGTTCTGGCTGCCGCCGATGGCTCCGAAGCCGTAGGCCGACGATGCCAGGCCTACTGTAGCGGTGCTGTTGCGGAATGCGCGCGAAGTCATACCTGCGAGCTGCTGGAATGAGAATCCGCCGCGGATAAGGTCGTTCATGGGGAGGGAGTTGATGTAGGTCTCCTGCCATGTGCTCTGGTAGCCGCGGTAGTTGGAGTAGAGGGGCGAGTAGCCGTAGCGTGTGAACTTGTAGTATATATCGTCGTTTGAACCTGTGAGAGCCCCGACAGCCTGTGCCGATTCGTTTTCATCGTCCATGATCGATTCGTCGATCAGGAGTTCAGTCTGGTTGTCGAGGATGAATTCGTTATCGGCGAAATCGGTATATAGACGGAGTACTCCGGCATTGACGCTCTGATCGTTGAAGAGACGCGTCTGGGCTGCCGAGCCGTCATATCCCGGCGCTTCGATGAGTAGCACTACCTCGCCGGGGCGGGCATTGCTGATGCGGAAATCGCCGGCAGGGCCTGCCGTGACTGTTATTCCTTGATCCTTAATGGTGATTACAGCTCCTGGAATCGGGCTGCCGGTATCGGCGTCGATTACGCTTCCGGTTACTACAGCTGTCTGAGCCATAGCGGGGAGCATTGCCGATGTCATTAGAGATAAAAATAGTTTTCGTCTCATAGATCGAAATGTAAATATGAAGTTTAGTTGTTGGCTGGCAAAGATTTAGGCTAAATCCGCCATGCGTGGCCGGATTTAGCCTTCAAAGATAGTAAAAAAGATTAAAAGATGTATAGGAAAGTTATGTGTTTTAGAGCATAACGGTAGGCCACGGCACGGTTGTAGACAAAACCGCCTACGGAAATTGTCAATTTCCCGAAGGACGTACAATCAGTGTATTCGATCGGTCGGGGGAGAAGAGGGCTGATGCGGCGCGTGTGATTGCTGCCGGGGTGTGGGCGCGGTACGGGCGCATGAAGTCGTCGGGGTTCTCGCCATGGAGTTCGGCGGTTGCGATGGTCTGGGCTACGGCGAGACAATTGAGGTTCGAGAATGTGCGGTTGCTTTCAAGCAGGTTTATGCAGCGTCGCAGTTCGCGTTCCGACGGCGGCTCGGCGGCAAGGATGCGGAGTTCGCGGTTGATGGCATCCGTGGCCTGCCGTTCGGCTTCTTCTCCGTTGCCGGTAAGTTTGGCGGAGATTATGAAAAGTCCCTCTTCCTCGCTGCCGGAAATGCTTGCGTCGAGTTCTGTAAACATGTCGGATCCCAACAGCAGGCGGCGGTAGAAGCGCGATGAGCGCCCGTTGCTGAGGATGTCGCTTATAGTATCGGCTTCGAAGTATGCCTGCGATCCGTAGGGCGACATAGGGTATCCGATGCGTAGGGCGGTCTGGGGCACATCGCGGGTTATGATCCTCGACTTAGGGGCAGTCTGATCGGGTTCATGCTGATGTGACCGGGGCGCGATGTCTCTGCGGGGTATGTCGCTGTAGTAGTGTTCCACAAGTTCCACGGCTTCCCGGAACGGGACGTTGCCACATATGGCCAGCACGGCGTTGTTCGGGGCATAGTGGCGGTAGAACCAGTCGCGGACATCGTTCATCATCACTTTCTCTATGTGCGTGAAGTCCTTTCCTATGACGGGAATCCGGTAGGGGTGAACTGTATAGCAGAGGTCGCGGAACTGATGGTCCATATCGCCGTACGGACGGTTCAGGCATACCTGTTTGAACTCTTCGATAACAACACTTCGCTGAACCTCAAGCGATTTTTCGGAGAAGGCGAGCTGAAGCATGCGGTCGCTTTCGAGCCACAAGGCGGTAGCGAGATTTTCGGCGGGTAGAAGGCAATAGAAGTTTGTGAAGTCGGAGGAGGTCCATGCGTTGGAGTTTCCTCCGGCCGCTGAGAGCTGACCGTCGAAATCTGCTATATTTGCCGATCCTCCGAACATGAGGTGTTCGAACAGATGGGCTATGCCTGTCATTTCCGGTCGCTCATCGCGGGCGCCGACATTATACAGTGTATTGACCGCCACCATTGCGGTGGAGGGATCGTAGACATGCACAAGGCGCAGTCCGTTGGGCAGTATGTGGCGGGATATATCCAAAGCAGTATTCGGCGGTTGGTCGTTGGGCAAGTATAAGTTTTATAAGATTCCACTTATAAAACTTATACGGGATATGGAATCTGCACTGTCTGTAGGGCTTGCAGCTGACTATTCCACAACTTTGGCGGAGATGATGCGCACGTCGGTGAGCGGGCGATCCTGGCCGTTGGTCTCGGCTTTCTCAATTTTCTCCACTACATCCATGCCGCTGATAACTTCGCCGAATACGGTGTATTGGTTGTCGAGATGGGGCGTTCCGCCTACGGTGGTGTATGCTTCGCGTTGCTCGGGAGTGAGAGCCACCGGGTTCTCGGCAGCTTTCTTCTCTGTGAGGGCAATGAGTTCGTCCTGAAGGGCTGAAAGGCCTGCCTGATCGCGGTTGCGGCGCAATGCCATTATCGAATCCTTATGTTCCTTGGCGAGATCGTTGAAAATCTGCTGTTTCTGTGCCATCTGCATCTGACGCTCAATCTGGCCGATGGTGGAGTCGTTGTATACTTTTCCGGTGACGATATAGAACTGCGATCCCGACGATTTGCGCTCGGGATTCACCTGATCGCCCTGACGGGCGGCAGCCAGAGCACCACGCTTGTGGAAGTGGCGGGGATATACGATTTCGGCATCGACAGTATAGTCTGGTCCTCCGGTGCCGAGCATCTTTCCTGCGGGTGCATCCTTTGAGTCGGGATCACCGGTCTGCACCATGAAGTCTTTTATCACCCGGTGGAAGAGCACACCGTTGTAGTAGCCTTCGCGCACGAGTTTCAGGAAGTTGTCGCGGTGGCGGGGAGTGTCGCCGAACAGGCGCACGGTGATGTCGCCCTCGGTGGTGGTGAACTCAACTGTCGCGTCGGCGGTAGATTTCGTAGTTTCTGTAGCTGGTGTATTGTTGTCTGTCATTGTCTCTGATGATTTACGGTTGTTGAGGGTTACGGCACCTGCCACGAGTATGGCGGCTGCCAGAACCAGGAAAACCGGTATTAGTCTTTTCTTGTTCATTGTTTTTTCCGGAAATTACGGTGGAGTTGATTTCAGATTGCGCTCTGAGGGAAGAGGCGTTTGTAGATGCGCCTGAAATTATTGTCGGCAGCCGACAGTTCGGCGGCCCGGCCGGCATAATCGGCTCCGTAGAACTGTTCCATGAGGGCTCCGAGGTAGCGGCGTTCGCGATCTTTGTCGATCCCCATGGCCACGAGCCGGTCAATATAAGGCGCGAAGCCTTCGGCGTCTATGGCATGGAGATAACGCGCGGCCGATATGATGAACTGACCGGTGAGATCGACACGCTCCATGTTGTCGATCAGCAGATCCATATCCTCACCGCATGTCTCAATGTGGTTGGCTATATATTCGTATGTGGCGAGCCCGTCGGGGTCGGCATCAAGCTGTTTTTTCAAATTTTCGTCAATCATGTCTGTACAGTTTTGATTTGTACAAAAGTAGCAATTTTTTCTCTACTTCCGCATCCGCATGCGGTTTTAATTTTGTTCGAGTATGGTGCGCAGTTCCTCTTCGGTGGCGGTCAGGCGGCTGCGGCATTCGGCTATGAGTTCCGTGGCTCTTCGGGTGAGAGCCGCGAGGCGGTCAATGTCGCATTCGTCGCTCTGCATCAGGCGAAGAATCTGTTCGAGCTCGGCAACAGCCTGATTGTATTTAAGTTCTTTTACGGGTTGCATAAGGCGATAGGTTTATCGGGTTGGTGTAACTGTTATCTGTCCGTGGGCGAGAAGGGTTGTCAGCTCGTCGCCGGGTTTTACCTGCGAGGGATCGGTCACGGCTTTGCCGTCGAGCATCGTTATGGAGTAGCCTCGGGCGAGAGTGGCGGCTGGCGAGAGTGCGGATAGAAGGGTATCGGAGCTGTCGAGCCGTGTGCGTTCACGCTCTATGCGTCGGCCTGCGGCTTGTATGAGCTGCTGGAAGAGCATTTGCATGCGGGTATGCTGTGGCTGGAGTCTGCGGGCGCTTACGTTTTCGATTGCGGAGGTGGCATTGCGCATGCGTGTGAGTCCACGATCTATGGCTCCGCGGGCCACAACCGGAAGCAACCCTTCGGCATGTGCGAGTTGCTCTTTGTTGCCGGAGATGCGTTGCGAAGCTATTTGAAGTATGCGGTTGCCGGTGGTCTGGAGCCACGCCAGGGCATTTTCTCCCTGGGCGATCAGCCATTCCGCAACGGCTGTAGGGGTCTTGAGTCGTGTGTTCGCTATATAATCGAGTACTGTCACATCGCGTTCGTGACCGATTCCGATCACAACAGGGAGCGGAAACTGCGCGACATTTGCGGCCAAAGCGTAATCTTCGAATGCCTGTAGATCGGAAGTGGCGCCACCGCCGCGGATAATCACCACACAATCCCACATATGGCTCTCGGCCGCAACCTGTTCGAGAGCGGCTATAATCGAATGGGGAGCCGATGCTCCCTGCATTATGGCGGGGTATAGGCGTGTGGTGAAGCGCAGACGCGCGGGGTTGTTGTGGAGCTGATTCATGAAGTCTCCGTAACCGGCGGCTCCGGGTGCTGACACTATAGCTATACGGTTGGGTACGGCACAATCCCATTTCAGCTCGCGGTTCAGATTGAGAATACCCTCGGCTTTGAGACGTTCGAGAATCTCGCGGCGGCGCCGCAGGAGGTCACCCATGGTGTATTCAGGGTTGACGGCCGTGACTACCAGTGAGAATCCGTAGACGGGATGCATGGCGGCCGACACACGGAGCATTACTTTCAGTCCGCTTGCAAAGCGCTGACCCGTGGCGGCGAAAAACTGGGCGTCGATCCGGGGATATGTGTTTGCCCATATCACTCCGCGGGCTTTCGCCACCTGCAGGCCCCGGTCGTCTTTCTGAAGCAGCTCCATATAGCAGTGGCCGCCGCGGACGGCGACATCAGACAGCTCGGCGGTGACCCATACGTTCTGGGTTTCCGGGCGTTGCACAAGCGATGCGACAAGGCGGGTAAGTTCGAGGAGTGATAATGAATTATTCATCCGGAGTAAAGGGGTTGTAGTGGGAAACGTACGCCTGCGGCGCTGAGCATAGGCAGCAGGCAAGACAGCAGCCGGGTGGGAGCTACTTGCTGTTGACAGGCTGTAGCCTGGATCCGGTCCATCGGTACACAAGGCGGTCGCGGAGAGACGCTTTTACCTTATCGGCGTTTTCGCGCGGGAGGTAGTCGCCGAGATGGTTCTCGAGTGTGAGGGTTCGGGTGGCCGGCTGATATGTGATGCTTGCCAGAATGAAAGGAACGGCATTTTCGAGATCCTCACGAGGCAGCGAGGCATCCTTGGCGGTCCATTCGTCAAGTCCCGGCACCATGAATATTCCCTTAGTCACAGGTTCCCATTCAGGATAGCTGTAGAACTTCACCGAACTGTCCTGAACCGGTGTTTTCAGAGTGGTGACGACCATTATGATGGTGTCTGACTTCATCGGAAGCAACGAGAGTTCCACTTCGGAGACATCGCTGACGCTGAAGGAAAGCTGCTCGTTGTCAGCACTTATGATGCGGCAGTCCCCTTTGAAATTGTTTTTCGAAGGTTTGGGGGAACCGGAATTGAAGTAGTCGGCCATATCCATGCGTGTCATAGGATCGATGGCCGGGAAAACCTGTATGGGCGCATTGATGAACGCATCCACAGCCGGTTTTCCGGTATATCGCCGGTATGTGTCGCCAGAGTCCTTTGGCAGGGGAGTCTCCGTATGCTGGCCAAAAGTTACTGTCTCGGTAGGGAGAGCGTTCTGAGCCTGCGCAGAAATCGCCGCCGCTCCAGCTACGAGTGTGAATATCAGTTTCTTAATCATGACTTTGTGTTTTGCCTCGGTTAACGTCTGCTTTTCTTACGTGCTTTTCGCTTGAAGCGTTCGAAAGCATCGTATGGATCTGTCACCTCGTCGGCATGGGGAGCTTCCTTACTCCGGCGGTTCGATGTTCTGGCATAGTCTTTGTCGGCCTTGGCAACCTCGGAATAGATCCGTTTGCCCATGAATTCAGCTCCTTTCAGGGCCGCCACGACGCGGCGGGCGTCAGATTTCTTGACATCGAAGAGCGAGTAAGCCGGCATGAGGTCGATGCGCCCTACATCCACACGCGGACCGCTTACGAACTTATTGAGCATCTCGATAAGATTCCCGGCGTAGAATCCGTCGCGTTTGCCGGTGCTTATGTAAATGCGTTCCATGCCTCTGGCGGCGGTGCGGCGGTCTTTGTCGGTATTTTCTCCTTCATCCCCGCGTTTTGATTTTTTCTCCTTGCGTGGCTTCTCATCAATGAAATCGATGGTGGGCGCATCCTTATAATAATCGAGCAGACGGTTGAATTCGAGAGAAAGCACGCGCTTCATCAGATCCTCCTCCGAGAGCCAGCCCAGTTTTTTCATTACGGCGGGCATATATTTCGCAATCTCGGTATCGTTGACCTCGACACGCTCTATGCGGTCGGCCATGGAGAACAGTTGTTTTTCGATTATATGTTCGGGAGTGGGCACCTCCTTGCGTTCGAAAGTTTTTCCGATGATGCGTTCGATCTCGCGCAGCTTGCCTTTCTCGCGTGAATGGATTATGGCTACGGATACACCGGTTTTCCCGGCGCGTCCGGTTCGTCCGGAGCGATGTGTATAAACGGCGGTGTCGTCGGGAAGACCGTAGTTGATCACATGGGTTAGGTCGTTGACATCAAGGCCGCGGGCGGCTACATCGGTGGCTACCAGCATAGTAATGACGCGGTCGCGGAATTTTTTCATCACTATGTCGCGCTGTTGCTGGGAGAGGTCGCCGTGGAGGGCATCGGCGTTGTAACCGTCGTGAATGAGATTGTCGGCCACCTCCTGGGTGTCGCGGCGGGTGCGGCAGAATATAATGGCGTAGATGTTCGGATTGTCGTCGGCCACACGTTTGAGGGCAAGATACTTGTCGCGGGCGTTGACCATATAGTAGATATGGCGCACGTTGGCGGCTCCCTCGTTGCGTGTGCCGATCACAAATTCCACGGGATCGTGCATGTATTTCTTTGCTATTCTGGCGATTTCCGGTGGCATTGTGGCGGAGAACAGCAGCATTTTGCGGTTCTCGGGAACGTGGCTGAGGATATCGTTGATAGAGTCGAGGAATCCCATGTTGAGCATTTCGTCGGCCTCGTCGAGTATCACGGTGTGTACGTCGCCGAGCTTCACTACCCCGCGGTTTATGAGGTCGATCAGACGCCCGGGTGTGGCTACGATAATCTGGGCGCCCTGACGTAGGGAGCGGATCTGACTTTCGATGCTCGAGCCCCCGTAGACGGGTATTACGCGCAGTTCGGGTATGTATTTTGAAAAATCCGCAAGGTCTGATGCTATCTGAAGGCATAACTCACGGGTGGGGGAGAGGATAAGAGCCTGAGGCACAGATCTGCTTTCGTCGATGCGTTGAATCACCGGCAGACCGAAAGCGGCAGTCTTGCCGGTGCCAGTCTGGGCGAGGGCCACAACATCTCCCTCCTCACTGAGCAGGTGGGGGATTACCTTTTCCTGTACGGGCATCGGGTTTTCGAATCCAAGTTCTGCGATCGCACGCCGCAGGGGCTCGTTTACCCCTAATTCTTCAAATGTCATATGTCGTATTTCGTTTTATTCTCAGTTTTAATCAACAAAGCTAATAATAATAATTCTATTCCCGGCTCTTTGGTTCGGTTAATTTTAACGGATTTAGTTAATTTAAGTATTCACGCGGCCTCCGTAGCGATTGGTTTGTCGGGGAAAATAGCTACATTTGTAAACTAAAATTTTCAGTATATGAGAAACGGCAATGTACCCTTCACTACTCGTAAGGATCAGCGGACACTTTATGTGACGGATCTCGACGGTACGCTTCTCAATGGCGAAAGCCGGGTAAGCGAGCGGTCGGGGGAGATTCTGAACCGCCTGATAGATCGTGGAGTTATGTTCACCCCTGCTACGGCGCGAACTCCTGCAACGGTGCAGCCTCTGCTGAAATCGGTCCGTCAACCAGTCTATACGACACGTGATGGCGATGTGAGACCTCTTCCAGCTATAGTCATGACGGGAGCGGGATTCTGGAACCGTGATACATCCTCGTTCGTAAGCTGCCGTACGATTCCGGAGGGCGATGCTGTGAAAATACATGAGATATTCTCGCAGCATGGGCTTCATCCGTTCGTGTATTGTCTGAGCGGCAACAGTTTTCTCAACGTTTATCATCCCTCGGCTATGTCCTCCCGCGAGAATGCGTTTTATCAGGACCGACGATATCTGGCTCTCAAGCGGTTCCATCTCGATCAGGAACCTGCAAGATGGGATAGCGTGGCTCTTTTTTTCGGAATCGGGCCGGTTGATATGGTTGAGAAGCTAACTGTGGAATTAAACGGTGCAACGGCTTGTGCGGCGGCCTGGTATCCGGATGTGTTCCTGCGCGATACCGGATTGATCGACATATATGCTCCCGGAGTGTCGAAAGCTTCGGCGGTAAAGGCTCTCGCCGCAGAGACCGGCGCGGACGAGATTGTAGTGTTCGGCGATAATCTCAATGACCTGCCTATGATGGCGGTGGCCGATGTCGCGGTGGCAACTGAAAATGCGCTGCCTGAGGTGAAGGATAGGGCAGATGTAGTGATAGGGCGGAATACCGACGATGCTGTGGCGCGATGGATCGAGGCGCGTGAGGCCGACCGTGGTCTGGAGCTTTATTAATCCCGTATTTGTAGTTTTTATGAATATATATGAGGTAAGGAGGTTCGGTGTGGTGACATTTCTTCTGGTGTCGCTCGGGCTTGTGGCGTTTTTTATATATGTATCCAATAATCTGGTTCGCGATCTGGCGGAGCAGGAGCGCGAGCGTATGCAGATATGGGCCGATGCTACCAAACAGATAGCAGACCTCGGGCAGTACGACGATGCATCGTCGGCCGAGAATATCGAATTTCTTTTTTCAATTATAGAGCGCAATCATACCATTCCGGTGCTTCTTACCGATGATGACGGAAATATACTCCTTCACCGAAATTTCGACCTGCCTGAGGAGGTAGACCCATCGGCGCCTTATTTTCTGTCGGTGGCCAACGATCAGTTTCTTCACCGGCGGTTGGCAACGCTTCGCAACAGTCAGAATGTGATTCACATTATCATTACTCCCGATAATCTTCAACATCTGTATTACGATGACTCCAAACTGCTGAAAAGACTGAGCTATTACCCTTATATTCAGTTGGGTGTGATGCTGGTGTTCATCTTTGTGGTGTATTTCGCTGTTAACTCGACGCGTAGAGCCGAGCAGAACAAGGTGTGGGTGGGTCTGTCGAAGGAGACGGCGCATCAGCTTGGAACACCGATCAGTTCGCTTATGGCCTGGATGGAACTGTTGCGTACGATGGGTGTCGACGAGGATACGGTGGCGGAGATGGACAAGGATGTGAACCGTCTGAGTACAATCGCAAGCCGCTTCTCGAAAATCGGGTCGCGCCCGCAGATGGAGGTTGAGAATCTCAACGATATCGTGGCTCATGCAGCCTCATATATGTCGACACGTATCTCCTCACGTATAGACCTTACGGTGAGTCTAAGCGACAAGGCGCTTCCGGTGCGCCTGAGCGCCCCGTTGCTTGAATGGGTGATGGAGAACCTTATTAAAAATGCCGTAGACGCGATGGAGGGGAGCGGAAAGATTGACATTGTGACACTGAGCGATGGCAAGCGTGCTGTGGTGAATGTGACCGATACGGGTAAAGGTATCGCGCGCAAGCATCAGAAGACTGTTTTCAATCCCGGATATACCACCAAAAAGCGTGGATGGGGGCTCGGACTTACCCTTGCCAAACGTATAATCGAACAGTATCATCTCGGCAAAATCTTCGTGAGCTGGAGCGAGCCGGGGGAGGGCACGCGTTTTACTATTACCATGCCACTGTCGGACGGGAATGTGTGACAGAATAAACTTTCCATCCGGATAAGGCAGAGGAGGCTGTGTCAGTTCATTTTGACACAGCCTCCTCTGCCTTATCCGGATGGGCGTTCAGCCTTTTAGCTTGCTGTCGATCAGCTTTATTTTCTCTTCGATAGAGGCGAGGTCGTCCTTTATGTGCTGGATGCGGCGCTGCATCTCACGCATCATTGAGTCGCCCGACTTGCTCTTGGAGGTCAGGAATCCGAGATTGTTCTCATAGGTTTTGAGCTCGTTCCGTTTGATCTCGAAGGCGCGGAGTATGCGCTCGCGTTCGCGGTAGAGCTTGTTCTCGTCGGAACTGATCTCTTTTATCACATCCTCGAAGCGGCTCATTGAGCCTCGTCCCTGACGGTTGCGGGCATAGAAGCCATCGCATAATGTGCGGTATTCATCATATACCCGATCTTTCTCGTGGAAGGGTACATGACCGATTTCCTGCCATCTGGCCTGCAGTTCCTTTACTTTAGCCAATGTTTCGTTGCGTGGGGTATTTTCCGGGATGGCCCTGAGTTCGTTGATAATGGCGAGTTTTGCAGTAAGGTTGGCCTGCTCTATTGCATGGCTTTGGTTCAGAACCTTTCTTCTGCGTGTGAAGAACTCATGGCATGCCTGCTGGAAGCGGTGCCACAGGGTTTCGGCATACTTTTTAGGTACCTGACCGATGGTCTTCCATTCGTTCTGCAGACGGGTCAGCTCTTCGGCTGTCTTGTGCCAGTCGGTGGATTCGCGCAAAGCCTCGGCGCGTTCGCACAGAGCTGTCTTTTTTGCGAGATTTTCGGTCAGTTCGTTACGTCGGGAGGTATAGAAGTCGGATTTCGCGGCAAAGAATTTGTCGCAAACTGTGCGGAAGCGTGCGAACAGGGCGTTGTTCTGTCTGCGGGCCGCGAATCCGATGGTTTTCCATTCTTCCTGTGCCTCGAGAATGGTTTTTGTCATGTCTTCCCAGTCGTTGCCGGTTTTGAGAGCGGAGAAGTCAAGTGCTTCCACACGTTCACACAAAGCGGTCTTAGCCGCTTCATTAGCTGTTTCGGTGGCTTTGCGCTGCTCGAAGAAGGTCTGATATTTCTTGTTGATGACAACGGAGGCCTCCTTGAATCGGGTCCAGATGGTCTCACGCATATCCTTGGCTACGGGGCCAGCCTGACGCCATTCGTCGTGAAGGTTCTGCAAGCGTTTGAATGCGAGGATTATATCGTTCTCTTCATTGAGCTTTTCCGCCTCTTCGCACAGCATGGTCTTTATCTCGAGGTTCTTGCGGAAATCGTAGTCGCGCAAGTCTTTGTTGACTTTCAGCTGATCATAGAACTGTTCTACAGCTCCCTGATATGATTTCCACTGGTCAGTAGCTTCCGTAGCGGGAACTTCTCCGATAAGTTTGAATTCATTCTGAATTTCCTTTACGCGGGGATATGTGCGGTTCACATTGTCGGTGTCGGTGGCAAGTGCGAGAAGTTCGTCGATCAGGGCCTGTTTGCGCTCGAAATTACGTTTGCGCTCTTCTTCAAGGGCTGCCGCGATGGCAGCCTTACGGTCTTTTACTGTCACCATAAGTTCCTTGAAGCGTTCTTCGGCCGTGTCTACTGCCGGGATGAAGGCAGTCTCTTCGTTGCCTTTAGCCACAAAGTCGGCCAGTTCTGCTTCAAGTTCTACTTTGCGGAAAGCGTAGAACTGCTGTTTGAGGCGCACAATTTCCTCGCGGGTAATTTCTGTGGTTTCATCTTCGAGGAGACGTGCGAGAGTTTCGATTACCTCCTCTTTCGATGCAACGTCGGGGATACGCCGGTTTGTGCCCTCAGTATTTTTGACGGCGGTTTTTGCATCTGCGGCAGATTCTTCGCCGGAGATTGCGGTAGTTTCTTTCTTCGCTTCTGAAACTTCTTCCGGGGTCTCAGTCGCGGTAACAGGGTTTAATGATTGGCTTTCGGGCATTGTTTCAGCACCGGTAGCTTGTTCACGCGTTTCCATAAAATAGTTGAATGGTTTGGAATTGGTGGGTGCGGAACTATGGCGACAGACGCAAGCGGAGCGCCGCCGATCACAGGCCGAACGTAATTTGTCGCCAAATATAAGAACAATAATTTGAAACTGCCAAATTATTGGAGGAAAAAGAAGTTTTTAATTTTTTTCCCGCATGCATCAGACACTTGATCTTTCCCGATTCTCTTTCCGGCCTTGATTAATTACGGCATTGTCTGCGTCCTGTTCCTGAAAACAGCGACGGCTATTCGAACCTGACCCCGGGAGCATCGTATAGAGATTTTTGTGCGGATGTCTTATTTTTTTCGTAAGCGCTCAACAATTTATATAGTTTATTTGTATCTTTGCAAGTAGACATATGTAAATTACCGAAATGGGATATCAGGATAATTATAACCAATACCCCGGTTACAGAAACAATACCGGCGGAGCAGGTTCGGAAGAGCCTGCCAATAGTTTCCGTCATAAGTCGCCGGGGGCTGTTCCCCCTCCGTTCCCGGGTGAGTGGCAGCCGCTGCAACAGCAGCAGGTGCCCTATTCTCCCCAGGGGTATTATGGCTCGCAGTATCCTCAGCGGAGGCAGGAGAGCAACGGGATAGGCACGGCCGGATTTGTGCTTGCCCTTGTTAGTTTCTTCGGATTCTGGCTACCGTATGTAGGGGGTCTCACATGGTTGCTGGGGCTGATATTTTCGATAATAGGTGTCAACCGTCCTCCAAGGGGGCTGGCGATTGCAGGGCTTGTGATTTCTCTGGTCGGTTTTGTCTTTGCAGTTCTGGCGGTTCTCTTCTTCGGAGTGTTGGCAGCAGGCTATGATCTTCATGAAATCGCAGCTGAATTTATCTGAAAAATCAAGTAAAAAAAGAATACTTATATCACGCAACAGACTATTTATATTTAATGAGTATGAAAAAATTCTTCAACGAGTTCAAGGAATTTGCCATGCGAGGCAATGTGGTAGATATGGCAGTCGGTGTTATCATCGGAGGTGCGTTCGGAAAAATCGTCACATCGCTTGTCAACGATATCATTATGCCTGGTATCGGCGTGCTTACAGGTGGCGCCAACTTCTCGGAGTTTAAATTCGTGCTTCAGAAGCAGGTGCTTGACGGTGCCACACAGGAGGTGATTACTCCTGAAGTAGCGATTACATGGGGCGCTTTTGTGCAGACTATCGTTGATTTCCTCATCATCGCATTCTGCATATTCCTGGCTATAAAGGTGATGAATAAATTTATGCGTAAAAAAGCTGAGGAGCCAGCTCCCGAACCTGCTCCGGCCGAACCTACAAAGGAGGAGCAGTTGCTTACCGAAATACGCGACCTTCTGAAAGATAACGCGAAAAAACAGTAAGACCAGGTTGAAACCGATATTTCTGATTGGTTTCATGGGAACCGGAAAAACGACCCTCGGCGAGGCGCTCCGCCGCTCCGCCGGGGGTCGTATGTCTTTTCTTCCGGAAGGATGTGTGTTTGCTGATCTCGATCATGCCATAGAGCAGCGCGAGGGGATGTCGGTCCGACGCATATTCGAATTAAAGGGTGAGAGGGCTTTCCGGAATATCGAGGCTGATATGCTTCGGGAACTCGGTGCGCGGGAGAATATCATAATAGCGTGCGGGGGAGGAACTCCCTGTCAGGGAGATAATATGGAATGGATGAACGCGCGGGGGCTGACGGTGCTTCTCGAGGCGTCGCAGCCGGTGTTGCTTCGGCGGCTGCTTGCCGCGCAGGATCAGCGCCCGTTGCTTGCCGGCATGAACGCGCGTGAGCTTGAAGCGTTCGTCGATGCCAAACAGCGCGAACGATCGCGTTGGTATAGGCGGGCAAAGGTGATTTTCCCCTCCGATCTTCTTGAGTCTGAGGAAGAAATTGCCGAATCAGTAAAGGCCTTCGGCGAAATGCTTGAAAGGCAAGAGCATATATGATAATGATAATCGGGATACAATGATAATAGATTCAGATTACGGCAGGGTGCCTCTGGAGGCGCCGGCAGAAACCACTGTAGCGCGCCGGCGTGCAACGATCGGGCTTCCCAAGTGCGTAAACCGCGCGGAGAAGCGCTTTCCGCTCACTCCTGAGGCGGTGGCAGCCTTGACGCGCCATGGTTTTAGGGTGCTTATCGAGGAGGGCGCGGCAGCATCAATCCATTATAGTGACAATGCGTATGTGAAAGCCGGTGCCCGTCAGGCCTCGCGCCATGAAACCCTTCAGGCTGATATCGTGATACATCTGGCTCCGCTTCCGGTATGCGATATAAGGCAGCTCAGAAGAGGCGCACTTCTGCTGAGTCTCGCAAATTTCAGCCGTGGCAATGCAAGCGAGGTGATTGCCGAACTGCTCCGCAGGCGCATAATCAATATAGCGATAGATCTGATACGCGACGACAGTGGCAACCGTCCGTTCGGCGATATTATTTCTGAGATCGACGGCCGCAGCGCCATGACGCTTGCGGCTGCCATGCTGGCTGATCCGGTGAACGGAAAGGGGATTCTGCTCGGAGGTATCGCGGGTGTCATTCCCTGTGAGGTCACTATAATAGGATCGTGTCTGGCGGCTTGTTCGGCAGCGCGGTCAGCGCTCGGTCTGGGTGCTGTGGTGCGGATGTTCGACGACGATGTGTATCGTCTGCGCACCGCATTGCGCCAGCTCGGCGGGGGAGTGATAGGCTCGTCGGTTCATCCCCACGCTCTCGAGAATGCATTGCGGAGTGCCGATGTGGTGGTGATCACCGGTAAAGGTGAGGCGCTCCCGATTGATGGCAATATAGATGAGATTCTTAAGCGCAGGGTGCTTATGTTCGACCTCTCATGCAATCCGGCGACAGCGTTTCCGGGTATGCGTGCGGTCGACCTCGGTGAATTCGGAGGTGATGAGGCACGTCGTACCACATCGTATGCGCTTGTGAACGATGTGGCATATAGCGGAGCGCAGACACGGACACGGGTATGCTTCACCAATTCAGGGAGCGCTGTGCCGCGAACTACCGCTATGGCACTGAGCGATACATTCATAACTCTGCTCAATCATATTTCAGACTGTGAGGGAAACGGGGTGATGCTGCCGCTTACCCCCGGTCTTCAGGCTGCGACTCTTACTTTTATGGGCAAAGCAGTGAACGAGGAGGTGGCCCGGCTTGCCGGAGTTCGCTTTACGGATATACATATTCTGCTGTCGCTCAGCTGACAGGCAGTTGAAATCAGATACAATGGCAAAAAGGAAATTCTATGTGGTGTGGGTGGGGCGCGAGCCCGGGATATATGAGGATTGGGACGATTGTCGGGCACAGATAGATGGTTTCCCCGGTGCTAAATACAAGGCGTTCTCAGATCAGACTGCGGCTACGATCGCCTTCCGTGGCGATCCGGCCGACGAAGCTGCCATAATTGAGGAAATAGCACGATACAATGCGGCCGCGGCACGCGAAAGGTGCGCTTCACTGGTGGATATTCCTGAAATCAACCGCAATGCCATAGCTGTTGACGGTGCTTGTGCCGGCAATCCCGGAGTTATGGAGTATCAGGGAGTGAAAGTGGCTACGGGAGAGAGGCTGTTTCACCTCGGCCCCCTTGAAGACGGAACCAATAACGTTGCTGAATATCTGGCGCTTGTGCATGCATTGGCTTATCTTTACCAGCATGGCGACCGCACTACTCCCGTTTATTCCGATTCGCGTACGGCGCGTGCGTGGCTGCGCAACAAGGGGCATCGTTCCAAGCTGGAGCGCACATCGCGCAACGCCCGTATATTCGAACTTCTCGAACGGGCGGACACGTGGGTGCGCACGCACACGGTGGAGAATCCGGTTCTCACCTGGGACACTGACCGGTGGGGCGAGATTCCAGCCGATTTCGGGAGAAAATAGAAGTGGAGAAGTCAGGGAGGAATGCAATTGACTGACTTATTATAAGAATTAAAGAAGTAGAGAAGTCAAGCATGTAGTATTGCTTGACTTCTCTACTTCTTTAATTCTTTACTTCTGCTCAGACTTAGCAGAAATCTGAGCTATTATTCCGCAGCTTCGGGAACCTGTGTGAAGCGGTAGGTGCAGTGGCCGGTGTATTTTTCACCCGGGCGGAGAACTACAGAAGGCCATTCGGGTTTGTTGGGGCTGTCGGGATAGTGCTGTGTCTCAAGGCATACGGCCGAACGCTGGGGATGTGCGATGCCACCCTTGCCTGTCACAGTGCCGTCGAGGAAGTTGCCGGTGTAAACCTGAACTCCGGGTTCGTCTGTGTAAACCTCCATGCGGATGCCGTTGGTGGTGTTCTCGAGTGTAGCGGCGCATGCTGTCATGTCGCCTTTGGTATCAAGAACCCAGTTGTGGTCGTATCCGTTGCCGTTGTGAAGCTGTACGTAGTCGGCGTTGATGTCGCGGCCGATAGTTTTAGGTGTGCGGAAGTCCATCGGTGTACCTTCCACGGTCACGATCTCTCCGGAAGTCATGAATGTGTCGTCGACGGGAGTGAAGTTGGATGCGTTGAGCCATAGCACATCGTCGGTCACGGGTTTGCTTCCGTCGCCTGAGAGGTTGAAGTACGAGTGGTTGGTCATGTTGATGATGGTGGGCTTGTCGGTGGTAGCCTCGTAAGCGATCTTTAGATCGTTGTCGGCGCCGAGAACGTAGGTCACCTTAGCCTCTACGGTACCGGGATAGCCGTTGTTGCCGTCGGCATCGGTGAGGGTGAGCACGAGGGTGGTGTCGTTGAGCTGATCGGCCTGGAACACACGGTACTGCCATCCGCGGGTGCCCATGTCGCCGCCGCCGTGGAGGGAGTGCTTGCCGTTGTTGAGGGGGAGCTGATATGTTTCTCCGTCGAGTTCGAATTTACCTTCGTTGATTCGGTTGGCATAGCGTCCGATAGTGGCGCCGAAGTCGGTGCTGTTGTTTTCGGGATAGTATGCCTGGATGCTGTCGAATCCGAGAACGACATCGGTCAGTTTGCCGTGGCGGTCGGGCACCATGAGGGTGACTACGCGTCCGCCGAAGTTGGTGATGCATGCTTCCATGCCGTTGGCGTTCGTAAGCACGAACAGGGCAGTGGAGTCGCCGCGGTATTCATCGACGAATTTCTGTGGGTCAAGACCGGATGCGGTAAGATTGCTCTCGGTTTTTGCGCCTGAGCAGGCCGACAGAGCCACCAAGGCTCCTGCGGCAATAAGCAGATTGGTTTTCATGTGAGTATTTGGTTAGTTTTTCCGGACAAAGATAGCAACTTTTTTTTGAAAATCAACTGCGTGTGGGTATTATGATTGTCTCGGGGTCCACGGTGATGGCGTAGGGCTGTCCGTTCGACTTGTCGACTTTGAGCGAAACGATGCGGGTGCGACGGGGTGAAACGACAGAGTCGTTGTGGTGAACGTGGTAAACGTAGCGGAGGTTTCCGTCGTTGTCGGTGAACACGTCGCCATGTCCCGAGCCTTTTTCTCCTACGATAGTGCGGTTGATGATGGGGTTGGCTTCGTTTTTAGTCCAGGGTCCTACGGGGGTGGGAGCGGTGGCGTAGCCTACAGCGTAGTCGGTGCTCATGAAGTGGTTTGCTGAGTAGAAGAGGTAGTAGAGGTCGTCGATCTTTATGAGAGTCGGGCCTTCCATGATGGGATCCGAGGGGTATGCATCGGTTTTCTCCCAGGCCTGATCGTTGCGGAACACCGGTTTGAGCGTGCCTTCAACGATTTTGCCCGTTGCAGGATCAAATTCGCCTACCCAAAGGAAATTTCCGTGGTCGAAGCGAACGTGGTAGAGGTAATATTTGCCGTCGTCGTCGCGGAAGAGGAACGGGTCGATGTTTTTCTCCGATGCGTCGACCGGTTCAACGTTCTCTTGTGTGTAGAGAGCGGCAACACTGTCGCCCTTGGCAAGAGCCACCTGTTCGTTGGCTGTATATAAATATAGGTATTTGTCGCCGTCTTTGTAGATCTGGGGTGCCCAGAATCCTTTATTACCGTATGTCGACTCTCCTTTGCGGAGTATCATGGAGTCGGGGCGCGCTAGGGTCCAGTTCTGCAGGTCGGTGCTTTCGAGCATCACGAATCCCAGCGGATCGGCGTTGCGTGTGCCGGTGAGGTAGTACTTGCCGTTTTCTGCGAAGATGGTCGGATCGGCGAAAAAAATCTGCTCGCCCTCATTGGCTGCTTCCGCAGTCTTGCTGGTGGAATTGTTGCATGCCAGCAGTGAGAGCAGTGCGGCGACGCATGCGGCGGGAGTAATAAATTTTCTCATGATTTGATGGAAAAAATAAGGTTAAACCGAGGCGGCTGAGAACGGATTTTCCTATGTGGAATATCAGTGACAGCGGTTGCCATGTTGTTAAAAAAAATGTTGTTTTTATTATATGTGCAAAGTTACGCGGTAGTGCCGAAAGGGATAGGGTTAAATGTTGCAGAACCGGGTAATTTTGTCTACCGAAATGTTAAAAACGCCCTACACCCCTGTTTTTGGACGTCTGTACTGGTAAAAAACACAATTTTCCCTATCTTTTGAGAAAATATAGCTGTATATTTGCCGTCGGAAAGCTGACAGAGTGGCGACAGACACCGTGTCTTCCCTCTGGCAGTTCTACCTTAAATTTAATAAGAATAAATTAAAATCTGAAACCAAGCCCCATGGGGCTGTATAGCGTCCGACGGACGCTATACGTAATGCCATTAGTAAACAAGTTTAAGTTAACCTTCCTATTTATTCATCTTTAACTTTTCAACATGAAAAAGAATTTTTTACTCCTCTCGGCCGCACTTGTGTGCTCCGCAGGAATGTATTCCAGCGCAGACGACGGTAAGCTGACCGAACTCCTTCCCGCAGGTGTTTCGGCTAACGTAGACCACGAAGAAAAAGAGTACGGTCCCAAGACAATTACAATCGCCGGATCTGCCGAAAAAGGCTACAAGGCTTATTTCTGTGCAGACGACGGAACCCACGGCGAAGAACTCTGGGTATCTGACGGCACCCCCGAGGGAACCAAGCTGGTGAAGGATATCAATCCCGGTCTTGCTACCTCCAACATCAACTGGATCACACGTTTCAACGACCGCGTTGTTTTCGCGGCTGACGACGGTGAGAATGGCAAGGAGGTATGGATCTCCGACGGTACCGAGGCGGGTACCCATATGGTGGCTGACGTTCATATGCTCGCTGATTCCGATCCCGTAGGTTTCTGCCAGCTCAATGAAAACCAGTTCATATTCTTCGCAAAGGATATGGATTCAGAAACTATGACCGATGCCGGTGAGAAGTGGCTTTATGTATCTGACGGTACAGAAGACGGAACGCATCTCGTTGCTGAGGTTGACGGTATGTGGCTCGGCCGCGAACCCGGTGACAACCGTTTCGGAACAGTTGTACGCGTAGGCCGCAAGGTGTTCTTCATCGGTGATACAGCTGACAAATCGCAAGTTACCTACGGTGATGAGCTTTGGGTGACCGACGGTACCACAGAAGGCACTCACATGGTAAAGGATATCAACCTCGAGGTTAATTCAAACGAAAGCGCTACCCCCGGTTCTACCAACGGTGCTGCTATCGCTCACTTCTGCAACTACTACAACGAGAAACTTTTCTTCAAGGCTTGGTCATGGGAGTCAGGTAACGAACCCTGGGCTACCGACGGAACAGAAGAAGGTACCTACGAAATCTTCAACACCAACCCCACTGTATCTGACAACCTCGACGCCAACGGCGTTCCCATGGGTAACGGCGGTGGTGTGACCAAGACAGGTTACCCCGCATTCGGTTACGTATTCTTCCGCTCTTACACTCCCGAGACCCGCGACGAGCTCGGTATGACAAACTGCGAGAAGGGCAACTACAAAGTGTTCGACTGCAACACTACAGAGCCTACTCAGGATAACAGCTCATATCCCGACGACGGTGTGGAATTCGACGGTTACTATGTATTCTGCTGCAACCGCGGTACTAACGCTGACATCGCTGATCCCTTCCAGTATGGTGGTGAGCTCAACGTATGCGACGGTGATAAAACTTGGGTGCAGTATGACTTCAACCCCGGTACCGGCTGTACTTGGACCCGCGAGCTTATCGTAGTAAACGGTACTCTCTACTGGAGCAACTCCGGAAACAAGGATAACCACAACTGGACACTTACCCGTCTTGACAAGGTTGACGGCGGTGTACCTGTGACAGTTACCAATATCCACCCCACCGACGACCAGGTTTACACACTCCGTAACCTCGACGGCAAGCTTGTATTCTTCTCGAACCAGACCAAGCAGATCTACTGCTACGAGTATGAGAACCCCAACAAGAATCTCGCTCTGAACCCCGACAAGATGGAAATCGAGTTCGAGCCCAACAACCCCCTCCACAACACTGGTGACGGTGTTGAAGGTATCTTCAACAACGATTCAAACGCTCCCGTTGAATACTACAACCTCCAGGGTATGCGCGTAGACGGCAAGAGCGCAGGTCTCTACATCCGTCGTCAGGGCGACAAGGCTTCCAAAGTCATCATCAAATAAATTTGAATTCCAATAATCGGTAATTAGCGGTGTCAGATACACCGCTAATTACTGATTCCTTTCCCTTTCCGGCAAGCGGAAAGCAGGTGTTGGCGCATTCAGCTCAAGCGCATCCTGATTTTCACGGCATTATATTCCAGGATTCTCCCTCCACGGTCTCTCTCTGCCTTAAATCGCATACCACTCACATTGGAAAAAGTAAAAACTCACAGTGCAAGTATGTTAAAGACTAAATTAACCAGGCTGCTGATGGTGTTTCTGTTGGCAACCATTCACTTCACTCTCGGCGCACAGACAATAACTGTGACCGGTACAGTAAATGATCCCGCCGAAGGCGAGCCGATCATCGGAGCCACTGTAATGCAGAAGGGCTCGAAAAGCAACGGTGTGGCTACCGACATCGACGGTAATTACACTATCACAGTTCCCGCCAACGCAACTCTCGTGTTCTCGGCTCTGAGTTATGAACCGAAAGAGGTTGCCGTAAACGGCCAGAAAACAATCGACGTGGACATGGCGGCCGCCGCTACAGCTCTCGACGAAGTTGTGGTGATCGGTTACGGTGTTCAGCGTAAAAGCGACATTACCGGATCTATCTCCTCGGTGTCGGGCAAGGATGTGAACGATGTTCCCGTAAGCTCGGCTCTTCAGGCCCTTCAGGGTAAGGCATCCGGTGTCAACATTATCCAGAACAGCGGCGCTCCCGGTGGAGCCACCACTATAAAAATCCGTGGTACAGGTACGGTCAACGACGCCGACCCCCTCTATGTGGTAGACGGCTTCATCGTTGACAATATCGACCACATCAACCCCAACGATATCGCGAATATCGAGATTTTCAAGGATGCGGCTTCATCGGCCGTGTATGGTGCGCGTGCTGCCAACGGTGTAGTAGCCATCACCACCAAGAGCGGTGAGAAGGGCAAGGTGACCGTTACTTTCGACGGTTATGCCGGATTCTCGAATCCCTGGAAAAAGATCAACATGATGGGCCTCGAGGATTATGCGCTCCTTCAGGACTATATGAACGGTACATCGAACTATTCGTCCGAGGGTCAGCTCTATATGACCAAGAACGATAACGGCGAATTCGAATACGACCAGAAAAAATATGATACACTCGACTACTATCGCCAGCGCGGTTGCAGCGACTGGTGGGACGCTATCACCCGCACAGGTGTAAAACAGCAGTATGCAGCCTCTGTAAGCGGCGGTAACGATAACACCAAATTCATGGCCAGCGCAAGCTACTACAATGAAAAAGGTATTGTGAAGGGTTCGGACTACGCCCGCTTCAACGCCCGTATGAACCTTACACAGAAGCTTTCTTCGTGGCTTGACATGATGGTTAACATGAGCTATGTGAACGACGACCGCACTCCGGTTCCCGGCGGTTCCGGCTCTATCCTCAAGGATGCGATGAATATCAGCCCGTTCACAAAGATATTCAACGATCGCGGCTATTATGATTCCAATCATCCTATCGCCCGTATCGAACGTTACCACCGCACTATCAAGAGCGACCGTTTCGACGCAAACATCACTCTTTCCGCCAACTTCCTGAAATTCTTCAACTATCAGTTCAAGGCTTCTTATTATCTTCAGCCCCAGACCACCAAGGAATTCACTGAAGTAGGACGTTTTGAAGAGGATTTCGTTATCACCGACCTCTCTACCATCTATCAGTACAAGAACCAGGTGAACAAGTGGGAGATCAACAACCTTCTTACCTTCAACTGGGACGACAAGAATAAAATTCACAGCATAACTGCCCTTTTAGGTCAGACTGCCGAGGGTTACAAGAACTCGTATCAGGAGTCTACCAAGCGCGGTACTCCGAGCAACAGCGACGACCAGTGGTATCTGTCGAGCGGTTACACCGGTGACAAGACTTACGGACTTGACCGCAACTGGACTGCAGTCGGCTTCATCGGGCGTGTGAACTATAATGTTCTCGACCGCTATCTGCTTCAGGCTAATATCCGTATCGACGGTTCGTCGAAGTTCAATAAGCACAACCGCTGGGGTTACTTCCCCTCGGTATCGTTAGGTTGGAAATTCAGCTCTGAATCGTTCCTCCGCGACCAGACATGGATGTCGCTCGGCAAACTGCGTGTAGGTTGGGGTAAGCTCGGTAACAACCGTATCGACGAACTCGCACGTTACACCTATCTCTCTTCCCAGCTCAACTATGCTTTCGGTCAGGGCACCCATCTGCTCCAGCCCGGTAGCGCCGCCCTTATCCTCGGCAACGATGATATCCGCTGGGAGAAAACGGAGACATTCAACGTCGGTCTCGACATGGCGTTCATGAACAACACTCTTCTGTTCGGTATCGAATATTTTGACAAGAAAACAACCGATATGCTTATCGCGGTTCCGACCGTAAGCTCTGCGGGTCTTACCGCGAACCCCATGACAAACGCCGGCGCTGTGAAGAACTACGGTGTCGAAGGTCAGGTAACCTACCGCCGCCAGTTCGGCAAGTTCTCATTCGATGTAGGCTTCAATCTGTCATGGATCAAGAATGAGGTTACCTCGCTCGGTACGGGCAACGAGCCTATCTACGGAGCGTATGTATCGGAAGGTTCTATCGTGGATTATGTAACCAAGACAGCAGTAGGCCGCCCCATCGGTTCATTCTTCGGCTATGTGACCGACGGAATTTTCCAGAGCATGGATGAGGTGAAGGCTTCCGCACAGTATGAGCCCGGCAAGAACGATGCCGACCAGACCGCCAAGCCCGGCGACTTCCGCTTCAAGGATCTCAACGGCGACGGCCAGATCACAGCAGAAGACCGTACGTATCTCGGTTCACCGCTTCCCGACTTCGTGTTCGGTGTGCCCATCAACCTTCAGTGGAACGGAATCGAGCTCAGCGCATTCTTCCAGGGCCAGACCGGCAACAAACTTTTCAACGTAATGGACTACTACTGGTACAATGCAGCGGCCGGCAACGTGGTGGCCGACTACAGCAGCCAGCACTGGAGCGGACAGATAGCCGAGAACCGCGTGTGGTTCCCGCTCAACACCGACACATCTGTCCCCGAAGCACGCACAGGCGATCCTAACCGCAACTTCCGCTCATCTGACTTCTTCGTGAAGGACGGTAGCTACTGCCGCCTGAAGGAACTGCGCCTGAGCTACAACTTCAAACCTGAGCTTATCAAGAAGATTGGTCTCAACAGCCTTACAGTATCGGCAACAGCCTATAACCTCTGCACCTGGACGAAGTATGACGGTCTGGATCCCGAGGTTGGTCGTCTTGAGGGCACCGAGAGCACAAATACCGCCATGGGTGTAGACCACGGTAACTACCCGCAGGCCCGCTCGTTCACATTCGGTATCAAATTCGGTATCTAAACAATCAAAGAAATTCCAGTCATGAATATATATAATTCAGCTAAAAAAATTCTCGGCTTCTTTGTAGTGGCTGCGATGGCAGCTGGCGGTTCGGCAGTCTTCACAGGTTGCGACGATTTCCTTGACGAACCGGTAGTGGGTAATCCGCTCGACGAGAATTCCTATGACACCAAGTATAAACTTCAGTCGGTTCTGAACTCGGCCTACGACAAGCTGGCCTGTGAGACAATGCAGGATAGCGACTGGCGCTTCGGCGAGGCGACTGCCGATAATATGGTAGGTAACGACGAAGGTCTGACCTCTCACATGGGACAGCTTGTGAACTTCCGTTTCAACACGTCGAATTCCTATATACTTTCACGTTGGACCGTCTATTATCAGGCAATACACCGTGTGAATCAGGTTATAGCAAATATACATAAATGTCGCGTACTTGATACGGAAACCGATACATATCGCGAAATCCGGTACATCTACGGTCAGGCTAAGTTCCTACGCGCATATTTCTACTTCAATCTGGTTCGTACGTTCGGTGGTGTTCCCATCCGTCCCGAGGTGGAAAATGTATCGAACACAGTGATTCCGCGTTCGAGCCTTGAGGAGTGTTATGCATATATCGAGAAAGACCTTCGCGAGGCTGCTATAATGCTTCCGTCGCGTTTCACCCTCACCCAGTGTGGTAAGGCGAGTGCCGGCGCGGCTACAGCTCTTCTGATGAAGGTGCTGATGTATCAGGCGAAGCCGGGCGATGGTTCCGACAAGTGGAAGCAGTGTGCCGAACTCGGCGACTATTTCGTAAAAGGTGAGCCCTTTACTTTCGCCCAGATGCTCCGCTTCGACGAGCGTTACAAGGATACTGATTGGGAAACATTGCGCGAAGAGCTATGGTTCAAGCCGGTAGCAGCGCTTAAACCCGACGAAAGCCCCGAGACTCTCGAAGAGCAGTGCCCCTATCTCAAGAGCGCTTACTCGCTCAAATTCCTCGATGCCTACATGAATGCGATCACATACGACGAGCAGTGGTATGAAGTAGGTGAATTCTGCCAGGGTTCGGTATTCGAAATCGTTTACAAGGAGAGCGGCGACGGCACATCGGGCGATACGAACGAGGGTAACAGCGTATTTCTGAGCCTTTTCCCGCTGAACAACTTCAACCCGCCGCTGAAAACCAACAATATTCTTGTTGACCGTGTGTTCGGAACGGATGTGCGCACCAATTTCATCATGGGACACAACGAGCAGAACCCCGACGGTCATAACAACCTGATCGGTATGGGTAACCGTCTCCCCCTGAAGTGGTACACCCCGATCAAAGACCGTCCTGTCTACACCAACGACAATGCCAAGAACCGCCGTGTGATCCGCTTTATGGAAGTTGTCCTCACTTATGCTGAGGCTCTCAATGAGGTCGGACGCATGCAGGAAGCTCTCGAGCAGCTCAATAGCGTTCAGACGCAGGTTAACTCAATTAACAATGGTTCGAAGCTTTCCGTTGCCGGTGGCTACGGTTATCTCCGCAACGAGATCTGGCTTGAGCGTGAAAAGGAACTCGCGTTCGAATGGGATCGCTTCTTCGACATCGTGCGTCAGGGCCGTGCTGCTTCTATGATGCGTGCTTTCTCTGAGGTCGTCAACAACCACCGCGGTCAATTCTTCCGCGAGGGCGTTAATGAAATCTTCCCGATTCCTCAGACTGAGATCGACGTGTCCAACGGTGTCGTGGAGCAGAACCCCGGTTATTGATCGATTAGTAATTAGTAATTAACAATTAACAATTTGACAATTGGTAATTGAACGTTAGATTGACTAAAAATGAAACTATATAAATATTCTTTATTCTTGCTCGCAGGTGCGGCTTTGTTCGCATCGTGCGACGACAAGGAGGCAACGCAGCCGACGGCCGCAATCTCCGTTGACAAGTATGTCTACGACGTGAACGAGTCGATGACTCTGCGTTTCATCGGCAGCGCCGACAATGTGGTTGTTTATCCGGGTGACGAGGATCAGGATTACGAGCTCCGCGACCAGAGCAATACCGGGCTTGTAGTGAACAAAGGCCTTCTTACGTACGCATACCAGAAACCGGGTATATATCATGTAGTGTGTGTGGCCACCAACCATGAGGATGCAGGTAAATCGTTCCTGCAGGATACCACCTCGGTATGGATCAAGGTTATCGACGAGGTAGTGGATATCGACAAATTGTCGGCTACCGCTGTGATCTATGATGAGGTATATGCCGATCAGATTAATGACACAGACTGGATGCTTCCGATTCCGCGAAAGTTGCGTTACAATAAGAAGGATGTTACGGTGAATCTCAAGAAGCAGAAACTCGGGTTCTATATCGAATCCTCGACAACAACTGTGGAGACCCGTGATCTTGACGATGAGACTTCTGAATATGGACTGCATAACTCCAGCAAGTACTACGATCTTGAGAAGAATCTTCATATCCGCACTACTTCGTCGTCGGGCATGACACGTGAATATAATCTGTTCACGCTGAATTACGGTGAGTTCAAGACGATAAGCATCGGCGGTGTGACCGGTAAGCTCGAACGTACCGAATACGATTACTCGTACTATTGGGTAGACGCTGAACTTCCTGCCGATGGCGTCCGTACGGCTCTTCCTGTAGAATTTACCCTTTATGATCCCGAAACTGAAAAGGTATATGTTGGCGATAAAGAGGTTAATTCCGGTGACGTATTCGACTTTACCGAGCCTGTGACCTTCCGCTTCGTGGTTACCGAGCCCGGTCGCGAGCATATCAAGGTAGAATCTACCTGTGTTGTTACCGTAAACTGAAAGATTGTTTTAGTATAAATTTCTATCAGGCGAGGGTGTTGCCGCAGTGGCTTGAAGCCCGGTCGGTTACACCCCCGCTTTATCTTTACCAGCTCCTGAAATAGTGTTAAACTGTTTCAGGGGATAGGATTTACTACGCGTTTTTTATTTAACTTTGAACTGAATTACCGGAGTGAAAAATTATGTTCCGGTAGAGACTATATCATGAAAATTACCGACATTATCCTTTCTGTGGCTCTGACAGGAGCATCCCTTACAGCTTTTGCCGAGCATCGTGAGCCTCTCGATGTGACCCGTGTGATGTGGGATCTGACAAGCCGGAAGACTATCTTCGAATCAGGAAATTATTGCCGTATCATCCCGCTGCAGGATGGCCGTCTGATGGCAGTGGCTGAGACCTACGGCACGTACAGCGGCATAACGGCGGCTTACAGCCATGACAATGGTAACTCCTGGCAGGACAAACAGACTGTAGCAGGCAACGGTGACCGCGTTCCGAGCGCTGTGCCCGACCTTATCCAGCTTTCAGACGGAACAATTATAGTCGGTTACAATCCGCGCCCGAGCGCACCGTGGAGCGAGGAGCGCCATTTCGGAATACGCTGTGTGCGGTCAACCGACAACGGTGTCACCTGGAGTGAACCGATCTACATCTACGATGCGAGCTGGAATGGATCGGATGGCTGTTGGGAGCCATCTTTTCTTGAACTACCCTCAGGTGAGATACATTGCTATTTTGCAAACGAACATCCCTATACATCCAGCGGTGAGCAGGAGATTTCCATGTGCCGTTCGTTCGACAAAGGGCTTACCTGGACCGATCCGATAAGAGTTACTTTCCGCGCAGGCTCGCGCGACGGCATGCCGTCGGCCATCATCACCGATGCCGGTGAGATAGTGGTGATAGTGGAGGATAACGGCCATCCGGGACGTGGCGGCTTCCGCGCCACCACAATGCGTTGCACCGTAGAGGAAAACTGGGATGACTGCTGGGTAAGCGGTTCGAGCGACCGCCGCGACATGATATTCAAAAACAGCGAGGATATGGACTATATTTCGGCCGCCCCATATCTCCGCCGTCTTCCTTCGGGAGAGACTATCGCCTCCTGGCAGGGTGACCATTGGAGCCGCAAGGGTAACGCTGAAGACCGCTTCGACATGTATGTGGCCGTCGGCGACAAGGATGCCCGCAATTTCGGACAGCTCTCGCAGCCGTTCAATGTGAATGCCGACGAGCATGCGCTGTGGAATTCGGTAGCCGTAGGGTTCGACAACAGGGTGTTCGCAGTGGCGTCGATAGGTGGTTCGAACCAGATCTGCGTGATGAACGGAAATGCAGTTCAGGGATTTAAGGCCGATTATGGAACTCCCGAGATAAATGCATCGTTCAGCAAGGAGACCTGGACAACTAAGAATTGCAACCAGTTGCTGATGGGACAGTACAGCCGCAACCGGTCGACTCACGATTTTCTCTATGACAACGAGAATCTATATGTGTTCAGCTATGTAGTGGACCGCACACCGGTGAACGATGCCGACGTGAACGACGGCATTCAGCTCAGCATAGATGTGGACAATATCAGCGATACAGCTCCGCAGAAGGGTATCTACACATTTTTCCTTGATACCGACGGCAGCGTGTCGTATGCCTACGGAGAGGATGGTGAATATCACGAAGCTGCTGCCGAGGGAGCCCGCATAGCCGTGAACGCAAAGAAAACCTACTATATGCTTGAGGCTGCCATACCCTGGAAACTTATGGGGCTCGACAAGGCTCCCGATGCGGAACGCATGATGAGGGTTAACCTTGAGGTACGTGATATGGACGGAAATGGCGGATACCGCTTCGAGGTAATTCCCGAATGCCGCAGTTATGAATCGTGGACCTGGCCCCGCTTCAATCTCAATGCGGCTGAGCAGGATGGTGTCAGCGAAGTGGAGTGTGACGTACATGAGGGTTTTACCGGCCCTGATGAATATTATAATTTTCAGGGAGTGAGAGTCGCCAATCCGTCGGGGGGTATCTTTATCTGTCGTCGTGGAGAAGCGGTATCAAAGGTTCTCATTCCGTAGAATCTGTAGAAATACCAAATTATAATGAAAATAAAGAAATATATTATGTTCGCGGCTATGGCTGCCGCAGCAGTGGGAGCGCAGGGGCGTCCGCATGCACCTTATGAATACCCGCGCCTTATGTGGGACATATCCAGCCAGCAGGTGATATTCCAGTCAGGTAACTATGCCCGCCTGATCACGCTTCAGGATGGGCGCCTTATGGCCGCCGCCGAATCATACGGTCCCAATGGCATCAAGGTCAGCTATAGCGTTGATAACGGCAAATACTGGACATCTCCCGAACTGATCGCTCCCAATCCTGCAAATGTAGGCAATGCCGTGCCTGATCTGGTTCAGCTTTCCGACGGAACAATTCTCGTGGCTTACAATCCGCGTCCGAGCGAGCCCTATTCTGAAGACCGCCATTTCGGGATACGTACCATGCGTTCAACCGACAATGGCGCTACATGGGAAGGGCCTATCTACATCTACGATGCCAGCTGGCTCGGGCAGGACGGTTGCTGGGAACCGTCGTTCCTTGAGATGCCCGACGGTGAAGTTCACTGTTATTTCGCGAACGAACACCCATATACTGAAAGCGGGGAGCAGGAGATATCCATGTGCCGTTCGTTCGACAAGGGTCTGACCTGGAGCGATCCCGAGAGGGTTACTTTCCGTGCAGGCTCGCGCGACGGCATGCCTTCGGCCATCATCACCGATGCCGGTGAGATAGTGGTGATCGTGGAAGATAACGGCCATGGCGGTTACAGCAGTTTCCGTGCCACCACGATGCGCTGTACCGTAGAGGAGAACTGGCACGACTGCTGGGTAAGCGGATCGAGCGACCGGCGTAATATGATATTCTCGAATGCCGAGGATAAGGAATACCTTTCGGCAGCTCCATATATCCGCAAACTCCCTTCAGGCTATACCATAGCTTCATGGCAGGGACTCGCAGGTAACCGCCCGGGCGGCAACGAGGATATGTTCGTGGCAGTGGGCGACAAGGATGCCCGCAATTTCATGCAGGTATCCGCGCCTTTCTCACAGCCTACCGACAGTCGTTCGCTCTGGAATTCAGTGAATGTGGGCTTCGACGGTAAGGTATTCGCCCTCGGCTCGCTCAGCGGGCCCAACAGCGGTTCGGCAATCACCCTGCTCGAAGGGTTCACACTCGACCACGTGTCGGCCGCCGTAGGTACTCCGAAAATCGACGCGTCTTTCTCGGGAGAGGATTGGACGGTGAAAAAATGCGAGCAGATCATTCTGGGTCAGGGATGCCGCACACGCTCTACGCATGACTTCCTCTACGATAACGATTATCTTTATTTCTTCAGCTACGTTCAGGACAACCAGATCATGACCGATCAGATCGAGAAAGATGGCGTATATCTTACGATCGATGTAGAAAATACCCCTGAAAATTATCCTCAGCCGGGAATGTACCGTATCTTCTACAATGTTGACGGAACGGTGACCTTCACCTACGGCTCAGGCAACAGATGGAATGCTGCCGATGAGGTTCCGGAGGGAATCAAGACCGAGATAAAGCAGTCGCGTGCATATTATTTTATAGAGACAGCGATTCCGTGGAGCGCCCTGGGGCTGGAGAGTGCCCCGGTTGACCGCGTGATGCGTGTGAATGTGGAGATTTCCGACCGCCGCTCTAAGGAACACCGTAAGGAGGCAATTCCCGGTGCCGTCGCCAATCAGTCGTGGACATGGCCTGAGTTTCATCTGCTCCCGGGCGATCTCGACGGTGTGGAGACTGCGGTGGCCGACAACAACGGTCCGGAAAGTCCGGTAGAGTATTACAATCTTCAGGGAGTGCGCGTTGAGAATCCGTCGGACGGTATCTTCATCCGTCGGCAGGGATCGAAAGTAACGAAAGAAATAATCCGATAATACAGATATCATAAAAAAAATGAATCTCCGATCCGAAAGTTTCCGTATGGCGGCGGCATCCGTCGTTGCGGTGTTGTCGTTGCTTCCGGCGATGGCCGCCAGGCATGAGCCTTATGACCGTTCGCGCATCTATTGGGATATGTCGACGCGTGTCGATGCCATGAGCTGGGGCGGTAACTACGGACGCATGGTGCAGTTGCTCGACGGACGTCTGATGGTTGTCGGAGCTTACGGCGACGGGTTGGCCTATACCCTCAGCAGCGACTATGGTGCAAGCTGGAGTACGCCGGAAATGATAGTGCGCCATCCTTCGGGATATGTTTACGGGTCGCCTGATTTCACGCAACTTGCCGACGGAACCATTCTTGTCGGTTTGAATCCCAGGCCGAACGAGCCTTACAGCGAGGATCGTAAATTCGGCATAAGGGTAATGAGAAGCAGCGACTGCGGAAAAACGTGGAGCGGGCCGATATTCGTTTTCGATGCCGAATATTACGGGGAGGACGGCTGTTGGGAACCGTCGTTCCTGCAACTGCCTTCGGGCGAGGTTCAGTGTTTCTTTTCGGTTGAGCTGAAAGGGTGTGGCGATCAGGAGATAATGATAAGCCGGTCGTATGACAACGGTCTGACGTGGGGGCCTGCCGAGCGTGTCTGCTACCGTGCCGGTTACCGCGACGGTATGGCGACAGCCATCATCACCGATGCCGGCGAGATAGTAGGTATTATCGAGGATTTCGGACACAACAATTACCAGTGGGTGCCGCGTGCCACTACGTTCCGTTGTTCTCTTGAGGATAACTGGAGCCAGTGGGTTGACGCCGGGAGCCGCAACCGCGATATGATTTTCGAACGCGAGGAGGACATGCAATATAATTCCGGCGCTCCGTATATCCGGAAACTTCCCGGAGGAGAGACTGTGGCTTCGTGGATGGGTAATCACGATGGGCGGGCTACGGAGGAGATAAGCAAGTATCCGCTCTTTGTGGCTGTAGGCGATGCCGATGCCAGAAATTTCAAGGCGGTCAGCATGCCGTTCTATCGCGGGGAGTGTGAGTTCGCCAACTGGGGCTCGCTCGGAGTTGCCGACGACGGTTATCTGTATGCTCTGGCAAATGTAGGATATTCAGGAGGCAACTGCGTTCTCGGACTGATAAAAGGCATGCCCCGCAAGGGGTTCGAGGCCCCGTTCGGGACCCCCGTTCTCGATGCCAACCCTTTGAAGGATGCCTGGACATATCCTCTCGGCAAGCAGCTTACGATGGGTACCCATATAGGCAATCGTATGGAGATGGATTTCCTGTATGACAACGAAAATCTGTATTTCTATGCATACGTAGTCGACCGTGATATAGTGAACGATGCTGTAGATAAAGACGGACTGTTCCTATATCTTGATGTGGCCGGATGTTGCGACACCTATCCGCAGGAGGGAATGTTCAGGTTTTTCTTCAGTCCCGACGGAAGTACCACTCTCAGATGTGGAAGCGGCGGCAAATGGCAGCCTGAGATACCGGCCGATGGTATAACCTATGTGCTTGATGCGCACAAAACGTTCTACCGTATGGAGGTCGCGATCCCGTGGACCCTGTTGGGCGAGGATAAGGCTCCCGGTTGCGGGCGTGAGATGAGGGTGAATGTTCAGGTGCGCGACCGTCGTCAAAACGCTTTAAAAATCGAAAGTATTCCTGAGACCACCGACAAGGCATCGTGGACCTGGCCTGAGCTTACGCTCGGCGAGAATAGCTCGGTAGGATCGGTCGGTGCCGACCGGAAGGTGAGTATAACGGCGAACGGCCTGTGTGTGACAGTCGAAGGTGACGATACAGTCGACGGAATTGAGGCGTATACCCCCTCGGGAGTTCGGGCCACAGCCGCCGGTGGGGGAGTGCTTACGCTTCCTGCCCATGGAATATATTTGATTAAAGTCCGTTTTGCCGACGGATCGGAGCTGTTCCGGAAGGTTGCGCTCTGATACGTTGTAAAAAACTTCGGGGAATTACATTGACATGAAAAGAAAGTTCATATCCTCTGCGGTTACGCTGTGTGCCGCAATATTTGCTCCGACGGTGGCTGAATGTGTGCCGCACGCGCCGTTCGAGCGGTCGCGTATCTATTGGGACATGTCAACACGGTGTGTCCCGCTGAAATCGCCGAGCGGCTACGGACGCATGATCCAGCTTCAGGACGGAAGACTTATGATGACGGGGGGTGCCTGGAACCGAGGGGTGGAATGTACGTTCAGTTCCGATTATGGCAAGACATGGAGCGATCCTCAGGTGATTCTGAGTAACAATTCACAGTGGGAGATGTGTAACCCCGACATGATACAACTGAGGGACGGAACGTTGCTGATGGGTATAAATCCGCGTCCGGCTCAACCTTACAGCGAAGACCGTCCGTACTCAATCGATGTGATACGCTCGACCGACAACGGGCAGACGTGGAGCGGGATGATCCGCGTGCACACAGCCAGCCATCTCGGCCAGGACGGTTGTTGGGAACCGGCGTTTCTTGAACTTCCGTCGGGAGAAGTACACTGCTATTTCTCGCTTGAGCTTGTCGACAGCAACGACCAGGAGATAATGATGAGCCGTTCGTTCGACAAGGGGCTGACATGGACGCCGGCGCAGCGGGTGAGCTACCGATATGGACACCGCGACGGAATGCCGGTAGCTATCCTGACAGATAACGGAGAGATTGTAGTCACCATAGAGGATAACGGGCAACCGGGCTACAGTGGTTTCCGTGCCACATCGTTCCGCTGTACTCTCGAACAGAACTGGACCAATTTCTGGGTCGATGCCGGCAGTCCCAACCGGTCGAAACTGCTTGTAAATGACGATGATCTGCAATATATATCTGCCGGCCCGTATATCCGCAAACTCCCCAATGGCGAGACTGTGGCTTCGTGGATGGGTGAGAAAGAGGGTCTGAAAAACTGCGGGATCGACCTGTACAATCACATGGTAGCGGTAGGCGACGCCGATGCCCGTAATTTCAGGTGTGTCAGCCCGTCGTTCTACGTTCCTGAAGGGGGACGCGCCAACTGGGGATCGATCAATGTGGCCGACGACGGCTGCGTATATGCCATTGCCGGAGCTTACGAGGGTGGACAGAGCGAGGGCAACTCGCTCATTAAGGGAACTCCCCGCAAAGGATTTACGGCGGAGTTCGGCACTCCGGTGCTTGACGCCAGTCCTATGAGAGATGTCTATGGTTACACTGCCGGACGTCAGTTGACGATGGGATCGCAGACCGGTTGCCGTACGGAAGCGGACTTCGCTTACGATAACGATAATCTGTATTTCTATGCTTATGTGATGGATACGGATCTTGTAACCGATGTCGTTGACCGCGACGGGATATTTCTCTATCTTGATGTGGCCGGCTGCTGTGATACCTACCCCCAGACAGGAATGTTCCGCTTCTTCTTCGGTACTGACGGTGTGGTGATGATGCGTCGCGGAGAGTCGAACAAGTGGCAGTCTGAAGAGGAGACCGCCGACGTAACCTATGTGCTTGATCTGCGAAAGCGCTATTACTGCATGGAGGTGGCTATCCCCTGGAAATTGCTCGGCGAGGCTAAGGCTCCGTCGGCGGACAGAGTAATGCGTATGAATATGCAGGTACGCGACCGGAGGAAAAACGCCCTCAAGTTCGAGACGATTCCTGAAGCCACCGACAAGGCATCGTGGACCTGGCCGGAACTTACTCTTAAAGTGAATGCCGGGGTTGACTATACGCGGGTGGACGATATGCGTGTGACTGTAAAAACCGAAGGATGCGAGGTTACGGCGGAGTGTGTGGCCGGGATCGCCGGGATGGAGGCTTACACAACCTCCGGAATGCTTGTAGCTGCGGTCGATGACAGCAGCATGTCTCTACCATCGGGCGGAATATATATACTCAATATACAACTGTCGGACGGAACCGTGGTGAGTCGTCTGACAGCTGTCAGATAAAACAGATGTGAACGGATATATGTTGAGAAAATTTATTACAGCTGTTGCTTGCGTTATGCTCTCGTTTGTCGGAGCATGGGGAGCCATATCTACTGATAATTTTCATTTCATGCATTTCAAGAGTGCCGACGGGCTTCCTCATCAGCAGATAGAGACGATGGCATTCGATCATGACGGGCGTCTGTGGGTAGGCACGCGCAACGGACTTGCTTCATATGACGGTTACGCTTTCACGACTTACTATCATGCACCCGGCGACGAACATTCGTTGCCACATAATTTCGTTCAGAATCTGTTCGTAGACTCCCACGGAACTCTATGGATAAGCACCGACAACGGTTTCTGTCGTTACCGGGCGTCGACCGACGATTTCGAATGCATACCTCTTGACAGCCGCCATATCACCGCTGTATCCGAGACAGCAGACGGGAGCCTCGTATGCGCAGGAAACAAGGTATATATCCGTCCGGCAGGGAGCGAGGAGTTTCATCATGCTCCCCGTCAGCGCGAGTTCTATATCATAGGTATGACGGTTTCTCCCGACAACCGCATCTTCATAATGACGAACGGCTCCCTCAGCTATTATGATGCCAACATGGAGAGCGGTATAGAGCTCACGTCGCGTCTGGCAAAAATTCCTATGTACGGCGATGTCGGTAAAGCACCCCTGTTCTTCGATTCGCGTGGACTACTGTGGGTGAGCCTCAACGGTAACGGAGTTCTATGTATGGATATCCATTCCGACCGGATGACACTTTACGATGGTTCGAAGCTCACCAATCCCAGCGTACGCGCTATAGCCGAGGATGCCGATGGCCGCATATGGCTCGGCACGGAGGAGGGGTTAAATATAATAAATCCGGAAACCGGATCCGTCACCGGTGTCACTCAGGATCTGGTGAATCCTACCAGACTGAACGACAATGCGATATATTGTATCGTTCCCGACCGTAACAACAATATATGGATCGGCACATATTTCGGCGGCATCAATATGCTCAACGCCAACTACAACCGTTTCTCATGGGTTCCTCCGGGATATGATTCCCGTTCTCTCAGCGGAAAGGCCATACGCCGTATCGTAGAGCCAGTGAAAGGGGAACTGTGGCTTGCCAGCGAGGACGGTGGTATTAATATCTACAATACCGCCTCGGGAACAGTGAGGCGTTTCGACCGTATTCCGGATATCGGTCCCAACGTCCATGAATTGTATTATGACACCGAGACCGGCGATATGTGGATAGGTACATTTCTCAACGGTCTGTACCGCTATAATCTCCAGACCGGCGCTACCCGCCATTATCTGACCGGTGAGAGCGGTCTTAGCAGTCTGTCGGTATTCTCGATTGTAAAGCAGACATATCCTGACAGTAATTCGCGTCTGTGGATCAGCACTCCGCTGGGATTGCGTTATTTCGATCCCCGCACGGATACATTCCTTCAGATAGAACATACGGTTCTTGACAATGACTTCGTGTATTCGCTTATGCTCGACAAGGCGGGGAATCTGTGGGCCGGAACGGTGAACCACGGTCTGTATTGCCTTGATCACGCTACCGGCGAGATCCGGGGCTGGAACGAAGCCGATCCCACCGATCCCGACGGTTTTCATGACCATTATATCACCGCGTTGCTCGAGGATAACGATGGCAGAGTGTATGTCGGCACCAACAATGGGGGGCTTTACTATTTCGAACCGGGGGCTCGCAAAGTGAAACGCATGGACGCGGGAATGGTGAATATCGGAACAGTATGTACGCTTACTCTGGATCATGCGGGAACGGTATGGATGACAACTTCCAATGGTCTGTTTCAGATTGATCCGGGATCGACGCATCTTCATCAGTATACCGTTGTCGACGGGCTGCCGGAGAATCAGTTCAACTTCAATTCCGGATTCGAGGCATCGGACGGGCGCATGTATTTCGGAACGGTGAACGGCATGGTATCGTTTGCTCCGGGACTGACAAAAAAAAACGGTGAGTGCCAAGATGTACATTTCAACAGACTTTTTATCAACGGGAAAGAGATGAAGGCAGGCGCGTCTGATTCCCCGCTTCAGAAATCACTCGATACAACGGGCGAGCTGCATATCGATTACAATCAGGCGCAGCAGGTCGGGATAGACTACGGCGTGATTGATCCGGAGGGAGCGCACTCGGTGTTTTATCAGGTAAAATTCGACGGTATCGACCGTGACTGGCGTGATATGGGGAAGATACGGCGGTTCAGCGCAATGGAGATGGATCCCGGAACATATGTCATGAACGTGCGGGCGTCCTCCGATCCCGAAAACTGGGACGACGCTCCGGTAAGATCGCTCGCCATAAAGGTGGCTTCACCGTTTTACCGTACAGTATGGGCATATGCTCTCTATTTAGCGATACTGGTTGCGATAGGATGGATGGTCTACAGGCTGTTCAATGTGCGTATGCGTGCGCGCCACTCAATGCGGATGGCACAGATCGACAAGGCTAAAAGCGAGGAACTTAACCGTGAGAAAATGGAATTCTTCACCAATATATCTCATGAACTTAAAACTCCTCTCAGTCTGATTGTGGCTCCCCTCAAGTACATTGATCAGCGCCACGAATTGTCGCCTGATTCGCAGAAAAGGCTCGGAGTGGCGATAGCCAATACCAAAAAGATGGTGGGGCTGATCGACGAGCTTGTTACCTTCAACCGTGTGGAGAACGGTAATTTCCAGATTTATCTTCAGAAAGGGAATCCGCTGACATATATCGAGAAGATCGCCCAGTATTTCTATGAAACGGCTGAGGAGCGGGATATCAGTCTGCATATCTATACCGAGAACAACGGCGAGGATGTATGGTTTTCCACCACCAGTGTGGAGAAGATTGTCAACAATCTGCTGTCGAATGCGGTGAAATATACCCGTGCGGGGGGAGAGATCGAGGTCCGGGCCTCTATTGTTGAGGAATCCTCTGCGGGAGACAAGGGTAACGATCAGATTTATCTGAATATCGAGGTGCGTGACACGGGCATCGGTATCGCTCCGGAGGAACATGATAATATTTTCAGAAAATATTACCAGACGCGTCGGGGATATAACACCGATAACCATGGATGGGGAATAGGACTGGCTACTGTAAAGAAGCTTGTCGAGATGCATCGTGGAAGCATAACCGTTGACAGCAGTGTCGGTGTGGGGAGTACTTTCAGAGTGAGAATGTTGGTAACCCCCGGTGCTTTCCCGCCGTCATGTTACATCAGCAATGCCTCCCAGAGCAATCCGGAACCGGACTATCGCATGGCGCTGAGCTCAGCCGGGCAGCCGCCGTCGTTGCCAGACTATGCCAGGAATTCCGACCGTGTGAGCATACTTCTGGTGGAAGACAATCCTGAGTTGCTGGCGTTTCTGCGTGAGACCTTCATCCGCACATATAATGTGTATACGGCAACCAACGGTGTGGAAGCGCTTAAAATCACTTCGGAATATCCGGTGGATATAGTGGTATCCGATGTGATGATGCCTGAAATGGATGGGATAGAGCTGTGCAACAGGCTGAAAAACGATATCACCACCTCGCATATTCCAGTGATTCTGCTCACAGCCAAAACCGACGAGCAAAGTACCGTACTCGGTTTCGAAAGCGGAGCGGAAGCCTATGTTCCCAAGCCGTTCGATCCTCAGTTGCTTGAACTCCGCGTCAAGAATATCCTGCGTGCGCGTAAAAAATATATAAATTCCATAATCGGGTCTTCAGAACCCTCAGAAGAAAATACAGAAGAGATGTCAGCATTCAACAAGTTCGACACAGATTTCCTCAGTCGTATAAACGAACTGATAGAGGAAAATTTCGACAATTCACATTTCTCGATCTCCGACATAACGGATGAACTCGGCATCAGCCGCTCGCTGCTTCATATCAAGATGAAGTCGTTCACCAACATGTCTATGACGGAGTATCTCAGGAAACGCCGGTTGGCACGTGCCATCGAGCTGCTTAAGGCAGGGCATATCGTCAGCGAGACCGCCTACCGCACCGGTTTTGCCGATCCCAACTATTTCACCAAGGTGTTCAAGAAGGAATATGGCAAGACGCCAAGCGAGTATATCAGCGAACTGCGTAAGGCGGTTCCACGCGAAGACGCGTGATTTTTTGAAAATCGCTTTTTTTGATGTAATTTTGTTGAGGCAGGCGCTATGTGTCGTTGCCTGTAGCAAGTCACACCAAAATTTTCAAGTACACTCCAGATGAAAGCAAGAATCCTATCCCTGGTTGTGGTGGCGTTCGCCGTCATGCTGAATTCGTATGCGCGTGATAAAAAAGCAGGGAATGCGCCGGCCCGGAAATATGACGTAGCGGCGTTTCTTTATCCGGCCTATGCCTCCGACGATCCGCGTTTGCGCCCCTTCTGGCCGTTGGGAATCGGTGAATGGGAAACGGTGATGACCGTGCGCGACCGCTTTCCAGGCCATTACTGGGATCGCAAGCCTCTGTGGGGATATATCAACGAGGCGGATCCGTCGGTAATGGCAATGGAGATCGATCAGGCCACTGAACATGGGGTGAACGTGTTCATTTTCGACTGGTACTGGTATGACGGCCGCCCGTTTATGGAAACCACTCTTGACAACGGCTTTCTCAAGGCCGACAATGTGGACAAGATGCAGTTCTATCTTATGTGGGCGAACCACGATGTTCTGAATCTGTGGGATACCCGTCTGTTCGACGTTCATGAAGACAATGTGATCTGGACCGGAAAAGTAGACCGCGAGGAATTCGAGAAGATATGCCGCCGCAATATCGAGAAATATTTCAAGCATCCGCAGTATTATAAGATCGACGGCAAGCCGGTATTCATGATCTACGACATACCGCAGCTGATTGCCGGACTGGGAGGAATAGAAGAGACGGCCGATGCCTTGCAATGGTTCAAGGATGAGACTGTCCGCGCAGGTTTCCCGGGGCTTGACCTGCAGATAACCATGTGGTCAATCAATCTGAACCACAGCGGTCTCGATGCCAACAAGACCGATAATCCGAGCGATGATTTCGTGAAGAAACTCGGCTTTACAAGCGGAACTCACTATCAGTTCGTTCACTTTACCGATGTGAACGACGACTACAACAACATAATGGAGCGCGTGGGGCGCGAATGGGAACGAATCGATTCGGTATATTCCTTCCCATATTATCCGCACATAAGCGTTGGATGGGACAACAGTCCCCGCACCTGCCACAGCGCTGTAGTGCAGAACAACACTCCTGAAAATTTCGAGAAGGCTCTTATAAAAGCGCGCGAGTATGCCGATGCGCATCCCGATCAGGCTCCGCTCATCACCATCAACAGCTGGAACGAGTGGACCGAGACGAGCTTCCTTCAGCCCTGCAACCGCTACGGCTACGGCTATCTCGATGCGGTGCGCCGCGTGTTCGCGCCACGCGAGGAATGATTGTCAGTGTGTGAAAAGAACTTCCGGGATAACGTCTCCTTTTAGCGTAATAAAGGTGATACCGTTGTGTCTTAGAGAGGAAAATCGTATCTTTGCAAAACAACAAAACTACAACGTATATCACCATGAAATTTCTGTTATCATGCGCAGCCTCGGGGCTGTTGCTTTTTACTGCGTCGTGTGGAGGAGCTGACGGTTTTAAGGCTCAGACTGTAGACCGCCCGTTCACACCTGAAATTAGCGGGGAAACGCCGTTGCGCCCGCTGATGCTTGAAAAACTGCCTGCCGGCGCCATAAAGCCTGAAGGGTGGCTGCTGCGCCAGCTCGAGCTGCAGCGCGACGGGCTCAACGGTCATCTCAGCGAGATCAGCGCGTGGCTCGACCGCAACAACAACGCATGGCTCGTAGAGGGTGGCGACCGCGGATGGGAGGAGGTTCCCTACTGGCTTCGCGGCTACAGCCATCTGGCTTATCTGCTCGACGACGAGAACATGCTCAATGAATCCAAGTTCTGGATCGATGCGGTGCTTGCATCGCAGACAGAGGATGGCTATTTCGGACCGCTAAACCTTCGCAACGGCAAACCGGAGGTATGGGCGCAGATGATCATGCTCTGGATTCTTCAGAATTACTACGAATATACCGCCGATGAGCGGGTGCTTCCATTCATGAAGCGCTATTTCGAGTGGGAGATGGCTCAGGCCGACGAAAATTTCCTGGAAGACTATTGGGAAAACTGCCGCGGCGGCGACAACATGTGGAGCGTGGTATGGTATTATAACCAGACAGGCGATGCATCGGTGCTTCCGCTGATCGAGAAGATACACCGCAACAACGCCGACTGCACCAACCCCGCCCGTCTGCCCAACTGGCATAACGTCAATATCGCACAGTATTTCCGCGAACCGGCCGAAATGTACCTTGTCAACGGCGATTCAGCCATGCTTACGGCCACATATAATGTTCACGACCTTATCCGCCGCACCTACGGTCAGGTTCCGGGGGGTATGTTCGGCGCCGACGAGAATGCCCGTATCGGTTACGTAGATCCCCGTCAGGGCACCGAAACATGCGGCTTTGCCGAACAGATACTTTCCGACGGTGTGATGCTCGGCATCACTGCCGATCCCCTCTGGGCTGAGAATATGGAGGATGTGGCCTTCAACTCGTTCCCGGCTGCTATGACTTCCGATCTCAAGGCACTCCGCTACATAACCTCGCCTAATCATACCATAAGCGATTCGAAGAACCATCATCCCGGTATCGACAACCATGGTCCGTTCCTCAACATGAACCCCTTCAGCTCGCGCTGCTGCCAGCATAACCACGGGCTGGGATGGCCGTCGTTCACGCAGGCTCTCGCTTTCGCAACTCCCGATCATGGTGTGGCATACACCGTCTACGCTCCCAGCCGCGCCACTCTCGAGGTTGCCGACGGCAAGGAGGTGACTATAGCCGAAGATACCCGTTATCCTTTCAGCGATACTCTCCGCTTTGTGGTTTCCGCTAAGGAGAAAGCCGAATTCCCGATGTATTTCCGCATTCCGTCGTGGACAAAGGGTGCTACCGCACGTGTGAACGGCCATAGCGTAGGCAAACCGGAAGCCGGAAAATATCTGAAGATAGAGGGTGAATGGGCCGATGGCGATGCTGTAGAATTGATTTTCCCGATGGAGCTGTCGCTGCGCCGCTGGCCGACGAACCAGAACAGTGCGTCGGTGAACTACGGTCCGCTGACTCTCTCGCTCCGCATCGACGAGCGTTATAACAAGGTTAATTCGGCCGAGGTAGCGATCGGCGATTCCCACTGGCTCGAGGGTGCTGATCCTGAGAAATGGCCTACCTATGAGATCTATCCCGAATCGGCATGGAACTACTCGCTGATACTTCCGGAAAGCAATCCGTTCGCCGGCTTCAAGGTAGAACGCCTTCCCTGGCCGGCCGACAATCAGCCGTTCACACTGGAGAATGTGCCTCTGAAAGTTACAGCTACCGGCCGCACCATCCCGTCGTGGGGTATCGATGAAACCGGCATCACGGGTGTTCTTCCCCGTCAGGATGCTCCCCGCAGCGAGCAGATCGACGAGATAACCCTCGTTCCGATGGGTGCGGCACGCCTCCGCATCGCCTCTTTCCCCACCTCCGAAAAATAAAAACTGCAATTGAAACCGCAAGCTGAAGCTTGCTCACATAACCGGGAAAGCTAAATCGGTTAAGTGAGCAAGTTTTAGCTTGCGGTTATCCCGACGAAAAATCGAAATTTATGCGCCCCTTTCTCCATAGCTTCAACCGGCGCTGCAACGGTCATGATTACCGTAGCCGTTGCATTTATATGATCACAATCCTTAAATCTCCCTCATATCCGGTCTTCTCCTATATTGCAGCAGATCCGGCTTCCCAGAAAATATCACCATTAGTCACTATTTCCCCTGTAGGTGAAATAATATACGCGGCAATGAATGAGCTATGCGTAAGTTATCCAGAGCTGAAGATCCTTCGCCGCATAGCGATGCCTGATCACATCCATTTTGAATTGTTTGTCACTCAGAGCACCGCATTACTGTTGGGATCGATGATTGCGGCTTTCAAAAGCATCTGTTCAAAGGAATTCTGGGTCAGAAATCCCGAATCAGAGCTGGCAAAGAATAAGGTTCCGATGTTTGAGGCCGGATTTAATGACAAAATTGCCTTCCGTGCCGGTAGCAAAGACGCTTTTTATAATTACATTGCCGACAATCCGCGTCGCTACCTTGTGAAGAAACTTTGTGCCGATTATTTCTATCATAAGCTTATGATTGAGATTGAAGGAACGAAATGCGGGCTTTACGGTAATCTGTTCCTGCTTGATAATCCGGTAAAGTCGTTTGTAAAGATCAGCCGTGATAAAAGCAAGATGATGGATCTGGATGATAGAATGAAGGAATGGGACGAGACAATCCGTTGCGGAGGAGTATTGGTATCTCCATTCATCAATCCTGCCGAGAAGGAGATACGCGCCAAAGCGATAGAGAATGGCAATGGCATTATAATTGTTCTTGATTATCGCTTTTCAGAGCGTGCAAAGCCATATAAATCCTTGTTCGATCTCTGTGCTGAAGGGCGTCTGTTGATTATCAGTACAGAAGAATTTTCCACGCCGCCCAAAGCAATGCATTATTCCCAGGCTCAGAAGCTCAATGGCATTGCTTCCGCTATAGCGAAACTAGAGCCGTCGGCAGCCCGGTTGTCCCGCCGTTAATATGTAATCCGGTAATCGGATTATGGATTAAACCGGATGTTTTTCTTATTTGCCGAATACTTGGAGGAAAGATGGATAATAGGAGATTTTGGCGAAAGATTCAGACTTTTCGGCAACTGTGGAATGATGGAAAACCGCGAACTTTGTAACCTTAATTTTCAGATAATTCATAAGATGAACAGAGTTATAACCGCATTGTGCGCTTCGCTGTTGCTTTGTGGTTGCGCGAAGCAACAGGATGGTGGCAGTTTCGGACATAGTGTCTGCGTTACAAATCCCGTAGCGGCTGACGGTATGGAACGTAAAACCTTTTCAGGTGTGGTGGAGGAGACTGATGGTATAAGTCTCGGATTCAAGACACCCGGTCAGTTGAAGCGTATTCTTGTAAAGGAGGGTGACTATGTGAGCCGCGGCCAGTTGCTTGCCGAGCTGGATGATGCCGATTACCTTCTCGGAGTGGAAGCTGCCCAGATTCAATACGATCAACTCCGCGATGAAGTGGAGCGTGCAACCCGTCTTTTCGAGAAGAACAGCATGTCGGTAAACGATTATGAGAAGGCTACGGCCGGTTTGCGTCAGCTCGGCGTGCAACTTCAGGTGAACAAAAACAAGCTCGATTATACGAAGCTTTATGCACCGGTCGCAGGATACATACAGAGCGTTAATTTCTCACCGGCCGAAATGGTAGATGCGGGCACATCGGTGTTCAGTCTGCTTGATGTAAGCGGTATGGAGGTGGTTGTCGATATCCCGTCGTCGCTATATGAGCGTGCATCGGATTTCAGTGGTTTCTCTTGCCGCCCCTCCGGAAGAGACAACGGGCAGTGGATTCCGCTGACATTCCAGAGCCTTGTTCCCAAGGCAGACAGCAATCAGCTCTACCGGATGAGACTGGCGGTTCCCGCAGCCGAGGTGAAATCGCTCGTATCTGGAATGAACATGGATGTGGCGGTAGAGGTGACGGACAGCCAGGCCGACATCCGGCCAGCGGTATGGCTTCCGGTGTCGGCTCTCTTCCGCGATGCCGGCGGGGTGGAGTGTGTGTGGGTTCTCCAGCCTGATTCCACTGTAGCGAAACGTCAGGTGGAGGTAGATCATGGCCGTTCAGGGAATGGTATTGCCGTTACGTCAGGAGTAGCACTTTCCGATAATGTGGTGCGCGCAGGGGTGAATGTGCTTACTCCGGGCGAAAAGGTGAGAGTGATAGCCGAACCGTCGGAAACTAACGTCGGAGGATTGCTATGACGCGTATCGCAGAGTTTTTCATGCAACGGCGAACGCTGTTCTGGTCGTTGCTCGGAGGTATAATGCTTGCAGGTATCATAGCCTTTCTCTACATGCCCAAGCTTGAGGATCCGGCCGTGCCTGTGAAGCAGGCTATGGTGGTTGTTCCCTATCCGGGTGCATCGGCTCATGAGGTAGAGCTGAATGTGGCGCAGATGATGGAGGATGAACTCCGCACCCTTCCCGATGTGTACAAGATAAAGACCGACTGTCAGCCCGGTATGGCCATGATAACGGTGGAGTTCAAGATGTCGGTGCTGATCGAGGATCTCGAGCAGCACTTCGACCAGCTTCGCCGCAAGGTAAATGATGTGGCGTCACGCTTACCGTCGGGTACATATTCTCCCGTGGTACTCGACGACATGATGGATGTCTACGGTATTTTTTATGCGCTTACAGGCGAGGGATACAGCTATCCGGAACTTTACCGTTATGCGAAGTATCTGCGCCGCGAGCTGTTGTCGGTTCCCGGTGTGAAGCGGGTTTCGATAGCGGGCAATCTCGAGGAGGTGATAAACGTGACGCTTCCGAAAGATGAACTCGCACGGAACGGGCTTCTCCCCACGCAGATTATGAGCGCTCTTCAGGCGGTAGGGAAACCTGTAGCCGGCGGCAACTACCGCACCGGCAACGATGCCGTTCAGGTCAGGATAGATGCTCCGGTCAACAACGAAGAGGAGCTGCGTGATCTGACAGTATCAACTCCCGATGGCAAACTTGTGCGCCTAGGTGATATAGCTGTTATAGAGCGCGCGCTTACCGATCCCCAGCGCAACGGATTCTTCGTGAACGAGCAGCCGGCGATAGCAATCTGTGTGGCAATGGAGACCGACGCTATAGTTCCCGATGTAGGCAAGGCAGTGGATGCCCGTCTCGCAGAGGTTATGAAAAGTTTGCCTGCCGGTATGGAGACCGAAAAGATTTTCTTTCAGCCCGACAAGGTTAGCGACGCCATATCGTCGTTCATGTGGAATCTGCTGGCGTCAGTGGTTATCGTGATTCTTGTGCTTGTGTTCACCATGGGTTTCCGTAGCGGTGTCATTATAGGTTTCGGTCTGGTGCTTACGATCGCAGTCTCGTTCCCGATACTGCTCCAGTGTGGCACGACCTTGCAGCGCATCTCGCTCGGTGCCTTTATTGTGGCAATGGGTATGCTTGTGGACAATGCCGTGGTTATCATGGACGGTATACTCGTGGACCGCAAGCGGGGTCTGCCTGCAAGCCGGTATCTCTACGATACGGGTCGGCGCACAGCCATGCCGCTGTTGGGTGCTACCGTAATCGCCGCCGCTACATTCGTGGGCATATATCTGTCGCCCGATTCGGCCGGAGAATATGCCGGCGACCTTTTTCTGGTGCTTTGTGTAAGTCTTCTTGCGAGCTGGGTGCTCGCTCTGGTGCAGGTGCCGGTCTGCGCAGCGGCATGGATGGGTAAAGATAAATCGTCAGAAAAATCTGATGAAAACGGGCAGCAGAAGAGTGAGGTGGTTATGAATTCTCCGGCCCACCGCTTTGTGCGTCGTTCTGTAGGCGCTCTGATACGCTTCAAATGGATTACAGTCGTATTGTCGCTGGCTCTTCTTGCGCTGAGTATGTGGGGCATGATGAAGGTGAAACAACTTTTCTTCCCCGATTTCGACTACAAGCAGTTTGTTGTAGAATGCTATTTCCCGCCGCAGACTTCTCCCGATACCGTACGCGAGCAGATGCTCGCCATGTCGGCCGAGCTTCGGACTAATCCGGCGGTGGAACGTGTGGCGATGAGCATGGGAGCGGCTCCTGCGCGTTATTGTCTTGTGCGCCCCATGTCGTCGGGAGGCGACAATTATGCCGAATTGATTGTTGATTGCGACAGTTACCGGACCGTGGTAGAGCAGATTCCTGTGATTCTGCGCGATTTACGTTCCTCATATCCCGACGCGTATATCCGAATCAGGAAATATAACTTCTCGATATCCACCTCCCATACTGTGGAGGTTGAGTTCGCCGGACCGGATCCGGCCGTGTTGAAGCGGCTCAGCAACGAGGCAGAGCAGATAATGCGCGATAGTCCGTATGTGGACCCTTATTCCGTAGAGAACAACTGGCGCCCGATGGCGAAGAAACTTGTAGCTGGTTACGACCATCCGTCGGGTGTGCGTGCCGGAGTGAGCCGCGCCGATGTGGGGAATGCTCTTCAGGCGGCTACCGACGGTATGACAATCGGTGTGATGCCCGATCAGGACAGGATGCTGATGGTGAACCTGCTTGTGCGCGATGCCGACGGTTCCAGAATTTCCGATCTTGAGAATATTCCGGTGTGGACAATGACAAACGTGCGTCTCGACGACGGCGCTGTAGCCGAGGCGCTGTCAGGTGGAAATGTTTCGGGACTTGCCGACCGGATGTTCCGCACAGTTCCGCTTGGAAGCGTGGCAAACGGAATAAGCCTTGACTGGGAAGAGAATCTCGTTCACCGTCTCAACGGCAGGCGTGTGATAGAGGCTGAATGTGATCCCAATCCTCTGATGGCAGATGCCACACCGGCGAAAGTTGTGGAAAGCATCAAGGACCGGATAGATGCCATACAGCTTCCCGATGGCTATTCTATGAGGTGGGTCGGTGAAGGGGAGCTTCAGGGCGACGCAATGAAGAACCTTCTGAAGTTCGTTCCGATCACCGCATTCATAATTCTCGCCATACTTCTGATGCTCTTCAATAGCTGGAAGAAGCTGTGGCTCATACTTATATGCCTGCCATTCGTGTTTGTAGGCATCGCCCCGGCACTCCTTGTCAGCGGAACACCGTTCACCTTTATGGCAATCATCGGTCTGATGGGGCTTATGGGTATGATGGTGAAGAACTCCATAGTGCTTGTCGACGAGATCAACCGACAGCAGACCGAAGAAGGACGTGCGCCGTATCATGCGGTGGTTGAGGCTACGGTAAGCCGCGTCCGTCCGGTGCTGATGGCATCGCTCACTACGATAGTGGGTATGATTCCGCTGTTCGGCGATCCCATGTATGGCTCGCTCGCTCTTACCATTATGGGAGGTCTGACGGCCGGAACCGTCATAACCCTTATACTTCTACCTCTCTTCTATACGGTAATATTCAGAATCCGCAAACCCGAATCAGAAAAATGAGAATCAGATATATAATAGCACTTTGCCTTACGGTGGCGGCATCTCTTGCATCATACGCTGCCGAACCACTCAGGCTCGATGTGAGTCAGTGTCGTGAGATGGCCCTTAAGGCGAGTGAACAGATGCGTGGTGCCGAAAACAGCCGCAGGATAGCGAGTCTCGAGACAAAAGCCGCCACCACCAACTATCTCCCCAAAATAGATGCGATGGCAACGGGAACATATATGTTTCAGGATATGGATATGATGGGAGCTACCCTTCAGATGCATGGCATGTATGTCGCCGGATTTCAACTCACTCAGCCTGTATATACCGGAGGGAAGATAACCGCCGGACGCTCCCTTGCGAAAATAGGGGAGCGGGTGGCTGCCGAACAGCAGCGCATGACGCGCCTCGATGTTGTTGCTGACGTTGAGACCGCCTACTGGAACTATGTGTCTGTGCTCGGAAAGGTGGCTCTGATGGAGAGCTACATGAATCTTATGGATACCCTGATGAGCCATACGGAACTCGCTGTCGAGGTCGGTATGACAGTGCGCAACGACCTTCTGCGTGTCGAAGCGCGCAGGAGCGAGATTGTGTATCAGCGACAGAAGGTAGCCAACGGGGCCAACCTGTGCCGCATGGCGCTCTGCGAGGCCATAGGGGTGGATTATGATACGGAGATTATACCGCTCGACAGCGATGCTTCCGGAGCGCCGTCGCCTGCGGATGTTCTCGATGCCACTCCGGCTGACCGTCCGGAACTGCGGCTTCTCGAAGAGCAGGTAGAGGCTAAACGTCAGATGGTGAAACTTACACGTGGCGATTTCCTGCCTACCGTAGGGTTAAGCGTAGGCTACAATTGGTATGGGAACATTAAGCTGAATACTGTGGTTGAGGTGGCTCCGGAAATGTATGTGCCTTACAGTCAAAGTTTCAATGATAAACTGGGAATGGCTATGATAGCAGTGAAAGTGCCGCTGTTCCACTGGGGCGAGGGAGTCCGCAAGGTGCAGAAAGCTAAACTTGAGGTGGAGAACGCCCGTCTGGAACTTGAGCGCAACAGCCGTCTGCTTAATCTCGAAACCCGTCAGGCCGAAATTAATGTGGAGGACGGCTTCAGTATGATATCCTCTGCGACACTCGCTCTTGAGCAGGCTGCTGAAAACCTCCGCGTCACTACCGAGCGACACCGCGAGCGTGTATGTCCGCTGACCGATCTGCTCGATGCGCAGGCTCAGTGGCAGCAGGCTTCTGCAAACCTGATCGAGGCGCGTGCCCAATACCGCATCTATCTCGTAGCCTATCTGAAAGCTACCGCCCGGCTCTGAGACCGCATAGGGTTGTGTTGTTAACTAAGCTTTTATATCTCGATTGCAGAACAGAGGGCTTGATTACCAGCCTCCGGAGGCACCTCCTCCGCCGGTCATACCTCCGCCGAACGAGCCGCCGGAGAATCCGCCTCCTCCGAATCCCCCGCCTCCACCTCCGCCGATTATCACGGGGGTAGCTATTACTTTGGGGATAGTGTAGGGTTTCTGGGTATTGTTGCCGCAGTGGAGGCAACGGTAGGTGGTTACGCCGCGTCCTTCGTGGACGGTGGTGGGGCGAACAAGCACGCGGTGGCCGGTGCATACGCTCGCACGCGCTCCGCAGCGGTCGCATACTTCATAGTTTTTCTTCGGGTTCACGTAGGGTATGATATCAGTCTCGCCGCAGGCAGGGCAGAGCCATACGTCGTAGTCTACGGAATCGAGCTGTTCCTCGGCATCCTGGGCCGGGGTAAGGTAGCGGTTGTCGTTAACCTCATCGACACGCTCCATGCGGGTTCCGCAGCTGGGGCATAGCCGTTTGTGCAGCCTTGTGCGGCGCATCAGGAAGATCAACAGCAGAAATGCAGGCACACAACATCCGAGGGTTATGAACGAGGCTACTGCCGCAGGAAGCTGAAGCTGTTGGAAAGATTTGAAGCGATTTGCCGTAGGCTGGCGTCGGGTGCGCACAGAGGTCACAATGACCCATATCAGAAATGCTATGCCTATAAGCGCTGACAGCGAAATGTAGGTGGTGAACAGCGCGTCGCCGTTTATATCTTCACTGCCGGCATCGTTGGCATATTCCGACATAAGATATTCGCGTGCCTCATCGTCGGTAAGGGCGGTATGTATAGTGTTCAGGGCCGCTATAACGCCCCCTTCGTAATCTCCTTCGCGGAAGCGTGGAGCCATATCGTTGCGTATGATGCGTGAGGCTATAACATCGGGAAGCACTCCTTCGGCACCGTATCCTGTGCGAATGGCGGCACGCCGGTCGCCTACGGATATCAGCACCAGCACTCCGTTGTCCTTGTCTTTCTTACCGATACCCCATAGCGAGAACAGTTCGGTAGCGTAATCGTCGATATCCGCACCTGAAAGGTCGGGGACAATGACGACAACCGGTTCGGCTGACGACCGGTTCCACATATCGGCCAGCAGCGCGTCCGCTTGCCGGCGGGCGGCGTCCGACATTACTTTTGCCTGATCGGTCACATAACGGGTGCGGTCTGCGATATGCACATTCTCCACCTCTTTCGGGGTGATACTCCATGCCGAGAGTGAGATCAACGAAATAAGATATATAAGTATGCGCTTCATTTGCGGGAAAAGGGGTTAAGGTGGTGAAGGATGGTAAAGGTATGAAAGCGACTGACAGACAATTACTGATTTCGGATAGCCTCAGACAGCCGGCAGCGACAGTCCGTTGAGTTTGCGGAAAAGATCGAGCGCATAAACGTCGGTCATCGCAGATACGTGGTCGAGTACCGACTGAATTTTCTGGAAAAGTCCGGGACCGCGTACATCGTATTGCTGTGGCACCTGCGACAGCAGTAGCCTCGAATAGTTGAGTTGCGGATGGCGCACTGCATCGATCAGCTTTTCGAGAAGGAAGGTTATGATGCGGTTACCGGCAAGTTCCACATTTACCACGTCGGAGGAGCGGTATATCTTATCCCAGGACACATCGTTGCAGCGGCTGTAGGCCTCCCGTTCCCTTTCCGGAACAATATCGAGCAGGTGGAAGTTAAAGTTGCCGCACATGATCTGATCTTCATGCGCCACGAATGCCTCTGCGCAGCGCTGAACGAGGATCCCGATCACTCCCGAACGCAGATAGGCAATCTGTTCGTTAGGGTCTGTGATGCGCTCCATCACTGTGTGACAGCGGCGCTGGCGCTCGGGATCGAAAAATCCGAGGAACAGATGTTTCACTTCATCGGTAGATAGGATTTTCAGTTTGTGGGCGTCCTCAATGTCCATCACTTCATAGCAGATATCGTCGGCGGCCTCAACGATATAGACAAGCGGGTGACGGGCATAACAGAGGCGTCCTTCGCTGTCCTCGCGGCATATAAGTCCGAGTTCGCGTGCTATGAGACGGAAGGTATCGTGTTCCGAGGTGAAGAATCCGAATTTATTGCGTTTCCCTGCGAGGGTTGAACTGAATGGATATTTCACAATAGAGGCGAGCATGGAGTAGGTCATGGCGAACCCTCCGCGCCGGCGTCCGTGAAACTGATGTGTAAGCAGACGCAAGGCGTTGGCATTCCCTTCGAAATGAACCAGATCGGCCCACTGCTCCGGAGTGAGTTCATGTTGCAGATCCGCTCCGGCGCCTTCCGAGAAGAATGTTGATATTGCTTTTTCGCCCGAGTGTCCGAACGGGGGATTGCCGAGGTCGTGGGCGAGACATGCCGCCGCCACTATCTCGCCAATCGAGTCGAGAGCCTTTTCGTCGGGCGAACCTTCGTATCGGGGCTGTATGGCGCGGGCGATCTCGTTGGCCATCGAGCGCCCTACGGACGCCACCTCCATGCTGTGGGTAAGTCGGTTGTGAACGAAGATACTACCCGGTAAGGGAAATACCTGTGTCTTGTTCTGAAGACGGCGGAAGGGGGAGGAGAATACCAGACGGTCGAAGTCGCGCTGAAAATCGGAGCGGGTGCCTCCGGCGGGATTCGGCGAATGGTAGTCCTCCATTCCGAAGCGTTTGTCGCATATGAGACGGCTCCACTGCATGCGTGAAGCATCAGTCTGCAGTGTCTGTGCCGTCGGCAAGGTCTGATTGGTCCTCGTCATATTTCTGGTATAGGAAGTCGTTGTATGGGAACCTCTGGGTGTGTATCTCCTTGGCTTTATCGTAGAGCATCTGTTTCAGTTCGTCGATGTTAGTGCCTTTTTTTGCCGATACGAACACGCAGTTGCCCGGATCAAGTCGATTCATCCATGTAGCTTTAAGCTCATCGAGAGGTATGTTGCGTGCAGTGCGTGGTGTCAGGTCGTCTTCATCTTTGGGGATGTGGTTGTATGCGTCGATTTTATTGAAAACCATTATCATCGGTTTGTCGGCTGAGCCGCATACTTCAGCGAGGGTCTTGTTGACAACTTCTATCTGTTCCTCGAACTGGGGATGGCTTATGTCGACAACGTGTACCAGCAGGTCGGCGTCACGTACCTCATCGAGTGTGGATTTGAACGATTCCACCAGATGGGTAGGCAGTTTGCGGATGAATCCTACCGTATCGGTCAGCAGAAAGGGCAGGTTCTCGATGGTAACTTTCCGCACTGTGGTGTCGAGGGTGGCGAACAGCTTGTTTTCGGCGAAAACATCGCTCTTGCTCAACAGATTCATGAGGGTGGATTTTCCCACATTGGTGTAACCTACGAGTGCTACACGTGTCAGAGCGCCGCGGTTTTTGCGCTGAAGGGTTTTCTGACGGTCGATGTTGCGGAGTTCCTCTTTCAGCAACGATATGCGCCGGAGGATTATACGGCGGTCGGTCTCGATCTGTGTCTCACCGGGGCCTCGCATGCCGATACCGCCCCGCTGACGTTCGAGGTGGGTCCACAGGCGGGTCAGCCGGGGGAGCAGATATTGGTACTGAGCAAGTTCCACCTGGGTTTTTGCGGTGGCTGTCTGCGCGCGTTTTGCAAAAATATCGAGAATCAGGCTCGAACGGTCAAGTACCTTTACCTGAAGTTCTTTCTCTATGTTGGCGATCTGTTTGGTAGAGAGGTCGTCGTCGAAAATCACCATTCCGATTTCATTTTTCTCAACATATTCCCTTATTTCCGCGAGTTTGCCCTGTCCGACGAATGTGCGTGAGTTGGGATAGTCGAGTTTCTGGGTGAACCGGCACACCACGTTGGCGCCGGCGGTGTCGGCGAGAAATTCAAGTTCGCCGAGGTATTCCGCCACCTTCGTCTCGCTCTGCCGCTGGGTGATTAGCCCGACGAGGATAGCACGTTCGGTGGTTTCTTTGCTTATGATTAAGTCTTTCATATCTTTCTGAATCGGTTGGTTGTTAATTTCCCCGTTCTCCCCGACAGTAATAACAACCGGGGCTCATGTTTTATCTCACAAAGATAAGAAAAACCGCTGAATCGTGTTTTTGTTTTCGTAATTTTGCATCCTCAAAAACTGAAAAATGGCTAAAGGTAAATTCAAAGGTTATCTTCTGGGAGCTGTGGCTGCCGCCACATACGGTATGAATCCTCTGTTCGCACTGCCTCTTTACGGAGGGGGCATGGATGCCGTATCGGTATTGTTTTTCCGTTATCTGCTTGCTGTACCGATTATCGGTATAATGATAAAATGGCGCGGACGCGATTTCGGCGTATCGTTGAAAAGCGGGGTTCTTCTGGCCGGAATGGGGCTGCTGATGGCTCTGTCGTCGCTATGGCTGTTCCTGAGCTACAATTATATGGATGCCGGAATAGCTTCGAGCCTGCTGTTCGTGTATCCGATAATGGTTGCGGTTCTCATGGGATGTGTGTTTCATGAGAAAACAGGCTGGGTCACTGTGGCGAGTATCGTTATGGCTCTCGCAGGAATCGCGATGCTGTATCAGGGTGACGGCGGAGCGACGCTGAGTGTCGCCGGTACTGTAATGGTATTCGCGTCGGCGCTCTCCTATGCGGTTTATCTTGTGTTTGTGAGCCGTTCGGCTCTTAACGGAATGCCTACCGTGAAGGTGACTTTCTACGTATTGCTTTTCGGATGGATGTTGTTTGCTGTTTATGCGCCTTTCAACGGTGGCCTTAATCTGCCCGATTCGGGATGGCTCTGGATAAACTTAGTGGCTCTGGCGGTATTCCCAACCGCCGTGTCTCTTTTGTGTACCACACGTGCTATTCAGTATATAGGCTCTACTCCTACGGCAATCCTGGGGGCGCTTGAACCGGTTACGGCGGTATTTTTCGGAGTTACGGTTTTCGGTGAACCGTTCACTCCCCGCATTTTTTCCGGCCTGTTGCTCATAATTGTGGCTGTGATCATGGTGATTGCGTCATCTACCGTCGAGAAGCAGCTGCTGAGATTGCGCAGGATGTGGCCACGAAGGAAACGCAATCAGCATATCTGAGTGAAAAATCAGGGCTGCCCTGCCATTCGCGGCAGGGCAGCCCTTGTTGAAAAGGATTGCGGGAGAGAGATGATGAGAAAAATTATGGAAGGGAAGTTAACTAAGATTGGAACGACTTGACATCGGGTTCACAATCGATTTGCAGTGAATGATGTTTTTTTGTCGATGCAAAATTATCGCATTTGATCCGATTGCGCAATTTTTTGAAAGTGTATCTTAGTTAATGTCTGCGAAAGAGTTGTAATTTAACCATATTTTGGTAAATTATTCTTTCGTGATGCAATATTCCCCCCGTCGCATTTAACGTTTGCGGTCGATTCGTCGTTTTTCCGGTGTCAATGGCCTAACGAAATGCCTTCGTCACGGAAGGAGATTTCGTTTACGGTGAGATCAGGACGGAATGAAAGCATCGTGCGGCGCCCGTCGATCTCAACGTCGATAATGGAACCTTTGAATTTTGGGCGGCTGTACACGAGCAGTCTCACCGGAATGTTCTTATTTGCGGCTACACGGGCGGGGATAGCGTAGTTGCGGGCTCCCGACAGGTCGCCCCCTTCACCGAGTGTCCGCGGTTTGTCGTCGGCCGACGATGCGAACCATGCGCGGTCGCTGTTGAGGTCGAGTGTCCACAGCGCTCCTTCGCCGAAGTTTATGGTCGCGGTACCCTTACCGGCTTCAGCAGGAGTGAGGGTGAATTCACAGATGAATGAGGCCGGAGTAGCTTCCACAGCCGATGGAGAGAGGGTTACTTCCGGAAGGTGAGGTATCAGTTCTTCGATCCATCGGCTTCCGAGAGTTCCTTCGTTGCCATCGGCAATGATCTCATGTGTGGCCAGGGCGCCTCCCCAGTTCTGCATCTTGATCCAGCCTGACATAATGGTGCGTCCGTCGGGGAGAGTTGTCACTGCAGGGACTGACAGACCGTTATAGCAGTCTTTCCCATCTTTTACAATATCGCGGAATTCGGTGACGGGTGTTCCGGCCGGTTTCGACCACATGCCTGAGAATCCTCCGATAACATAGTCGTGGTTACCGATGCGGAAGGGGAACGTACAGTCGCCGCCGGGAGGGAAGTCCGCGTCAATGCTGTGCCAGCCTCCGTTGAGCGAATCGCTCTGCCATGTTCCGCGCGCGCCGTAATTGGCGAGCATCATAAGGTTACCCAGTGAGTCAACGTATATGCTCGGATTTTCGCAATAATGGAAAAGCTTGTGTGATTTCTCGAAAGTGATTCCTCCGTCGTGGCTTACTGCATAGGTCGATCCGGCAGGAATCAGCCCTGAGATTGTGTCATAGCTTAGCGATCGGGTGTATCCGAGACTGTCGTAGTCGGCCTTCATGTTGGGGAGTGTCGTGCGTTCGTAAGGGAACAGACGTGTGGTATGAAGCCCGTAGCTCAGACATAGTTCGCCGTTATGGACGAAGGGTGTGCCCGTTCCGAGGGTTTCCCACTGCTTGTCGATAGGGACTGCCGCTTCATGTTCGGTCCAGTTAATGAGATCGGGGGTAGAGAGGTGTTCGAAATAGTGGCCTCCGTTGCCGAATTTGCTTTTGTGACCCCGGCGGTCGAAGAGGTAGAAGATATGATAACGCCCGTTGAAATAGCAGGCTACAACGTCGCCGACCCATGCATTGCCGTAGGGGGGTGTCCAGTACTGTGGAATATCGGAGGTGAACGATTCATCACGTACCGGCGTAAGGGCGGGGGTGTAAAACTGCACGTTCATTCTGTTTGCTGCAATCTTTGCAAGATGTTTGCCTGTGGCCGGCGTACCGATAGGGAAGTCGCTGTCGTAGAGATGTCCGTCGATGTAGAGTGACACATCTTTGCCCGTATAGTTGACCACGACGTCGTGGGAGATGTCGGGTGTGAGTTCGCTTACCGGAACGCTGAGTGTGATAGCACGCCGGCGCGGTGTGTCGCCGGTTATGGAATCTGTCAGAAACAGTGTGGCGTTTATAAGCTGATCTCCGGCGCTGTTGGCGGGATAGGTCTCGACCATAACGATATCTTCGATATCCACTAGTTTCTCATTCATGGGAAGAGGGAGTGGTGTTCTGAATCTCAGGCTGAAACTCTTTGCGGTGGTGTCCCCGAACGTCATAGGCCACTGTCCGTAGGGTAAATCAATCGGTTTGCAGTTTTCCGAGAATGTGAAGTCGCGGCTGAGCATCTGGAGAGATGCTTCTTTCTTCTGGCAGCTGCATAGAATGACAGTCATTGCCGCCAATGTGATGATCGGATTTAATAAGCGTCTGATATTCATAAAAATGGTTTATTTATTGAAGCAAATGGGCCCTTGAGTTGAGTGCGGAGAGGTCATAGTCCGGTTATACCGGGCTTCTTTCCTGAGCGGGACTTTTGATTTAGTCGGTGGGAGATGCTTTTTCCGGCAGTAGGCCGAAGAGGGCGAAATCGTAGAATACGGGATCGTCGGGACGGAGAGACCTGAGGGTGGCGGTGAGCTGTTCGACCGAGCGCCGGTCGTTGGCGCGGCGGTCGAGCAGTCCGAGGGCACGGGCGTTATCGCCCACATGCACATCGAGGGGAATGTAGAGCTGCGCCGGGGTTATAACTCCTTTCCATACACCCATGTCTACAATACCGTCGTCGCGCACAAGCCATCTCAGCGCCATGTTGATGCGCTTTAGGGCAGTTGTGGCGAGATTCTGCGGAAGGCAACGCGGGTCTGCGATACCTCCGTTGGCAGTGGCGAATTCGCGGTTCATGGCCTTGACGAGTTTCCATGCCGGAGCTTCGTCGGCCGCTATTTTCTCGCTGCGCGCGAAGTCGGCCAAGGATCCGTGGTCTGTGAATATGCGGTTGAGCCCCCGCAGATAATGGCGTAGGTCGCGTGCGAAGAAGGTGCGGTGGATATTGCCGTCGGGCAGTTCCTCATATCCCTTGTCCATTACATAGTTGTATGGATCGTAGTCCATCAGGCGCAACATTTTCTCGCAGTTGGAGCATATCATCTTGCGGTTGCCCCAGGCTATGGTGGCGCTCAGCAGGGCGACGGTCTCTATATCCTGCAGGCGTGTGAAACGCCGTGGAAACTGCACGGGGTCGGCAGAGATGAACTCGGGCGAGTTCACCCGGGTTGCCTCTCTGTCGAGCCATTCGTGCAGATCGGCCGGCACTGAGGCCGGCGATACAGTTGCGGTTTTATTTGTCATCTTTCTTTCGTGGACGCTGGCGCACAAGCCGTAGAACCTGAGCCGATCGGGCCGGGAGATAGAGTTTGAGCCATTCTTTGCCTATGGGAGCGTAGAGTTTGTCGAATTGAGTGAGGTGTTCCACTTTCTCATCGATGTTTCCGTAGCCTCCGAACAGCGGACTGTCGGTGGAGAGGACTACCCGATATTTTCCGGGAGGTGTCAGAATGCCGTAGCCGGTGAACGACTTAGTGGGTGAGAAGTTGAAAACGAATACAAAGTTGCCGCGCCGGAAAGCGAGTACCTGATCGGAGTCCTGCTCCCAGAGTTTTTCAATGCCGAGAGCCTGGAAGTTGTTGATACCGCTTACGAGACTGATCATTGCATTGTCGAAAGCGTTCAGGAATTTATATTGCAGGTCCTCGCGGTCGACAAGATCCCATTGGCGGCGGGCATATTTGTAGCTCCATCCGTTGCCTTCGCGTGGGAAATCGATCCATTCGGGGTGTCCGAATTCGTTGCCCATGAAGTTCAGGTAGCCGCCGTTGATGGTTGCGAGTGTGACGAGGCGTATCATCTTGTGGAGTGCCATACCGCGGGCTACGGTCATGTTGTCGTCGCCTACCATCATGTGCCAGTACATCTCCTTGTCGATAAGACGGAAAATCACAGTCTTGTCGCCGACGAGTGCCTGATCGTGGCTCTCGACGTAAGAAATGGTTTTTTCGTCGGATCGCCTGTTGGTGAGTTCCCAGAATATTGATGTCGGATGCCAGTCTTCATCTTTTTTCTCCTTCAGGGTCTTGATCCAGTAGTCGGGTATGCCCATCGCCATACGGTAGTCGAATCCGATTCCGCCGTCTTTGATCTTGAGGGCGAGACCCGGCATGCCGCTCATCTCCTCAGCTATGGTGATGGCGTGTGGATTGATTTCGTGGATGAGTTTGTTGGCGAGAGTGAGATATGTGATGGCGTTCGTGTCCTGATTGCCGTCGTAGTAATCGCCGTATCCGCCGAATGCTTTTCCGAGACCGTGGTCGTAATAGAGCATCGAGGTGACGCCGTCGAACCGGAATCCGTCGAACCGGTATTCCTCGAGCCAGAATTTGCAGTTGCTCAGCAGGAAGTGGAGCACTTCGTTCTTTCCGTAGTCGAAACAAAGTGAATCCCAGGCGGGATGTTCGCGGCGGTGGTCGCCGTAGAAATAAAGGTCGTATGAACCGTCGAGCCGTCCCAGTCCTTCGTTTTCGTTTTTCACGGCATGGCTATGTACGATATCCATTATGACTGCGATGCCGAGTTCGTGGGCGCGGTCAATGAGACTTTTGAGTTCCTCGGGGGTACCGAAGCGGCTTGAGGCTGCGAAGAAGCTCGACACGTGGTATCCGAACGATCCGTAATATGGATGTTCCTGAATCGCCATTATCTGTATGGCGTTATAGCCGTCGGCGGCTATGCGGGGGAGAACATTGTCGCGGAATTCGGCATATGTCCCCACACCTTCGCGCTGCTGCGACATGCCTATATGGCATTCGTAGATGAGGAGCGGACGGGTATCCGGCACAAAATTGTCGATCTTCCAGCGGTATGGCGCGTGTTCCCATACCTGTGCGGAGAATATGTGGGTGTCTTCATCCTGTACCACGCGGGTGGCATATGCCGGTATGCGCAATCCTTCCCCACCGGGCCAGTGGACACTCATCTTGTAGAGCTGCCCCTGACGGATGCGGTCGGCGGGTATGTGCAGTTCCCATACGCCCCCTTTCAGCGGCTTGAGGGAGAATTCGGGCTTCTCTTCCCAGTCGGTGAAATCGCCGACAAGATAAATCTGCGATGCGTTGGGTGCCCATTCGCGGAATACCCACCAGTCGCCCTGGCGGTGAAGTCCGAAATACTGATGCGCATTGGCGAAGTCGTTGAGTGAGTGGCAGCGCTGTGTAAGCTCTTCCTCCTTTTTCATGGCATCCATGTGTCTGCCCTCTATAGCGTCGGCATAAGGCTCGAGCCAGGGGTCGTTGCGGTATATGGCAAGTTTTTTCATAAGTCTCAGGTTTGACATTAGAAAAATGTAGGTAAGTCGGTCAGATATCCTCTCCGAGCAGTTGGGCGGCGGCCGCGAATGGGCTGAGACGGTTGGATAGCACCAGACGCTCGCATGTGGCGATGCGTGCGGCGCGGTCCGGGTCGTCGTAGAATCGGCGGCGCAGTTCGGAGTCGATGGTTTCGTACATCCAGTATCGCGCCTGCTCGTGGCGTCGGCGCTCGAAATAGCCGTTCTCCTTCACGAAAGCGAAGTAGCGGTCGATCATATCCCAGACCTCGGCGATACCAAGCTCGAAGTAGCCGGAATAAGTCAGCACTTCAGGGCTCCATCCGGATGGTGGAGTGGGGAATAGGTGGAGGGCAGACCGGAGCTGTGCCTGCGCCAGACGGGCACGGTCAATGTTGTCGCCGTCGGCTTTGTTGATGACAATGCCGTCGGCCATTTCCATGATGCCGCGTTTTATTCCCTGCAGTTCATCGCCGGTTCCGGCAACTTGTATCAGCAGGAAGAAATCGACCATCGAGTGGACTGCGGTCTCACTCTGGCCGACACCGACAGTCTCCACAAAAATGTTGTCGTAGCCAGCTGCCTCACATAATACGATTGTCTCGCGGGTTTTGCGTGCCACGCCGCCCAGGGATCCGGCCGATGGGGAAGGCCGTATGAATGCATCGGGATGTATGGAAAGTTTTTCCATACGGGTTTTGTCGCCGAGAATACTTCCTTTGGAGCGTTCTGAAGAGGGGTCGATAGCGAGTACGGCGAGTTTGCCGCCGTTGCGGAGAACGTGTAGGCCGAAAACATCGATGGAGGTGGATTTTCCAGCACCTGGCACGCCTGTGATACCGATACGGCGGCTGTTGCCCGAATATGGGAGACATTTTTCAATAACCTCACGGGCTATAGCCTGATGAGCCGGGGCCACACTTTCCACCAGGGTTACGGCCTTTGCGAGCCTGGTGACGTCTCCTTGCAGAATACCTTCAACAAGATCGGATGCATTTGGTAGCGGAGCCCGTCGGCGGGGTTTCAGATAGGGGTTTACCACCGGTGGCTGGCTTACTCCGGCATTGACGTTGAGTCCGATATATTTCGAATCGTTTTCAGGATGTTCCATCTCAGAAACTTTGGATGTTTAAAATTACATATAGCTTGTGTATTCTTGTCGATTGCAACTACCTATAATCCTCAGTGTGCCTCCAGCCAGTTTTCGCCGGTTCCGGCAGATACTTCGAGGGGAACCGATCCGCTGAACGCTCCTTCCATCAGTCGCACAACTATCTCCTTAAGTTGTGTGACCTCGTCTGCCGGTACGTTGAATACCAGTTCGTCGTGAACCTGAATCACCATTTTTGAACGCATCCCGCGTCGGTTGAGTTCGTTGAAAATGCGGATCATGGCAATTTTGATGATGTCGGCGGCAGATCCCTGAAGCGGTGCGTTGACCGCATTGCGTTCGGCGAAGCTGCGCACGGTGGCATTGCGCGACGATATGTCGGGGAGATAGCGTTTGCGCCCCATGACAGTGGATACGAAACCTTGTTCGCGGGCTTTTTCCACTGATTCGGCGATATATTCACGGATATGGGGATATGTGTTGAAATATCCGTCGATGAGTTCCTTCGCTTCCGCACGGGGTATGCCCAGACGTTCGGACAGTCCGAAAGCCGAGATGCCGTAGACGGTTCCGAAATTTGCAGTCTTGGCATTGCGCCGTTGCGTGTCGGTCACTTCCTCGAACGGGACATGGTAGATTTTCGCAGCTGTGGCGCGGTGAATGTCGAGCCCTTCGCGGAAAGCTTCTGTAAGTTCAGGATCTTTCGACAGGGCTGCGAGCAGGCGAAGCTCTATCTGCGAATAGTCGGCCGATAGTACCACACATCCCGGGTCGGCGATGAATGCACGGCGAACCTCCCGCCCGTCGTCGGTGCGGACAGGTATGTTCTGCAGGTTGGGATTGGTAGAGCTGATGCGCCCCGTGGCGGTGACGGTCTGATTGTATGTGGTGTGTATCTTGCCTGTGGCGGGGTTTACGAGTTCGGGGAGAGCGTTGACGTAGGTCGCGAGCAGTTTCTTGAGACTTCGTGCGTCGAGTATCAGCCCGACAACCGGATGGTGGGCGCGGTGTTTCTCAAGAATTTCTTCTGTGGTGGAGTATGCTCCTGTTTTGGTTCGCTTGGCTTTAGGGTCGAGCTTGAGTTTGCCGAAAAGTATTTCTCCGACCTGCATGGGCGATCCGATGTTGAAACGTTCGCCGGCGAGTTCGTATATCTTCTCTTCGATATCTTTGACACGTGCGGTCAGCTGAACCGACAGCCGGGCTAGCTCTCCCGAGTCGATGCGCACGCCGGTCCATTCCATGTCGGCGAGTACCCGCGCGAGAGGCAGCTCCATGTCGTCGACGAGTGACAGCATTCCGTTTTTCTCCAGAAGATCGCGCAGCGGTTTGTGGAGGCGGCGTGTTATGTCGGCCTGCTCGCACAGGCGATCTGTCAGCAAGCCGGGGGGTATCGGCGCGAACGGTTTGCGTGCTACCGTGGCTGTATCGTAGTCGGCTGTGCTGTAGTTGAGCACGCTCATGGCGATATCAGCGAGCCTGTGGCGCATTTCCGGCTGCAACACATAATGGGCAAGAGAGGTGTCGGAGTATGGTGCGGAAAGGGTGATTCCCTCGCGGCGCAGCAATACCATGTCGCGCTTTATGTCGTGGCTTACGATTGTCGTGTCCGATGTGAAGAGCGGTTCTATAAGCTGAAGGATATCGCGACGTGAATTCTCTTCGGCCGGCAGACTGATGAGTATCGCCTGACCTTCGGAACGGGAAATGGCTATCGCTTTCAGTTCGGCAGTCATGGCTTCGGAACCGACTGCATATGTGGCGATCCCGACGTAGGGCGACTTTACGCATAACCCGATCTCACGGCCGATCTCTCCGGAGGTCGATGGCTCGGTGTAGCTGGCTTGCGATGTAGCCATGGATGCGGTCTCTCCGGTATCTTCCGCTTCTCCTTCCACAAAATCGAACAGTGATCCTGACAGACTGGCTGAGGATGGGGCCGAGGGTTGTGGCGCGGTGTCTGCTGCCGGAGTTTTGAGGCGGGAGAGGAAGGTCTTGAACTCCATGCGTGTGAAAATGTCGCGCAGCCGCTCCACATCTTCCGGCTGTCGGCGGAGAGTGTCGAAATCGACCTCTACCGGTACGTCGGTACGGATTGTGGCGAGGGTTTTGGAGAAGCGGATATTGTCGGCGTTGGCACGGATCTTTTCTCCGAGAGTCCCTTTTATCTCTCCGGAGTGTTCGAGCATGTTTTCTACCGATCCGAATTCGCGGATCAGTTTCGAGGCGGTTTTCGGCCCTACTCCCGGGCATCCGGGTATATTGTCGATAGCATCTCCCTCAAGGGCCAGAAGGTCTATTATCTGAAGCGGGGAGCCGATATCGTATTTTTCGCATATTTCTTTAACACCACGTATCTCGAATCCCTGCCCTTTGAGCGCCGGACGGTACATGAACACCTTGTCGCTGACGAGTTGTCCGTAGTCTTTGTCGGGGGTCATCATGTAGGTCGTGTATCCCTCGGTTGCCGCGCGGCGGCTGAGAGTTCCGATAACATCGTCGGCCTCGAATCCGGGAACTTCGAACACGGGTATGCGGTAGGCTTCTACGAGTTCCTTTATAATCGGAACGGAGAGCGAGATATCCTCGGGCTGCGCCTCACGCTTGGCTTTGTATCCGGTGTAAAGCTCATGTCGGAAAGTGTCGCCTTTGGGGTCGAAACATACGGCTATATGTGTGGGGTTCTCTTTTCTCAATATCTCGTCGAGAGTATTGCAGAAACCGAACACCGCCGAGGAGTTGAACCCCTTGGAGGTGATGCGCGGTGACTTTATCAGAGCGTAGTATGCGCGGTATATCAGCGCATAAGCGTCGAGAAGAAACAGTTTTTTGTCTTCCATCGTATTCGGGGCATCCGATTGGGGAATGCCACCCTACAAAGTTAACAAATAAAATTCAAGTAGCATTATCCGTTAGGGTACGTGTATAAGTTTTTTTTCGTATTTTTGCATCAGTAATAGGATTATATGGATAAGAAACCGTTGATAGGGCAGACATTGGAAGGGTTGCGGCAGATTGCAGCGGAGTGCGGTATGCCTTCGTTCGCAGCCAAACAGATGGCTAAGTGGCTTTATGAGAAGCGGGTTACCGATATCGGAGCCATGACCGATCTTTCGAAAGCAGCGCGCAACAGGCTGATGGAAGCCGGTTATACGGTAGGCCGTCAGGAACCGATAGCTTCGGTCCGCAGTGTAGACGGGACAGCAAAATATCTCTTTCCCGGCGAAGGGGGGCATGATGTCGAGGCTGTCTGCATTCCCGATAAGGAGAGGGTGACTATCTGCGTGTCGTCGCAGGCCGGATGCCGTATGAACTGTTCTTTCTGTATGACCGGGCGTCAGGGATTCCACGGCTCACTCTCCGTGGCCAGGATCATAAATCAGGTGTTGTCAGTTCCCGAGAGTGAGAGGCTTACCAACATCGTGTTCATGGGAATGGGTGAACCGCTCGACAATCTCGATGCTGTTCTGGCGGCAATTGGGATACTGACTGAAAAATGGGGCCTTGCGTGGAGTCCCAAGCGTATCACGGTAAGCTCGATCGGCAAGTTGAGGGAGCTTCGCCGGTTGCTTGACGAGACGAAGGTTCATGTGGCCATATCCATTCATTCGCCTTATCCGGCAGAACGCGAACGCCTTATGCCGGTAGAGAGGGCGTATCCGATAAGCGATGTGATCGACCTGCTTCGTGGTTATGATTTCTCACACCAGCGTCGCCTGTCGTTCGAGTATATAATGTTCGGAGGGCTTAACGATGACCGCCGTCACTGCATGGAGCTTGCCGACCGGCTGAAGGGGCTCGAGTGCAGGGTAAATCTTATCCGCTTCCATGCAATTCCCGGTAGTGATCTGAAGCCATCGGATGTGGAGCGTATGGAGCAGTTCCGCGATATGCTTAACGCAAGGGGTATCACGGCAACCATTCGGGCCTCTCGCGGAGAGGATATTCTTGCGGCCTGCGGTATGCTTGCCGGGAAGAAGAAAGGCGGGGAGTGATATTTTGGGGCTTTTGCGGTGTTAATCTATCTATAATAGATGTAGTATAAAGATAAAGATTATGAAAAAACTTCTGTTCAGCTTGGCGCTTGCGGCCGGATCGTTCGTGGCTTTCGCGCAGGAACCGGCCATTGAGTTTGAGGAAACCACATATAATTTCGGCACAATAGCCGAGGACGGAGGAAATGTCACCCACGAATTCGTGTTCACGAACACCGGGGATGCCCCTCTGATGATTGTTAGTGCGACGGCTTCATGCGGCTGCACACGCCCGTCGTTTCCCAAAAAGCCTGTGGCCGCAGGTAAAAGCGACAAGATAAAGGTCACTTATGTGCCCGCTGGTCGCCCAGGGGAATTCATCAAGAGTATAACTGTCAAGAGCAATGCTGCCAAGAATAAGACAGTGAAACTGAAAATAAAAGGAGTTGTGACTCCGAAAAAGACAGCGGCAGAAAAATGAAGAAGCTTATAATGTCGGCGTTTACGGCGCTCGTATGTTCCGTAACAGCCTTTGCTCAGGTTGAATGGCTTGAGACTGAGCATGATTTCGGAGCGTTTCGTGAGGATGGCGGTAAAGTGACCTGTAATTTCAGGTTTGTCAACAAAGGTAGTGAGCCTGTAAGTATTCGCGCGGTAAAGGTATCGTGCGGCTGTACGACACCGTCGTATACCAAACAGCCTATCGAACCGGGCGATACGGGCAGTATTATGGCGACGTTCAATCCGGCCGGCCGCCCCGGCCGTTTCAGCAAGACTCTCAGCATCGATATAGCCGGTGCTGGCGCCGGTCCGAGAAAAATGCTTACGATCAACGGTGTCGTGATAGGATCGGAGAGTACTCTGATGTCGCGCTATCCGGTTCAGGCCGGTCCGCTCAAGATGCGCACACAGCTCGTTCCGTTCGGAACGGTAGTGAAAGGACGTGCCAAATCCGCATTTGTGGAGGTCTACAACGCGTCGGAGGCACCGGTGGTTCCGGAATGGAGCGGGGTGCCGTCGTATGTGAGGATAGCAGGTTCGCAGGGCAGCATCCCTCCGGGAGAGCAGATAGTGTATACGCTGACAATCACACCTGATGCCTCCACCCCTTACGGAATAATAAGCGATACGGCATATATAGGGGTAGCGGGTGAAGATCCGCTGAAACTTGATCTGTCGGCTATACTTGAAGAGGATTTTTCGAAACTGACACCGGGTCAGCGTCAGAATGCACCGGTGGCAGCTGTGGACGCGGAGCGTCTTGATTTCGGTCAGATCAATCGTTCGGGAGAGAGTGTGAGCCGTACCTTCACAATCGAAAACCGTGGTAAGAGCGATCTGTTTGTGCGCCGCGCCTACACTACGGACTCCGGCATAACCGTAACTCCCTCGGAAGGGAAGGTGAAGAAGGGTAAAACTATGGAGATTACGGTGACAGCCGATCCTGCCGAACTGCCTTCAGAATTGATGAGTGCCCGCATACAGGTGATTACCAACGATCCAGACCAGTCGCTGATAATAGTGAGGGCGATCGGTGAAATAATTGAATAAAGGTGCCGGAGCCAAGGCAACCGACATCTCTCTCTTTGTACAGAACCTTGAATCATCTACCATTCTGCCATGGCAAAAAATCTGCTGAACCGCTATATCTGGCTCATCGACACGATACGCCGTTACGGACGCATATCGCGTAAAGAACTTAACGAATGCTGGGCCCGCTCGCCTTACAGCAACGGAGAGTTTGAAATTCCGCGACGCACATTTTTCAACTACCGCCAGAATATCGAGCAGCTTTTCTCGATCACAATAGAGTGTGACAAGAGTACATACGAGTATTATCTCGTGGATCATCAGCAGGGACGCATGTCCGACTGGTTGCTTGATTCCTTCGCGACGAGCAATGTTCTTCAAGGCTCGCGCGAGGTGGCTTCGCGGATTCTGCTGGAGGATGTTCCTTCCGCGCGCGAATTTCTCGCTCCCATCATCGAGGCGTTGAAACTGAACAGCGTTATAAAATTCGACTATCATTCGCATATCCGCGAACAACCTACACGCGGAGTGGTGCTGGAGCCATATTTTCTGCGTATATACAGGCAGCTATGGTATGTGACCGGCCGTAATACCGGCGACGGTAAGGTGAAGACATATTCGCTCGACCGTATGAGCAATCTGCTTAACATGCCTGAAACCTTCACGCCTCCGCCTGATATCGATCCTGCGGAATATTTCCGCGACTCTTTCGGTATGATGGTTACCGACGACGAACCCTGCACGGTGAAACTGCGTGTGGATCTGCGTCAGGCAAAGTATCTTCATGCACTTCCGCTTCATTCGTCGCAGGAGGAGATGGTATCGGACAGGTACTCCATTTTTACATACAGATTGCGTATAACTTCTGATTTCGTGTCGGAAATACTGAGCTACGGACCGCGGATCACGGTAATCTCTCCGCCAGAACTGCGCGAGATGGTGACGTCTCAGCTCCGCAGTGCGCTCAATAACTATACGGCAGAGTGAAATTCGGAATAATAAAATGAGTCGCGAATGGATTTTTTGAGTAACTTTGCCGATACTTGCATAGTAACATTAACCTGACATGGATAACACAACCAATAGTAACTCTTCGCGCGTGCGCGAAATGTCGAAGGTAGCCGTGCGTTTTTCCGGTGATTCCGGTGACGGCATGCAGCTTGCCGGAAATCTTTTTACCAACGTATCGGCCGGGCTTGGCAATTCGGTGTCGACTTTTCCCGACTATCCTGCCGAAATCCGTGCCCCACAGGGGTCGCTCGGTGGGGTAAGTGGCTTTCAGGTGAGTGTAGGATCGGGCGTTCATACTCCGGGCGACAAATGCGATGTGCTTGTGGCTATGAATCCCGCCGCTCTCAAGCAGAGCTACAAATTTCTGAACCGCGGTGGCATAATTATCTTGGATATAGACTCTTTCAAGGAGGATGGCCTGAAAAAGGCCGCTTTCACTACCGACGATCCTATCCGCGAGCTGGGCATCACGGCTCAGGTGGTGGAGGTTCCGGTGACAACACTTACAAAGGAAGCTCTGGCCGATTCGGGGATGGATGTGAAGGCAGTTCTGAAATGCCGCAATATCTTCACACTCGGTCTGCTATGCTGGCTGTTCGACCGTCCGCTCGAAAGCACCCTCCGTATGCTGCGCGAGAAGTTCGCTAAAAAACCGGCGGTTTACGAGGCGAATGCGAAAGTTCTCCTGGCCGGCTACGACTACGGTCATAACATACATGCGTCGGTATCAACATATTCCATAGCCACCGACGAGATCCGCCCCGGGATTTATACTGATATAAAGGGTAATGAGGCAACGGCCTGGGGGCTGATAATGGCTTCGGAAAAGTCGGGCCGGCCGCTTTTTCTGGGGAGCTATCCCATAACTCCGGCAACAGATATTCTTCATGAGCTTGCAAAGCGTAAGGATCTCGGTGTGAAAGCCTGTCAGATGGAGGATGAGATTGCCGGCATATGTTCGGCTATCGGTGCGTCGTTCGCCGGCTCGCTTGGTGTGACGTCTACCTCAGGCCCCGGTCTGGCGCTGAAGGGAGAAGCGTTGGGTCTGGCAGTGATGGCGGAACTGCCGTTGGTGGTGATCGACGTGCAGCGCGGCGGCCCATCTACCGGTCTGCCGACCAAAACCGAACAGACCGACCTCAATCAGGCGCTTTACGGGCGTAACGGAGAGTGTCCGCTGGTAGTTGTGGCGGCTACAAGCCCGACAATGTGTTTCGACATGGCTTTCGAGGCATCGCGTATCGCTATCGAGCATATGACGCCTGTGATACTGTTGTCGGATGCGTTCATCGGCAACGGTTCGTCGGCTTGGCGGATACCCGAAGCTGATGAATATCCGGAAATCAAGGTGCCTGTGATTCCGGCTGAATGTCGCCAAGCGTGGCAGCCATATATGCGCGATGCAGATACACTGGCGCGCTATTGGGCGCTTCCCGGGACGGAAGACGGTATCACCCATCGTATCGGCGGTCTTGAGAAGAATTTCGATACGGGTGCCATATCCAACGATCCGGCAAACCATGCCCGCATGATCGAGACGCGCCGTGAGAAAGTGGCGCGTGTTGCCGACGATATTCCCCTGCAGGAGGTTCTGTGCGATTCGCCGGATGCTGATACGCTTCTGGTAGGGTGGGGCGGCACTTTCGGCCATCTTTATACGGCAGCCGAGGAACTGAACCGCGATGGCTATCCTGTAGCGCTTGCCCAGTTCCGCTATATTCAGCCGCTTCCTGCCAATACGGGTGAGATTCTACGCCGCTACAGGCGGGTGGTAGTAGCCGAATTGAATACAGGCCAGTTCGCCGATTACCTTCAGAGCCGTTTCCCGGATGTACGCATAGAGCGTATCAATAAGATAGAGGGACAGCCCTTCATGGTATCAGAGATAGTTGACCGAATCAAAAAACAGAACTGACACATATTTCATCATATATGTTTACCCCAAAGGATTTCAAGAGCGACCAGCCGGTGCGCTGGTGTGCGGGTTGTGGCGATCACGCTGTCCTGAACTCACTTCATAAAGCAATGGCTGCTCTGGGTGTGGCTCCTGATATGACAGCTGTGATATCGGGAATCGGTTGCTCGTCGCGCTTGCCATATTACATGAATACATATGGCTTCCACACGATTCACGGTCGTGGCGCGGCCGTGGCTACCGGTTTCAAGGTCGCTAATCCGGCTATGACGGTATGGCAGATTTCGGGCGATGGCGACGGGCTTGCTATCGGCGGCAACCATTTCATTCATGCTGTGCGCCGCAATGTGGATATAAACATGTTGCTTCTCAACAATAAGATATACGGTCTTACAAAAGGGCAGTATTCCCCGACATGCGACCGTGGGTTTGTATCGAAGTCATCCCCTTACGGGACAACGGAGGATCCGTTTATTCCGGCAGAACTCGTATTCGGTGCGCGCGGTAATTTCTTCGCACGCACTATTGATGTAGATCTCGCGACTTCGCAGGAAGTGATGCTTGCCGCCGCGCGCCATAAAGGTGCTTCTGTTGTTGAAGTGCTTCAGAACTGTATGATATTCAACAACGGCATACATTCGGAGATTACTGACCGCGAGGTGCGTGCCGACCGCACTATCCATCTGCGCCATGGCGAGAAGATGCTTTTCGGCAAGGATGGTGACCGCGGGCTGGTGCAGGACGGTTTCCTGCTCAAGGCTGTCAGAGTAGGTGAAGACGGTTATACGGTCGATGATGTACTTGTTCACGATGCACACACTCCCTCGAATTTCCTTCATCAGCAGCTGGCGATGATGGATGGCAGATCACTGCCCCTTGCCATAGGGGTTATCCGTGAAGTGGAGGCTCCGGCATATGACGAGGAGGTAAGCCGTCAGGTAAGCGAAGTGCGTTCCCGCAAAGGTTTCACTTCGCTGCGCGATCTGATTCTCGCCGGTGATACTTGGGAAGTGAAATAAATATCGGATTAAGGATTAATATCGGATTAAGGATGAATTATCTGTTTGATCTCGGTGGTGTGATAGTGGATATCCGCAGGGAAAATTGTGTGGAAGCTTTTCGGAAGCTCGGTTTCGAGGATATAGGCGACTATCTGGGTGATTACGGTCAGAAGGGTGTGTTTCTCGCTCTGGAGGAGGGGAAGGTTACGCCCGAAGAGTTTCGCGCCGAGATACGTCGGCATATCCCCCGGGATATTACTGACGCGCAGATCGACGAGGCATTCAATGCATTTATAACCGGTATACCGCGTCGCCGCCTTGAGGCGTTGAAACGGATGCGTGCGGAGGGGAAGAAGCTGTATGTGATATCAAACACGAATCCTATCATGTGGGAAAGCAGTCTCAGGGATGCTTTCGCGCAGGAGGGTGGTGATGTCAACACCTATTTCGATGGTGTGGTGACATCGTTTGATGCCGGTGTGTGCAAGCCCGATCCTGCGATATTCAGGCTCTGCTGCGAACGGTTCGGAATAAAGCCCGGGGAGACAGTGTTTTTCGACGATTCGGTGGCGAACTGTGAGGCCGCTTCAAAGCTCGGATTCAAGTCGGTGCATGTGGCAACCGGATCGGAATTCGCGGATCTGATTCCTTGATTTTGAAAAATATTTATATGAATTGAAAACAAACCCCTCCCCGCAGGGGTTTTGTTTTTGAAGCAGTTTGTTAATTCATCATCATTATATTTATGAGAAATACGAGAAGGATGTTTCTGGCGCTGTTGTGCGCCGCTGTAGCGCTTGTTTCTTCGGCGCAGGTGAAATGGCAGCCCGATATACTCGGCGACGGTTACGAAAGCCGCAGGGTGGAGCAGGGGAGCGATTACTCGGGGCGTGTCGTGTCTACCATAATCCGCAAACTGGCTCCCGATACGATTCAGGACAGGAAGGCGGTGTTGTATGTGCATGGTTTCAACGATTATTTCTTTCAGGGGGAGATGGGCAATGAATTTGTAGATCACGGATATGATTTCTATGCTGTAGATCTGCGGAAGTACGGACGCTCGATTCTGCAGGGACAGCGTATGTTCGAGTGTCGTTCGCTTGACGAATATTTCCCGGATCTGGACTCGGCGCTGGTTGTGATAGGGGCAAGTGGTGTTCATGACATAACGCTTATGGGGCACTCTACCGGCGGGTTGATATCGGCGTACTTTCTGGCCAGGAACAATCGTCCGGATGTGAGATCGCTTATACTCAACAGTCCGTTCCTCGATTGGAACCTTGGCTGGATGGAGCATATTGTGCCGATAGTGGCATGGTGGGGTGGTATATTCCCGAATACTCCTGTAAAGCAGAGCGGTTCCACAGCCTATGCCGAGAGTTTGCTGGCAGATTATCACGGTGAGTGGAAGTATCGCACGGATTGGAAGCTGATGCATTCACCGGATGTTACGGCTGGCTGGGTGCGGGCGATTGATATGGCGCAGAAGGCGCTTCGCGATGGGAAAGCGCGTATCAATGTGCCTGTTCTGCTGATGTATTCCGCGAAGAAGGTCGAGGGGAAAGAGTGGATGCCCGAACATAATGAGGGGGACGGAGTGCTTGATCCTGCCGATATACGCCGCTACGGGAGTATGCTTGGGCCTCGTGTGACTTGCGTGAAGGTGTATGGTGGTCTGCACGACCTCGTGCTGTCGGCTCCCGCCGTGCGCACGGCTCTATATGCGAAGATCTTCAGCTGGCTGGAGAAAAATTAGCAATGGAAGTATCATAAGAAATAATTGCTGCCCGGCTCCACGATGGAGTTGGGCAGCAATTATTTGCGTTGTGACAAAAAAAGAATGAGTAATAGAAATCCGAAGATTTCAAATTACTCATTCTCCTCTCTCTCCTGCGGTGCGGACGAGACTCGAACTCGCGACCTCCGGCGTGACAGGCCGGCATTCTAACCAGCTGAACTACCGCACCAGGATATGGTGGTAAACTCTGAGTTCCGTTCTCCGATCGTTGTTCTCGCTCTTGAGCAATCGGTTTCCCTCTCGTTTGCGGTTGCAAAGTTAGGCTTCTTTTTTGAGTTTACCAAATATTTTTGCAGTTTTTTTTGAAAAATTGCGGACGCTATCCGGCTATTGTTTTATAGTCAGTGAGTTATAGGTGCGGAAATTTATTCCTCAGACGATGGAATGGGGGTGACTCTGATGAGTTCGAGGCGGTTCGCCGATTTCTCTATGATTTCCATCCTGAGATTTTCCAGTTCGAGGATTGTTCCCTTTGCCGGAATCTGTCCGGTGGAGTAGAGAATATATCCTGCGAGAGTCTGGTATTCATCTTCTTCGGGGATGTCGAGATGGTATTTGTCGTTAAGATACTCGATTTCCGCTCTACCTGAGAATTCATATATTCCGGGAGCGATCTCTCGCTCTACGAGGCTCACTTTGTCGTGTTCGTCCTGAATATCGCCGCAAATTTCCTCCATGAGGTCTTCGAGAGTCACCATGCCGGATGTGCCTCCGAATTCGTCGACAATGATGGCTATGGAGCGTTTTTCTGCAAGCAGGCGCCTCATCATTTTGTTGGCCAGCAGTGTTTCAGGGGCGTAGACAACCTCCTTGAGATGTTGTTTCCAGTCGCTTCCGGGGCTGAAGAGTTCGCTGACGTGGATGTAACCGAGTACATTGTCGATGTCGTCGCGGTAAACTATAATTTTTGAGCGTCCCGATTCGGTGAAGAGTGCGCTTAGTTGAGGACGGGTGGTGTCGTCGATGTCGACGGCCACTATTTCATTTCGCGGTGTCATGCAGTCGCGCAGGTGTATGCTTGAGAAGTCGAGGGCATTGTGGAATATCTTCACTTCATTTTCCACCTCTTTTTTCTCCTCAGTGGTTTCGTCGATGGTCTGTTCGAGGTATTCATTGAGGTCGCCGAGCGACAATGTTCCGATTTTGGTATTTGTATCCTTTACCCCGGCCACGCGCATTATTAGTTTTGATAACCATGTTGTGAAGAGTGATATGGGGTAGAGAATGCAGTATATGAGGCCGGTCAGGGGCGCAACCAGACGTAGGGACCGGTTGGGGTTGATGCGGAATATGGATTTTGGGATGAACTCGCCTGTGATGAGTATTATGCCGGTGGATATGAGTGTCTGTGCGATGAGTATGAACGCCTGATTCGGCCATATGGTTTCAAGCCAAGGTTCTATCATTTTTGCGGCTCCCATGCCGTAGATGACGAGCATGATGTTGTTGCCAACAAGAATGGTAGTGATGAAAAAATCGGAATGTGAGAAGAAGAGATTGAGCAGACGCCCGGAGAGTCCTCCTTTCTGCACATCGAGTTCGACACGGACACGATCGGAGGTGACATATGCTATCTCAATGCCAGAGAAAAGAGCGGAGAAGAGGAGCGATACGATTGTTACAGCGATCCAGAGGGTCATGGGTTGTAATGTGGTTATTCTTTAATGGAGTCGGTAGGGGCGGTTGCGGTAGGCTGTGGCGGCTGTATTGTGTCAGCCCTGGGGGCGCCCGGTCCGTCGGTTCTCGCGCGTGTGAAACCTGCGGTGGGTAGAATGGCCGACGGGCGTCGCACGGTGTATGTGGTCATGTTTTCGTTCGATTCGAATCCGTAGCCTTCAATTATGCGGTCGGAGCGCTCGATGTGGATGAAGGAGTCGGAGTAGACTTTATGGGCGTTCTGATCCCAGAAAAGCTGTTGGGTTAGAAAGCGGTCGCCGTCAACGTTGCGCATGCGCACGTTCCGGTCGAATTGCCATAGCTTCTTGTTGCTGAAAAATGTGGCGGTATCGGAGGTGAATGTGCCGTCCTCTTTCATGTCGTTGTCGAGCTTGACGATGAACATCCCTTCCGGAAAGTTCCAGTGAGGCTCTGTGGCTTCCTCGAACATGAGCCAAAGGGGGGTGGTGATGTGATATCGTGTGTAGCCTGAGTCTGATATTACGGTGGAGACATTAGTGGTGCGCATGGTAGGGAATGTCTCCGGGTCGGCTGATATCGAGATGGTCTCCCGCTTGTCTTCGCTGCATGCTATGGTGCATATTGCAGTCGCCAGCACCATAAGAAGTGCCGGCAGTAGCCGCATGCGATGTAGACTGGAGGACAGCAATGGGTGGAATGTTTTTTCAGGGACAGGAGGCCGATGGTGCGGATCAGACTTTTGTCGTGCGTATGCGGGCTTCCACACAGCCTGAGGTGTTACGAAAAAATCTGTAGTAAATCGTGTAATTGCAGGATTTGTAGTTTCAGCCGCCGGCTGTCAGTCGGTTCAGCGAAGTTTGTTGCGCCAGAACCAGAGTTCGTTGAAGTTGACACCGAGGGTGATGACTACGTAATCTTCCTTTACCAGAGTGGTAGGGGTGGCTTTGCGGTTGCGATATTCTATGGCGAGGTTGATCATCGTCTTTGTGGAGGGAGCCGGCATGCCGAAACCAAGGCTTACGCCGTATTCAACCACGTTGTTTCCCTGCACAGTGAGGTAATCGTGATTGTAGTAGCCTCCGAGGCGGTAGTTGACACGCTGAATCCAGCTGCCTCGGGGATTGGCGATGAGCTGAAGACCGGCCCCTACGCGCCAGCGATCGCTGAATTGTGATGTGGCATCGCCGAATTGGTTTATGTTGGCGTATTTCACTCCTTTCCAGGGCTGGTAGGTGAAATCGACTTCTGCCATGAGGCGTTTCTGCCAATGGTAGCTGATTCCGGCACCCCAGAGTTCGGGGAACCCGGCATTGCCGCGAAGCTTTATGTTGGCGAGTGTGTCGGGCTTGGTGTCGGATGTGACATCGTATTTGATGCCGAGGGCATGTCCGCGCAGCGTTTTTGCCGGTTCGTAGACTGCACCCAGAGTGATTTCGTGGTCGTCTGCTACGGTGAAACCGTATTGGAGGCCGAGGCGCAGAGTGTAGTCGCGAACTTCTGTCTGCCGCTCGAAGAGTGATGTGGATGATGATGTCTCGGTATCGGAATCGATGACATATACATAGTCGGAATTCACGAGAGTTCCGAAGAGGTATCCGACATTGACACCGAGTGTGAATCCTTTGAATGGTTGTGCGCCGATTCCGAGATACACTTCGTTAAGGTCGCCGTTTCCTTGATGGGATGTCTCGCCGTCGGTGATTTTATCGCCGAAGCTGTAGCCGACGGTAGATACAGGCATCATACCGGCAGATGCGGATAGCCATTTCGTCAGCGGTGCCTGTATGGTGATGTAGTTGAGTCCTCCGGTGAAGTTGTTGCCTTTTTCGTCGCCATCGGTGGTGTGGAGCGTCTTAAGGTCTATTCCCATGTCGAAAAGGAATGTGAGCGAATCCATTGCGGCATAGCTGGCGGGATTCATGAAGTTGATCTGTTTTCCTGAGCGCATGGCGTAGCCTACCCCACCCATCGATTTCTGCATGGTGTTGGTCCGGTCGGCCAGAAGTCCGTAGCCGAAACGTGAGTAAGGGGAGATAGTGTTGCTCTCAGCTTTCGCGCCGGCGGGCGCCAGCGCAGCCATCGCTACGATGGATGCGATTATGGTCTTATTTATTTTCATTATACAGTAGAATGCTTAAGAGACCTTTGGTGACAAGGCATTTGTCGAGTGTTACCGGGAAATCGAGAAATTCGCTTACTTTCTGTGCCCATCCGCCGGTAAGCACCACGCGGGTTCCGGAGGGGAGTGAATTGCGGTAGTATGCGATCTCGCTGACGACGCCTCTTACTGCGCCGGCACGCATCGCTGTTTCGGTGTCTGTTCCGAACAGCGGGGTGTCGCCGTAGCCTACGACTTTGGGGAGACGCGCGGTGAAGCTGTTGAGCGATCGTAGGCGCATGCCGATTCCAGGGGCTATGTTTCCACCCCGGAAGTGTCCGTCGGCGCTTACGAGATCGTAGGTGACGGCTGTCCCCATATCCACTACGAGCGAGTTTTCTCCGGGGTTGATGCTCCAGGCTCCGACCGCGGCTGCGATGCGGTCTTCGCCCAAGGTATGGGGTGTGGCGTAGTCGATTTTAAGCGGGAGCGGCATCTGCCAGTTGACTTCGGTGGCCTTTACTCCCCGGGTCTCGAGCCATCCGGCGATGCGTTTGCCGTTGCCAGTGACGGAACAGCAGAGGGCCCGCGATGGGTGGAAGCGATCCACGACTTTCGCGAGCAGTTCCTGTGACAGCGCTGCCGCCACCTCCTGATCTACGAGGCAGTCGCCCTCCCAGAGGGCTATTTTGGCAGAGCTGTTGCCTTGATCTATGGTTAAGTTGAGACCCATATCGGGTGCAAAATTAGTAAAAAATAATTCTATTGAGCCCGAAGCGTGCTGTTTTTGAACAAAATTAGGTTAAAAAATGCTATCGGTATGCAGTGGGACAGTTATCGGAGAGCGTTTCGAGGTATGTGGCGGCGGCTTTTCTGGCTTCAGTGAGATTCATGAAACTGTAGTTGCCGCAGTCGCGCGGTGTTGCTCCGGGTATTTCCCCTTCGAATCGGGCTATGAACTGCATGGTTTCTTTCAGCATTGGAATGATATCGGCCGGTTCGAGGGCTCCCTGCATGATGAGGTAGTTGCCGGTGCAACATCCCATGGGGCCCCAGTACACGATTTTGTCTTTCCAGATGGGGTGGTTGCGCAGGAATGTCGCGGCGAGATGCTCCATAGCGTGGAGTGTCTCAGGGGTAAGCGCAGGCTCGCGGTTTGGGGCGGTCATGCGTATGTCGAACGTAGTGAGTGTGTCGCCGGCAGGGGTGGTGTCGCGGCGGCTTACGTACACACCTTTCTCAAGGATGAGGTGGTTGATTGTAAAGCTGGGTATTTTCTGCATCGGAACCGGTTTAGGTGGCTGGATTGAGTATGGAGCGGAGTATGGCGAACGTTCGGCCGGGAGCGATGTTCCAGAAGTCGAGGTATTGGTCGATGTGATTTTCGGTTCCGGGTGTGTCGCTTACGACGCGGATTGCGAGGAATGGGGTTCCTTTCATATGGCAGACCTGTGCGATGGCGCCTGATTCCATGTCGACGGCCATTGCGTCGGGTTGTGCTTCAAGAACAGCCGCGAGTTCCGCCGGTGTGCTGACGAAGCGGTCGCCGGAAGCGATGAGGCCGAGTTTCACACCGGGGGTGGCAGCGTCAATGCCGAACAGGTCGGTGGCGCCGGCGAAGCGTGAAGGGAGGCCCTGAACCTGGCCGGGTTCGTTGCCGGGTCCGCACCATACGTCGTGGTATGCGACATCGGTGCCCACAACAACGTCGAGTATGGCGGCTCCGCCTCCGGTGCCTCCGGCAATGCCTGTATTGATGATGGCGTCTGGCGCGAAACGCTCTATCATGGTGAGAGCTCCTACGGCTGCATTGACTTTGCCGATGCCGCACTGCATGGCTATGATTTCACGGTTGCCGATGGTTCCGCGGTGGAAGGTATATCCGTTTGCATCGGTTTCTGAGTGGTCTGACATCTCGGCGAGAAGCATATTCAGCTCGGAATCCATCGCAACTATCACGCCGGTAAGATTCCCGGCCGGAAGAATATTGCTCATAGTTCAAAACAATTTTCTACTTTAGTTCATTATTCTTTTAAAAGTCCGGTTCTGTATCTTGTGGTTTCTGAAGCCCGGATTGCGGACCGGATATGCCGAAAACGTAATGTGTAATCAAACGTTTCAACGATATGTCAAACAAAGGTAATGCTTTTATTTCGATTCTGGTGCTGCTTTTAGGAGCTGTTTTTATCTATTTTTTTGATGGAGATGAAATTCCGCGCAGTATAGTTTTTTTATGCGGTCTGGCTTTTGCACTTCCGGCACTGATATTGCTGATTGCGACATTCTTCACCGGTAAAAACCGTCATTCGGCCGGTTACCGTGGTATTCAGATGGTATGCGGCGTGGGTGGCCTCGGCCTCGGGGCCTGTATAATGTTGCTTCCGGATATATTTCGTCCGTTGCTTATTTATCCGTTTGCCGTGCTTATGTTGGCGGGTGGTGCCTTTCAGGTGTTCCTTATCTCCCACAAGCGCCGGCCGGTTGATTATCCTGCGTGGATGTATGTTATTCCTATTGTTGTGATGATCGCGGGTGTGGTGATGTTGTGTGTCACATCTCTCCGCGATGTGGAGAATGAGCGTTGGGTGGTGCTGATCACCGGTGTGGCTGCGGTTCTTTATGGCTTTAACGGCATAATGGTTTCCGTTCAGGCTCATCGTCTTGAGCCGCTCCATCCGTCAGCTGCCGGTGAAGTGGCTTCCGGCGAGCATAAGAGTATTGCGGAGGGTGGCTCAGGTGTGGAGGATGTCTCTGCAACGGAGGTAGTGAAGCCGGATGAATCTGAAGGTGATAAGAAAGACGCGTAAAAGTGTTGATCCCGTCGTGTTATTGTTTCTGCTCCGGATCTATGCCGTAGCGGTGGCGTATGTATAGCGCCACGATGTCGCATATTTCGTCCATGGATAGTTTGGATGAATCGAGGGTGAGATCGTAAGAGGCTGCATCGCCCCACTTCTTGTCGGTGTAGAAATTATAGTATGCCGAGCGTAGTTTGTCGGATTTTTCGGCCAGACTGCGTGCGGCATTTTCGTTTTTGAGGTCGTTCTGACGGCTCATTATTCTTTTTACGCGTGTGTCCATAGGCGCGTGAACGAACAGGCTGACGCGAGGAACGGGGTGGTCGCGGAGCACGTGGTCGGCGGATCGGCCGACGATTACGCAGGGTGTTGTGTCGGCGAGGTGTTCCATCACGTCGGCAAGGGCGCTGTAGATGGAGTCGGTCATCATGGCTTCTCCGTTATACCAAGGCAGCTGGCCGTAGCCCATGTTGAAGCCTACTGAGCTTCCGATCAGGCGTGGCATGCGTTCGTCGTTTTTTTCAAATATTTCATGCGACATGCCGGCACGCCCGGCGGCATCCCAAAGTAGCTTCTTGTCGTAATATTCTATACCGAAGCGCTCTGCGAGTTTCTTTCCGAGTTCGCGTCCGCCGCTACCGAACTGGCGCCCGACGGTGATTACAAAGCGTGGTCTGTCTGTCATGGTGTGGAAGTTGAGATGTTATGAAGTTTAGAAAGTGAAGGGTCAGATTTTAAGTCCTGCTGAGGCGAATAGCTGCCGGTCCTCGTCCATGGCGTTGCCGATGGTTGTGAGCATATCGCCGACAATGGCGCCGTTGGCTCCTCCGCGCAGCATGCGGGCCGTGGCTTGGCGCGACATGCGGGCTCTTCCTCCGGCGAAGCGTATGGATTGGCGTGGTGCGACGAGACGCATCAGGGCGACTGTGAGTACGACGTCGCGCTCGCTGATGAGGGGAGTGTGCTGCAACGGTGTCCCGGGTATGGGATTGAGAAGATTTACGGGTATGGAAACTGCGCCTGCGTCGCGGCTTTCGGCAGCCATTTCAAGGCGCTGGCGCAGGTTTTCGCCCATTCCTATGATGCCGCCGGAGCAAACTTCCATGCCGACTTCGTGGGCGTAGCGTATTGTGCGTAGTTTGTCTTCGCGTGTGTGGGTGGTACAGAGGGCCGGGAAGTAGGATGCGGCAGTTTCTATATTGCAGTGGTAGCGGCGTACGCCTGCGTCGTAGAGCGCCTGCAGTTCCTCTTTGTTGAGAAGGCCCATCGATGCGCAGAGGCTGATAGGGGAGAGCTCACGTGAGCGTTTGTAAAGTTCGCAGTAGCGTCGGATGTCGTTCATCGCTACTTTCCTGCCTGAACAAACGATTGAGAAGCGGCGCACACCGGCGTGATGATTGGCCATAAGGGTGTCGAAGTATTCCTGCTCGCTGATAAAGTCGTATTCACGGCATCCGGTGTTGTGGCGGTCTGACTGGGCACACCATTTGCAGTCTTCGGTGCATCGGCCGGATCGTCCGTTGACAATGGAGCAGGTGTCTGCCGTGTCTCCGTGGATGGCTTCACGCACTCGGTCTGCCGCGTCGCAGAGGGCTCCGAACAGCCCGTTGTTCCAGTCGGTGCTGTCGCCGATTCCGTCGGCAATGGCGATGCAGTCGTCGATGGAGGCGGGTATTCCTTCTACGGCTTGTTTTTCGAGGTGCTGGAGGAGTGTAATCTCCTGTGATGGTTGTAACTCGGTAGTTTTCATCTGTTGTGTAATGTTGTCCGGTTGGTTGCCTGACCGCATCGGCAAATTGAAAAAGCGTAAAGAATTTTTGCGGTCCGTGAGACCGAAAAGTTCGCTACGCTTTTCTGTCGGTGCAAATATACGAAAATTATTTAATTGAGCAGGTCGTAAAAAAATACGTATAGCTGATTTTTCTGAAAAACCGCAGGTGTCTGCCGGCGGTGATTTCGGCTGGAGTTTTTGTCGCGTAATTTTTTGATTTTAAATATGAAATTGTTTGGCAATTAGGAAAATAAATCGTAATTTTGCAACGCTTTTCAGAGGCTCGCGCGCCCTCGTGCATCTTAATCTGTTGAGGATGAGGTGTGTAGGGTGTGTGAATTATGTGCGGTCGGAATAATCCGGCTGCTCTGAAGGAAATGAAATTTTAGAGTTAAAGTAAAATAAATCACAAACAAACTAAGATGCCTACTATTCAGCAGTTAGTAAGAAAAGGACGCGAAACTCTTGTGGACAAGAGCAAGTCGCCCGCGTTGGACTCCTGCCCTCAGCGTCGTGGAGTTTGCGTGCGCGTCTACACTACCACACCTAAAAAACCTAACTCGGCCATGCGTAAAGTTGCCCGTGTGCGCCTCACAAACGGTAAAGAGGTTAACTCTTATATCCCCGGTGAAGGTCACAATCTGCAGGAGCACTCGATCGTGCTCGTTCGCGGCGGTCGTGTGAAAGATCTTCCCGGTGTGCGTTACCACATCGTTCGCGGTACTCTTGATACCTCCGGTGTCAAGGATCGCACACAGCGTCGTTCCAAATACGGAGCCAAGCGTCCTAAAGCCGGTGCGGCTAAGAAGTAATCTTGCGGGAGCCGATTTCTGACCTTCAGGCAGAATCCCGAAAGGTGAAGTAACTAAATAGCACCACGAGAAATCAACCCACTTTTCAAAACATCGTTTTTGATTTCCCGGAGCTGACAACGGTTGAGTAAGCGCGCCGGAGGGCGCGGCTGAAGAAGACACCAGCCACGACGAAAGAGCAAAAACACATCTTTTCTAAAATTCGAAATGAGAAAAGCTAAGCCAAAGAAACGCGTGATACTTCCTGATCCCGTGTTTCATGACGTGAAAGTGACAAAGTTCGTCAATCACCTTATGTATGACGGCAAAAAGAACACGGCCTTCACTATCTTCTACACAGCTCTTGAAACTGTAAAGAGCAAGATGCATGACGAGGAGCGTACCGCTCTCGAAATCTGGAAGAAGGCGCTTGAGAATGTAACTCCCCAGGTGGAGGTTAAATCACGCCGTGTAGGTGGCGCCACTTTCCAGGTGCCCACCGAGATCCGTCCCGACCGCAAAGAGTCGATTTCGATGAAGAACCTTATCAATTACGCACGCAAGCGCGGCGGCAAGACTATGAGCGACAAGCTCGCCGCTGAAATCATGGACGCTTTCAACGACCAGGGTGGCGCATTCAAGCGTAAGGAAGATATGCACAAGATGGCAGAAGCCAACCGCGCATTCGCCCACTTCCGTTTCTGATGTTCCATTGATTAATAAAGGTTCAAAGATTATACAGCAAAATGGCTAAAGACGAACACTTAAAATTTACGCGTAACATCGGCATCATGGCTCATATCGATGCCGGTAAGACCACCACTTCCGAGCGTATTCTGTTCTATACCGGTCTGACTCACAAAATCGGTGAGGTTCACGACGGTGGCGCTACCATGGACTGGATGGCCCAGGAGCAGGAGCGAGGCATCACGATTACCTCTGCCGCCACCACCGCATTCTGGAATTACGCAGGAGATAAATACAAAATCAACCTTATTGACACCCCGGGACACGTAGACTTTACCGTAGAGGTGGAGCGCTCGCTTCGTGTGCTTGACGGCGCTGTGGCAACTTTCTGCGCGGTAGGTGGTGTTGAGCCCCAGTCTGAGACCGTATGGCGTCAGGCAGACAAATATAATGTTCCCCGTATCGGCTATGTGAACAAGATGGACCGCTCCGGCGCGAACTTCTTCGAGGTAGTACGCCAGCTGAAGGATGTTCTCGGAGCTAATCCCTGTCCTATCCAGATACCTATCGGTGCGGAAGAGACTTTCAAAGGTGTGGTTGACCTTATCACAATGAAAGCTATCTTCTGGCACGACGAGACACAGGGCGCAGAGTATTCGATTGAGGAAATCCCCGCAAATCTCGTGGCAGAGGCGGAAGAATGGCGCGACAAGATGCTCGAAAAAGTAGCTGAGTATGACGACGCGCTGATGGAGAAGTATTTCGACGATCCCTCCACCATAACTGAAGATGAGATCCGTCGCGCTCTCCGTGCAGCAACCCTGAAGATGGATATCGTTCCGATGATCTGCGGATCTTCGTTCAAGAACAAGGGCGTTCAGTGTCTGCTCGACGACGTGTGCGCTTACCTCCCCAGCCCGGTTGACGCCGGTGCGGTAGAGGGTCATGCAGTAGGTGATCCTGATAAGATCGAGACACGCGAACCTTCGCCCGATGCTCCGATGTGTGCCCTGGCGTTCAAGATCGCGACTGACCCGTATGTAGGCCGTCTGACTTTCTTCCGTGTTTATTCCGGCGATGTTGTTGCCGGATCTTACGTCCTCAACTCGCGTAGCGACAAGAAGGAGCGTGTATCCCGTCTGTTCCAGATGCACTCGAACAAGCAGAACCCGATGGAAAAGATCGGTTGCGGCGATATCGGTGCCGGAGTTGGTTTCAAGGATATCCGTACAGGCGATACTCTTTGCGACGAGAACGCTCCTATTGTTCTTGAGGCTATGGACTTCCCCGATCCCGTTATCGGTATCGCGGTAGAGCCTAAGACTCAGAAAGACCTCGACAAACTCGGTGTAGGTCTTCAGAAGCTTGCTGAGGAGGATCCTACTTTCCGTGTGGCTACCAACGAGGAAACCGGTCAGACCGTTATCTCGGGTATGGGTGAGCTTCACCTCGATATTATTATCGACCGTCTGAAACGCGAGTTCAAGGTAGAGTGCAACCAGGGCCGTCCGCAGGTAACTTACAAGGAAGCTATCACCAAACCGGTAGAACTCCGCGAGGTGTTCAAGAAGCAGACCGGTGGCCGTGGTAAGTTTGCCGATATCATCGTACGTATGGAGCCGGTTGACGAAGGATTCGAAGGCAGCCTCCAGTTCGTGGATGAGGTTAAGGGTGGTAATATTCCTAAGGAATTCATTCCCGCTATCCAGAAGGGCTTCACCAATGCAATGAAGAATGGCGTTCTCGCCGGATACCCCGTTGAGAAGCTTAAGGTTACTGTGATCGATGGTTCGTTCCACCCGGTTGACTCCGATCAGCTTTCATTCGAGCTTTGTGCTATCCAGGCTTTCAAGAAGGGTTCGGAAAAGGCAGGTCCCGTTCTGATGGAGCCTATCATGAAGATTGAGGTAGTAACTCCCGAGGAAAGCATGGGTGACGTTATCTCCGACCTCAACAAGCGTCGCGGTCAGGTAGAAGGTATGGAAACATCGCGCAGCGGTGCCCGTGTTGTGAAAGCTCAGGCTCCTCTTGCCGAGATGTTCGGTTATGTTACCGCTCTGCGTACGATCACCTCGGGTCGTGCGACCTCGACAATGACCTTCTCTCACTATGCAGAAGTTTCTTCTTCGATCGCGAAGAATGTGCTTACCGAGTGTCAGGGTCGAGTAGATCTCGTGAAATAATATAAGCCGCTCCGACTTATTGAATAATAAAAAAGACATAACACAATATGAGCCAGAAAATTAGAATCAAACTGAAATCTTACGACCACAATCTGGTAGACAAGTCTGCCGAGAAGATCGTAAAGACAGTGAAGGCTACCGGTGCGGTTATCAGCGGTCCTATACCCCTGCCCACCCACAAGCGCATCTTCACCGTAAACCGCTCGACATTCGTAAACAAGAAGAGCCGCGAGCAGTTCCAGCTTTCCGCTTTCAAGCGCCTGATCGATATCTACAATTCGACAGCTAAGACAGTGGACGCGCTGATGAAGCTCGAGCTCCCTTCAGGTGTAGAGGTTGAAATCAAGGTGTAATCTCCGTGCGAGGCTACAACTGAAATAATCAGGATATAAATCCCGACAACCCACACTCAGAAACAATATCAGAAATAATGCATCGATGCCTGCCGGTTCGGGTGGCATAGCCTGAACCGGCGGTAGCGGATGCAAAAAATATATTTAACTAACTACAGAAATGCCAGGATTATTAGGAAAGAAAATCGGAATGACATCCGTTTTCAGTGCCGACGGCAAAAATCTGCCGTGCACTGTTATCGAAGTAGGTCCTTGTGTGGTTACTCAGGTCAAGACAGTTGAGACCGACGGCTATAACGCCCTGCAGCTTGGTTTCGAGGAGCAGAAGGAAAAGCACTGCACCAAACCCGAGCTCGGTCACTTCAAGAAGGCCGGTGTAACTCCCCAGCGCCACTTGGCCGAGTTCAAAGGTTTCGGCGACGAGTATAAGCTCGGCGACGTAATCAACGTAGACCTTTTCAACGAGAACGACTTCGTTGACATCGTAGGTACCTCAAAAGGTAAGGGTTTCCAGGGCGTAGTGAAGCGCCACGGTTTCGGCGGTGTAGGTCAGGCGACCCACGGCCAGCATAACCGTCTGCGCGCTCCCGGTTCTATCGGTGCGTGCTCCTATCCCGCCAAGGTGTTCAAGGGAATGCGTATGGCCGGTCAGACCGGTAACGAGCGTGTCACAGTTCAGAACCTGAAGGTTGTGAAGGTGATTCCCGAACACAATGTGTTGATGATCAAGGGTTCAATCCCCGGAAGTAAAGGTTCAATCGTAATGATAGAGAAATAATGGAACTCGCAATATACAACATAAAAGGAGAAGACACCGGTCGCAAGGCTGTGCTGAACGATCAGGTGTTCGCTATCGATGCTAACGAGCACGCCGTTTATCTCGATGTAAAGCAGTACCTTGCCAATCAGCGTCAGGGTACACACAAATCAAAGGAACGTAGCGAAGTTTCCGGTTCGACCCGCAAGCTCCACAAGCAGAAGGGTGGCGGCGGCAGCCGTATCGGTGATATCAATTCGCCTGTTCTCGTAGGTGGTGGCCGTGTGTTCGGTCCCCGTCCCCGCGACTACCGTTTCAAGCTCAACAAGAAGCTCAAAAACCTGGCCCGTAAGTCAGCGCTGACTGTAAAGGTTCAGGAAAATCAGATAGTCATCGTAGAGGATTTCACTTTCGAGGCTCCCAAGACAAAGGACTTTGTGAATGTGACAAGGAATCTTAAGCTTGAAGGCAAGAAGGTGCTTCTGGTTTCGGCTGAGGCTAACGAGAATGTATATCTGTCGGCCCGCAATGTGCCGGGTGCGAAGGTAATGCGCGCAAGCGACATCAATACCTACGCTCTTCTCGACAACAAGGGTATCATCCTCACCGAGAGCGGTCTTGACGTAATCAACAAACTTTAATCCGTAGGAGGAATCAAGAATGGAATTCACAATTGAACCAATCGTAACCGAGGCCGCCACGAATCTCACCGAGAAGCTCAATCGCTATACCTTCCGCGTTTCGCCCGAGGCCAACAAGTTCCAGATCAAGGATCTTGTAGAGAAGCTCTACGGAGTGAAGGTAGTGAACGTGAACACCTGTGTGGTGCGCGGCAAGAATAAATCCCGTTATACCAAGAGCGGACTTCTGCGCGGTAAGACCGCCAGCTGGAAGAAAGCCTATGTCACCATCGGTGAAGGCGAGACTATCGACTTTTACAGCAATATCTGATAAAATAAAATGGCAGTAAGAAAATTCAAGCCCACCACACCGGGGCAACGACACAAAGTTATTGGCGTGTTCAAAGGAGCTATAACTGCTAAAGCGCCAGAGAAATCTCTTACAGTCGGTAAAAAAAGCACCGGTGGCCGTAACTCCGAAGGCCACCTGACCACCCGCTATCTCGGCGGCGGTCACAAGCGTAAATACCGTATGATTGACTTTAAGAGAACGAAAGACGGTGTGCCCGCCGTAGTGAAGTCTATCGAATATGATCCGAACCGTTCGGCCCGCATAGCACTTCTTTACTACGTTGACGGAGCCAAAGCTTATATCATTGCACCCAACGGCTTAGAGGTTGGCGCAACTGTTGTGAGCGGTCCCGACGCGGCACCTGAAGTAGGTAACGCTCTTCCTCTGAGCAAAATCCCCGTAGGTACCGTAATCCACAACATCGAGTTGCGTCCCGGTCAGGGAGCCTTCATGGCCCGCTCTGCCGGCACCTTCGCTCAGCTTGTGTCGCGCGAAGGCGACTACGCGATTGTCAAACTTCCCTCAGGCGAAACCCGCAAGATACTTGCAGCATGCAAGGCTACGGTAGGCGTGGTAGGTAATTCAGAGCATTCTCTTGAGCGTTCCGGTAAGGCCGGCCGTTCACGTTGGCTCGGACGCCGCCCCCACAACCGTGGTGTTGTTATGAACCCTGTGGATCACCCCATGGGTGGTGGCGAAGGCCGCGCATCCGGTGGACATCCCCGTTCGCGCAAGGGTCTGTACTCGAAGGGTCTCAAAACTCGCTCGCCGAAGAAGACCTCGTCGAAGTATATCATCGAGAGAAGAAAGAAGTAATCTCTTCACATTTTAAATGACAAACTGACAATACAATGAGTCGTTCATTAAAAAAAGGCCCGTTTATCAGCGTAAAGCTGGAGAAGAAAGTCTCCGCCATGGAGGAGAGCGGCAAGAAGCAGGTGATCAAGACCTGGAGCCGTGCCTCGATGATTGCCCCGGAATTCGTGGGTCATACTTTCGCTGTGCACAACGGTAACAAGTTCATCCCAGTTTACGTAACCGAGAATATGGTAGGTCACAAGCTGGGCGAGTTCGCTCCCACCCGCAACTTCCGCGGTCATGGCGGCAACAAGAAGAAGTAATCCCGCGGGCCCTGTTACATTAACCTTTGACAAAAAAGAACAGAAAATAAAATGGGTGTAAGAAAAAGAAACTCTGCCGAGGCAAGAAAAGAGGCCCTCAAGACGCAGTCTTTCGCCAAGCTGACCAACATCCCCTCGTCGCCCCGCAAGATGCGTCTGGTGGCTGATCTGGTTCGCGGCAAAGAGGTGTTCCGTGCCCTCGGTATCCTCAAATTCTCCAATAAAGAAGCTGCAGCCCGTGTGGAGAAGCTGCTCCGTTCAGCCATCGCCAACTGGGAGGCCAAGAACGAGCGTAAGGCTGAAAGCGGCGAACTGTATGTGAGCACGATCTTCGTTGATCCCGCTCCCATGCTCAAGCGTCTCCGCACCGCTCCTCAGGGTCGTGGTTACCGTATCCGCAAGCGTGCTAACCATGTGACTCTCTTCGTAGACACAATTGACAAGGACCTCAAAAACAAAGACTAAGAAATGGGACAGAAAGTAAATCCGATTAGCAACCGCCTGGGTGTCATCCGCGGATGGGACTCAAACTGGTTTGGCGGCAAGAAGTACGGTGACACTCTCCTGGAGGATTCCAAGCTTCGCAAATACCTTAATGTCCGCTTAGCCAACTCGGGTGTATCCCGCATCGTTATCGAGCGTACACTCAAGCTTATCACTATCACTGTTTGCACTTCCCGTCCCGGTGTGATTATCGGCAAGGGTGGCTCTCAGGTTGACAAGCTCAAAGAGGAACTTAAGAAAATCACTGATAAGGACGTACAGATCAACATTTTTGAAGTTAAGCGTCCTGAACTCGACGCTCAGATCGTGGCAAGCACAATAGCTCGTCAGATCGAGGGTAAGATCGCATACCGTCGCGCTGTGAAGATGGCAGTAGCCGCCACAATGCGTTCCGGTGCCGAGGGTATCAAGGTTCAGGTTTCGGGTCGTCTGAATGGCGCCGAAATGGCTCGTTCCGAGATGTTCAAGGAAGGTCGTACTCCGCTCCATACGCTGCGTGCCGATATCGACTATGCTCTTGTAGAGGCTCACACAAAAGTGGGCGTTATCGGTGTGAAGGTATGGATCTGCCGTGGTGAAGTCTATGGCAAGCGCGACCTCGCTCCCAATTTTGCCAATCCCGCCAAGGAAGGCCGTCAGGCTGACCGTGGCAACCAGCGTCGCGGTGGCTTCCGCAAGCCCCGCGCGAACCACTAAGAAGCATCATCCGGTGTCCGGTCGCGCAACTGGCGCGATCCGGGCGGCGGTTGACTGTCGGAGCCGTCAACGTTAGACGGCGCGAAAAAGCGCGGTGTCCCCGCCGTGAATTATGAGCGGGGCGAACATGAGGTCCACCCACTCCTTCCTCCCGGATCTCGGTGCCGTGTCGGTCAGCTTTCGAGCACCGGTCGAATTGCCTGAGAAGTGGTATAGATTTTTTTTCAAATCGATTAACATCTTTCAAAAATGTTACAACCGAAAAAAACAAAATTTCGCAGAGTACAGAAAGGTCGCGCCAAGGGTAACGCCCAGCGTGGCAATCAGCTCGCTTTCGGTTCGTTCGGCATCAAGACTCTCGAGTCGAAGTGGATTACCGGACGTCAGATCGAGGCAGCTCGTATCGCTGTGACACGTTATATGCAGCGCCAGGGTCAGCTCTGGATCCGCATTTTCCCTGACAAACCCATCACCAAGAAGCCTCTTGACGTGCGTATGGGTAAAGGTAAAGGTAACCCCGAAGGGTTCGTGGCTTCTGTCACCCCCGGCCGTATGATTATCGAGATCGACGGTGTTCCGTTCGATGTAGCAAAGGAAGCGCTCCGTCTGGGTGCCCAGAAGCTGCCGGTAACCACCAAGTTCGTTGTCAGCCGTGATTATGATCCCAGTCTTAATGTGTAATTTATAAGCAGCAATGAAGAAAGAAGAAATCAAAGAGCTCTCGACCGCTGATCTCAAGGAGCGTCTGGCGCAGATGGAGAAGGAGTATCTTCAATTGAAGGCTACCCATGCAGTTTCTCCTCTTGACAGCCCCGCCAAGATTACACATGACCGCAAGATGATTGCCCGTGTGAAAACCGAGCTTCGCGCCCGCGAACTCAATCAGAAATAATCACCTGACCCGATAACGTTTACCATAAGAAAAAAATGGAAGTAAAAAGAAATCTCAGAAAAGAGCGTATTGGGGTTGTGTCCAGCAACAAGGGTGACAAGACCATCACGGTGACCGTGAAGTGGAAGGAGAAACACCCCATCTACGGCAAGTTCGTAAACAAGACGAAGAAATATCACGCCCACGACGAGAAGAACGAGTGCAGCGTCGGCGATACCGTTCGCCTGATGGAGACCCGTCCTCTGTCGAAGACCAAGAGATGGCGTTTAGTTGAAATCATCGAAAAAGTTAAATAACCATGATACAGACCGAATCACGTTTAACCGTTGCTGATAACAGCGGTGCAAAAGAGGCGCTGTGTATCCACGTGCTCGGTGGCACCGGCCGCCGTTATGCGTCGGTTGGCGACATCATCGTAGTTTCAGTGAAGAGTGTGATACCCTCTTCCGACGTAAAGAAGGGCACTGTATCGAAGGCTGTGGTAGTGCGTACCAAGAAGGAGGTTCGCCGTCCCGACGGTTCGTACATCCGTTTCGATGACAACGCCTGTGTGCTTCTGAACAATGCCGGCGAACTCCGTGGCACCCGTATTTTCGGCCCGGTAGCCCGCGAGCTCCGCGCCACCAACATGAAGATTGTATCTCTGGCACCGGAGGTGCTCTAAGTTCCACACCACAACTAACAGTAATCGAAACCCCAATGAGCAAGTTACATATCAAAAAGGGCGATACCGTTTACGTTCTCTCGGGTGAGGACAAGGGCCAGCAGGGCCGCGTCCTGTCCGTGCAGGCTGCAAAGCAGCGTGCCTTAGTAGAGGGTATCAATATCGTGTCGAAGAGCACAAAGCCGACCGCGAAACATCCCCAGGGGGGCATCATCAAGATGGAGGCTCCCATTCATATCTCAAACCTCGCGCTTATCGATCCCAAGAGCGGCAAACCTACCCGTGTCGGTGTTCGCGTAAACGAGAAGGGCGAGAAAGTACGTTACGCTAAAAAATCAGGAGAGGAGATTAAGTAATGAGCAGCACAAGTCTTAAGAAGCAGTACGACGAGAAGATCGTGCCCGCCCTGACCAAGGAGTTCAACTATACCACTCCCATGCAGGTGCCTCACCTGAAGAAGATTGTCATCAATCAGGGTCTGGGTGAAGCAACCCAGGACAAGAAGATTATCGAGACCGCGATCAATGAGCTGACAGCCATCACAGGTCAGAAGGCGGTAGCTACACTGTCGAAGAAGGATATCTCGAACTTCAAGGTTCGTAAAAAGATGCCTATCGGCGCACGTGTGACTTTGCGTCGCGACCGTATGTATGAGTTCCTGGAGCGTCTGATTCGCGTGGCTCTTCCCCGTATCCGCGACTTCAAGGGTATTGAGGGCAAGCTTGACGGACGTGGAAACTATACTCTCGGTATCACCGAGCAGATTATCTTCCCCGAAATCAACATTGACAACATCAACAAGCTGATGGGTATGAATATTACCTTCGTTACTTCGGCCAATACCGACGAGGAAGGTTACGCTCTGCTCAAGCAGTTTGGTCTTCCTTTCAAGAACAAGTAAGACAGCGCATGAAAATTTTTGTTGAACCGACAAGTGGCTAATTTGGCCACAAATTGTCGGTTTAACAAAATTTTTGTGCATCTTTGCACGTTCTTTTGATGCTGCCATTTCCGTGGCGGTATCTCTGAATAGAAACGACAGGCTCTTAAGGCGCTCTGTGGGCGCTTCAGGGGTAGTTCCGGAGCAGTCCGGCTGTCGGAGCCACAATGGCCCGCTACCGTGTATCTTCAAAGTTGTGGAGTGCGGTGTGCGAGCCTTATGGCGCAAATATTGATTAGTATTATTTACTTAAATAGCAACATGGCAAAAGAATCAATGAAAGCCCGCGAGGTGAAGCGTGCGAAACTTGTGGCTAAGTATGCTGCCAAGAAGGCTGCCCTTAAGGAAGCCGGCGACTACGAAGCTCTGCAGTTGCTTCCGAAGAATGCGTCTTCGGTACGTCTGCACAACCGCTGCTCCATCACCGGTCGTCCGAAAGGCTACATGCGTCAGTTCGGTATCTCGCGTATCCAGTTCCGCGAAATGGCTTCCGCCGGTCTTATCCCCGGTGTGAAGAAGGCAAGCTGGTAAGCTTAGTGAATGTAGCTACGGCGGGTTGCGGGTACGCATGTGTCCTATAGTGTCCCGTCGGTTTTTCCTGCACTGGCCGCGCAAGCGCGGTGCAGAGGCAGGCGATACTCCAAGCAGGTTGTGAAGGCCGGTATTCTTCCGTAGTTTCGGAAAGGTCTCAGGCTGGTCTGTCGGGTAAGCCCCATATCTGCGGGACCCCCCGATGGAAACCATTGCCGGAGGCCGAACATCGGTTCCGCAGGCAGCGCCCTTCCAAATAAGGCTGCCGGATGGATGTCGGCGGATGAACTTCCCCGACGCCGCAGTGATAGTATTAAATATTGTTGGGAACTGCATCGCGGCATTGAGCCACAGTCTTTCTCCCAATCAATTTAAAAACTTTTCAAACAAAAATGACTGATCCAATAGCAGATTATCTGACAAGATTGAGGAATGCGATCAAGGCGCAGCACCGTGTTGTGGAGATCCCCGCCTCAAACTTGAAGAAGGAGATCACCAAGATTCTCTTTGAGCAAGGCTACATCCTTAATTACAAGTTTATTGAGGGTGAGAACCCTGCCGGCACCATCAAGGTGGCTCTGAAGTATGACCCTATCGACCGTGTAAATGCGATCAAGGGTTTGGTACGCGCATCCCGTCCGGGTCTGCGCCAGTATACAGGCTACAAGAATATGCCACGTGTGTTGAATGGCTTAGGTATCGCCATCCTTTCTACTTCCCAAGGCGTCATGACCAATAAGAAGGCGTCTGAACTGAAGATCGGTGGTGAGGTACTTTGCTACGTTTATTAATCTTAATAAGGAGGAATATAACATATGTCAAGAATAGGTAAAGCTCCCATTGAGATTCCTGCCGGCGTAACCGTAAAGGTGTCGGACAACAACGTAGTGACTGTAAAGGGTCCCAAAGGTGAACTCTCACAGGCTGTCAACCCCGATTTCGATATCAAGATAGAGGACAATCACATTGTCATCACCCGTCCCAGCGATGACCGCGAACACCGCGCCCAGCATGGTCTCTACCGTGCGTTGGTACACAATATGGTGGTAGGTGTCTCAACCGGTTATCGTAAAGAAATGGAACTGGTAGGTGTAGGTTACCGCGCCAATGCTACAGGTCAGGTGCTTGAGCTTTCGCTCGGTTTCTCTCACGCTATATATATCAAGCTCCCCGCCGAGGTTAAGGTAGAGGCAAAGAGCGAGCGTAACAAGAACCCGCTTATCATCCTCGAGAGCGACGACAAGCAGCTTCTCGGTCAGGTTTGCGCCAAGATCCGCTCACTCCGTAAGCCTGAACCGTACAAGGGTAAGGGTATTAAGTTCGTCGGCGAAGTGATACGCCGCAAGTCTGGTAAAACGGCAGGCGCCAAATAAAAAGTAAACTATCATGATCTCAAAGCAAGAAAGAAGAAATAAGATCAAGGCACGCATCCGCGGCAAAGTTTCTGGCACCGCCGCGCGTCCCCGCATGACCGTATTCCGCAGCAACAAACAGATCTACGTGCAGCTCGTTGATGACGCAGAAGGTAAGACCCTCGTATGCGCGTCTTCAAAGGGTATCGATGAAGGTACCAAGATTGAGATAGCTGCCAAAGTAGGCAAGGCAATCGCCGAAAAGGCTCTTGCTGCCGGAGTAACCGAAGTGGTATTCGACCGCAACGGCTATCTGTTTCACGGAAGAGTAAAATCATTGGCTGACGCTGCTCGCGAAGGCGGACTTAAATTCTGATCATAATCATGGCAAAAAGAAACAACAGGGTAAAATCCACTAACGACATAGAGCTGAAGGACCGTCTGGTAGCCATCAACCGCGTTACCAAGGTGACCAAGGGTGGCCGTACCTTCACTTTCGCCGCTATCGTAGTAGTAGGCGACGGCAACGGTATCGTAGGCTGGGGTCTCGGAAAGGCCAATGAGGTTACCGCCGCTATCGCCAAGGGTGTAGAGGCTGCAAAGAAAAACCTTATCCGTGTTCCCATCAACAAGGGTACAATTCCCCACGAGCAAGTTGCTAAATTCGGTGGCTCGCGCGTTCTTCTCAAGCCCGCATCCCACGGTACCGGTGTGAAGGCCGGTGGTGCTATGCGTGCTGTTCTCGAGAGCGTTGGTGTGACCGACGTGCTCGCAAAATCCAAGGGCTCTTCCAACCCCCACAACCTTGTGAAGGCTACAATCGCCGCTCTTGACGAGATGCGTTCGCCCGCTCAGATCGCCCAGAACCGCGGTATTTCAGTAAACCAAGTATTCAACGGCTGAGAAGCGCTCTATAAAACAGATTCTGAACAATGGCACAGATAAAAATCAAACAGATCAAGAGCCGCATCGGCGCTCCCGCAGTGCAGAAGCGTACGCTGGATGCTCTCGGACTTAGAAAGATGAACCACACAGTGGTGAAGGAGGATACTCCCTCTGTCCGTGGCATGGTAGAGCGCGTTCATCATCTCGTAGAGGTGACAAACGCCTGATGCCGCTCTTCCGGCTGCCCCTCCTGTGGAGTGCGGCAGTCCGGTCCTATAAAATAAAACCATTATAAACAAGCAATCAGAAAAATCTATCATAATTATGGATTTAAGCAATCTGAAACCTGCTGCCGGCAGCACACACCGCGAAACCCGCATCGGCCGCGGTCCCGGTTCCGGTAAGGGCGGTACATCTACCCGCGGTCACAAGGGTGCGAAATCGCGCTCGGGTTACAGCCGTAAAATCGGTTTCGAAGGCGGTCAGATGCCTCTTCAGCGTCGCCTTCCGAAGTTCGGTTTCAAGAACTTCAACCGCGTTGAGTATAAAGTAGTGAATCTTGATGCCCTTCAGGCTTTGGCTGAAGCTCGCAACCTTGAGAAAATCGGGCTTGACGAGCTCCGTAACTTCGGTCTTGTAGGCAAGAAGGATCTTGTGAAGGTTCTCGGCAACGGTTCAGTTACCCGTAAGCTCGAAGTTGAAGCCAACGCATTCTCTGCAACTGCCGAAAAAGCCATTGTTGAGGCCGGCGGTTCCATCAACAAAGTAAAATAATTCAATGAAACTCATCCAAACCTTTAAAAACATCTGGACAATCCAGGAACTGCGCGAGCGCCTTACGATAACGGTGCTTCTGGTGCTGGTGTATCGTCTGGGCTGTTATGTGGTTCTGCCGGGAATCAATCCCAACGACCTCGACGCCCTCACATCTTTCACCAACAAGACCGGTCTGATGCAGTTGCTGGACATGTTCTCCGGAGGCGCTTTCTCTCAGGCCTCCATCTTCGCGTTGGGTATTATGCCCTATATCACAGCATCAATCGTGATTCAGCTGGCGGGTATGGTACTACCTTCTTTCCAGAAGATGCAGCGTGAGGGGGAGAGCGGTCGCCAGAAGCTGAATCAGTATACACGTTATCTTACCGTGTTGATTCTGTTTGTCCAGGGTCCGGCTTATCTTTACAATCTGCGCGCTCAGGTTGTAAATGCCGGCGGTTCGGTTGAGATGGGCTTCTGGACAGTGGTATTCCTGACTATAATCCTCGCAGCCGGTTCAATGTTCATCATGTGGCTCGGCGAGCGTATTACTGACCGTGGTATCGGCAACGGTATCTCGTTCATCATTCTGGTCGGTATCATTGCCCGTCTGCCGGTGGCTCTCTTCTACGAGTTCACTTCCCGCCTTCCGGGGTCGAACGGTTCCGAGGGTGGTCTGATAATGTTCATCGTGGAGATAGTGTTGCTGTTCGCTGTTACAATCGGTGCGGTTCTTCTTGTTCAGGGCACGCGTAAGGTTCCTGTGCAGTATGCGAAGCGCATCGTGGGCAACAAACAGTATGGCGGCGCCCGTCAGTATATTCCGCTGAAGGTGAATGCAGCCGGTGTGATGCCCATCATCTTCGCCCAGGCTATCATGTTCATACCTATCACCCTCGCCGGTTTCGGCGCAAGCGAGGGGTCGCGTGGTTTCTTCGCGACTTTCTCGGATATCAACGGGTTCTGGTATAACTTCGTTTACTTCATCCTGATAGTTGCGTTTACTTATTTCTATACTGCCATTACGGTGCGTCCCACACAGATGGCTGAGGAAATGAAGCGTAACAACGGCTTTATTCCCGGTGTCAAGCCCGGTAAGAAGACCGCGGAATATCTGGATTCAATTATGTCGCGAATCACATTGCCCGGTTCTATTTTCCTCGGAATCGTGGCAATTCTCCCCGCCTTCGCACGTCTGTTCGGCATCAGCCAGAACTTCGCGCAGTTCTTCGGCGGAACATCTCTGCTGATTCTGGTGGGTGTGGTTCTTGATACTCTGCAGCAGATTGAGTCGCACCTGATGATGCACCACTATGACGGTCTGATGAAAGACGGCAAGATCAAGGGTCGCACAACCGGTAGCGCATATTAATTGATAATTAAGACACAATTTGGTTGAGTTGCTCCGGTGTTACCGGGCAATCCGCTCCTGAAACAAGAGTGGGGAGGCGCCTTTGAGAGCCTCCCCGCCCCTGCGGACGGACCGGCGCAACGGATGCTCCAGCCTGTTATTTTCCCGACGGAACACGTAACAATAAGATGATATATCTTAAGACACCTGAAGAGATTGAGCTGATCCGCAAGGCGTGTGTTCTTGCAAGCCGCTCGTTAGGTGAGATGGCGAAATGGGTTACTCCCGGAACTACCACTCATAAAATCGACTCCATTGCCAAGGAGTTTATCCTTGATAATGGTGCCCGGCCGGCATGTCTGGGCTACGGGGGATTCCCCGGGGCAGTTTGTATTGAGGTGAACGAGACTGTGGTTCACGGTTTCCCCTCGACTTATTGTCTGCGCGAGGGCGATATCGTCGGGCTTGATGTAGTGGTGGAACTCGACGGGTTCAACGGGGATATGTGTTATACATTCCCTGTCGGCGATGTGGATGAGGGTGTGCTCAAACTTATGCGTACTACAAAGGAAAGCCTCTACAAAGGTATCGACGCGTGTCGCGAAGGTCACCGCATCGGTGACGTAGCTAATGCAGTGCAGACCTATGTTGAGCGCCACGGTTACTCGGTGGTGCGCGAGATGTGTGGCCATGGCATCGGACGGAAAATGCATGAGGATCCGGAGGTTCCCAATTACGGCCGCCGCGGCACCGGTCCCCTGATAAAGAACGGGATGGTTATCGCGATAGAACCTATGGTGAATCTCGGCAGCCGTAATATAGTAATCGAGAGTGACGGTTGGACGTGCCGCACCCGTGACCGCAAACCTTCTGCCCATTATGAGCATACAGTTGCGGTTTCAGGGGGCGAGACCCACATCCTCACCACTTTCGACTATGTGAAGGAGGTTCTTGGTGACAGGTATATCTGATTATCTTAGCATACAGCAGTGCAACTCAAACATTATAGCAGACTTAAATCATTGATATGGCAAAACAATCGGCAATAGAACAGGATGGCACTATCGTGGAGGCTCTCTCGAACGCGATGTTCCGCGTAGAGCTTGAGAACGGCCACGAGATCACCGCTCACATCTCGGGTAAGATGCGCATGCATTATATCAAGATCCTGCCCGGTGACAGAGTGAAGGTTGAGATGTCGCCCTATGATCTTTCAAAAGGTCGCATCGCTTTCCGATACAAATAATTTACACCTCATACAAATAACCCCACTTTTCACGAAAACTCATGAAAGTAAGAGCTTCAATCAAGAAGCGTACCCCGGAGGACAAAATCGTTCGCCGCAAGGGTCGCCTCTATGTGATCAACAAGAAAAATCCCAAAAACAAACAGCGTCAGGGATAACAACACAATAGTCTGAGAACCAGACGCTCCCATCAGGATATTGACGGTTTCGGCGTGAAACTGCCAATGGGGTTATGCGCGAGGATTTTCAGAAGTGTGTGAAATTTGTTATTTTTGCAAAAAAATAAGTGTTATAAAAGTATTATATGGCAGTAAGAATCGTGGGAGTTGACCTCCCCCAGAACAAACGAGGCGAAATCGCCTTGACTTATATCTTCGGCATCGGCCGGAGCGCCGCAAAGACCATCCTGGAGAAAGCCGGCGTGGATGTGAACATAAAGGTTCAGGACTGGACCGACGCTCAGGCCGCTAAGGTCCGCGAGGTAATCCAGGAGAACTACAAGGTAGAAGGTGACCTCCGCAGCGAGATTCAGCTCAACATCAAGCGCCTTATGGATATCGGCTGTTATCGTGGAGTACGCCACCGTAACGGTCTTCCCGTGCGCGGTCAGAGCACCAAGAATAACGCCCGTACCCGCAAGGGACGCAAGAAAACTGTGGCCAACAAGAAGAAGGCTACTAAATAATAAGGCTCCAGATCTAACAGCAATAACATTAGCAATATGGCAAAAAAGACAGTTGCAGCTAAGAAAAGAAACGTCAAAGTTGACGCCGCAGGCCAGCTTCATGTTCACTCATCCTTCAACAATATCATTGTATGCTTAGCCAATAGCGAGGGTCAGGTAATCTCCTGGTCAAGCGCGGGCAAGATGGGCTTCCGTGGCTCTAAGAAAAATACCCCCTACGCAGCCCAGATGGCAGCTCAGGATTGCGGTAAGATCGCTTACGATCTTGGGCTCCGCAAGGTGAAAGCCTATGTGAAGGGTCCGGGCAACGGACGTGAGTCTGCTATCCGTACCGTGCATGGAATGGGTATCGAGGTAACCGAGATAATCGACGTTACTCCGCTTCCGCACAACGGTTGCCGTCCTCCCAAGCGCCGCCGCGTCTGATTCCTAACCGTCTCAGCCGACCAAAGGAAAACTCCAAACCAATCCCTCAGATAATCCACACACGGGTATCTGCCGGATTTCGTGTTGCCGGTGAGCAATGTCTGTATGAGGTGACATTGCAAGGCTCCCGGGCGCGCAATCCTTATGTCTGAGTATTCAGCGACCGAAGTGTGGAAATCACAATCTTTTTAAAAATTAGAAAGAAAAATGGCAAGATATACAGGTCCCAAGACCAAAATCGCACGTAAATTCGGGGAACCTATCTTTGGCGAAGACAAGATTCTGAGCCGCCGCAACTTCCCCCCCGGCCAGCACGGTCAGAACCGTCGCCGCAAGACATCCGAGTATGGCACACAGCTTCGTGAAAAGCAGAAGGCCAAATACACCTATGGTGTGCTCGAGCGTCAGTTCCGCAACCTTTTCGAGAAGGCTTCTTCAATGAAGGGTATTACCGGTGAGATTCTTCTCCAGCTTCTCGAAGGCCGTCTGGATAACGTAGTTTACCGCCTTGGTATCGCCCCCACACGTGCGGCGGCCCGCCAGCTTGTTCTTCACAAGCATGTCACCGTCAACGGTAAGGTTGTAAACATTCCCTCTTACGCAGTAAGCGCCGGCGATGTAGTCGGTGTTCGTGAGAAATCGAAGTCTCTCGAAGTTATTGCCGATGCCCTCGCAGGATTCAACCACAGCAAATATCCCTGGCTCGAATGGGACGAAAGCACAAAGAGCGGCAAGCTCCTGCATGTTCCTACCCGCGAAGACATCCCCGAAAATATCAAGGAGCAGCTTATCGTCGAGTTGTATTCTAAGTAATCATCTTTAAAACAAGATCCATGGCTATTTTAGCATTCCAAAAACCTGACAAGGTTGTGATGTTAGAAGCTAACAACTTCTACGGCAAATTCGAGTTCAAGCCTTTGGAACCGGGCTATGGTATCACTGTCGGAAACGCATTGCGCCGCGTGCTTCTTTCTTCGCTCGAGGGCTATGCAATCGCCGCTATCAAGATTGACGGCGTAAAACACGAATTTGATACCATCCCCGGTGTTAAGGAAGATGTAACGAACATCATCCTTAATCTCAAGAAGGTTGACCTAAAGAGGGTTACCGAAGATGCCGAGACTGAAAAGGCAACCATCACAGTGTCGGGTCAGGAGGTGTTCAAGGCCGGTGACATAGGCAAGGCCCTGTCGGGCTTCGAAGTCCTCAATCCTGAGGAGGTCATTTGTCATTTGGATCCCAGCGCGGGTTTCACAATTGAAGTGACCATCAACAAGGGTCGCGGTTGGGTGCCTGCCGATGAGAACCAGATCGATATCCAGGATATCCAGACTCTGGCCATCGACTCGATCTATACTCCCATCAAGAATGTGAAGTACGCAGTTGAGAACTTCCGCGTTGACCAGAAGACCGACTACGAGAAGCTCATTATTGAAATCACCACCAATGGCTCCATCCTGCCGAAGGAGGCGCTCAAGGAGGCAGCAAAGATTCTGATTTATCATCTGATGCTGTTCTCTGACGAGAAGATCACAATCGAGACCACCGAAACCGACGGTTCGGAAGAGTTCGATGAAGAGATTCTCCACATGCGTCAACTTCTCAAGACCAAGCTTGTTGACATGGACCTCAGTGTCCGCGCACTCAACTGCCTGAAGAGCGCCGAAGTAGAGACACTTGGCGAGCTGGTTGTGTTCAATAAGACCGACCTCCTTAAATTCCGCAACTTCGGCAAGAAGTCGCTTACAGAGCTCGACCAGCTTCTGGCCGATCTCGGGCTGTCGTTCGGAATGGATATTTCAAAGTATAAATTAGACAAAGAGTAATAAACAACGATGAGACACAATAAATCTTTCAATCATCTTTCGCGCAAGAAAGCTCACCGCGACGCCTTACTCGCCAACATGACAATCTCTCTGTTCAAGCACAAGAGAATTTTCACCACTCTGGCAAAGGCAAAGGCGCTCCGCATGTATGCAGAGCCGCTGATCAACCGTGCGAAGAACGACAGCATGGCTAACCGCCGTCTGGTTTTCTCTTATCTCCAGAATAAGGAAGCTGTCAATATCCTTTTCCGTGAAATAGCAGAGAAGATCGCTGAACGTCCCGGAGGTTACACCCGTATCCTCAAGACCGGCAACCGTCTTGGCGATAACGCTAAAACCTGCTTCATAGAGCTTGTTGACTATAACGAAAACATGCTTAAGGAGAAGGCTGCAAAGAAGAGCTCGCGCACACGTCGCGGCCGCGGCAAATCAACCGCCGCAGCTGCCGAAGCTCCTGCAACTGCTGAGGCTTCTGCTGCTGAGGAAACAAAGGCTGAATAATTTTTTTTTCAGATATTATGCATCACCGGAAGCGGGAAATTTCCGCTTCCGGTGATGATGTTTTCTTGGCTGGCTGTTGTGTGGGGGCAAATGACGGCGGTTTAAGAGGATATTGTTGTTTTCGGGGGCTTAATTTATTACCTTTGCGTATAATATGGGCGTCCGATGTATGGTAGCTACTTCCAATCGTTTTTACTTCTATGAATATCTGGCAATTTTTCGAAATAGTGTACGCAGATTTAAATTCACTTGAGGTGACACTGGGCAACTCGGTGTTCAAGTTGCTGATGAGTATGATTCTTGGCGCTCTTGTGGGGGCCGAGCGCAAGCGCAAGGGGCAGATTGCTGGGGTGCGGACGTTTGCGCTGATATCCATGGGGTCGTGTATGGCGATGTTGCTTAGCATATATGTTCCTCAAGTGTACCTGGGGTTGAAGAACGGCGATCCCGGGCGTATAGCCGCACAGGTCATTACCGGTGTAGGTTTTCTTGGTGGTGGTGCGATGATTCACATGAAGGGATCGGTCAAGGGGCTTACGACTGCCGCCGGAATCTGGATGACCGCGGCAATCGGTATGGCGGTCGGGGTCGGGATGTATTTTTGTTCGCTTTTCGCCACGGTTCTTATTCTCGTCACCCTGGTGCTGTTCGAAAGTTTCGAGCATAAGCGCAATATGGGGCAGGAGAACCGGACGATGAAATTGCAAGTCGACCATATAGTCGACGATATAACGCCTTATCGTGAGATTCTGAACCGGCATGGAATTCATCTGTCTACTTATTTTATTCAGTATGATTATGTGAATAACCGGACTGAAATTAATTTTGTGGTTCTTGCGCCGTCACATCGGGATTATCTGCCTCTGTTCGATGCTATGAGGGGCGTGAACCCCACTTTGTCGCTGACGCTGACAAGCGAATATTGACGTGCGGGCTATCAGACCGTAGGGAAGCTTTTTTGCAGTTTCGAAGACACCTTTTTTAGATGTTAAAAAGGTGAATATTACGAAAATTTTGTAACTTTGCTGTTGGAAAAACTGTTTCCGATTGTCTGGCGCTTCCTATAGTTGACCCTCTCCCCATGGGCAGGCCGCAAACTCATTGAAATCAAAACATACAATCTGATAAAGCATAAAGCAAATCAATTATGAAAATCGAAAAAATCATTGGTCGTGAGGTGCTTGACTCCCGTGGCAACCCCACTGTAGAAGTAGACGTAATCCTTGAAAGCGGTGCGCGTGGCCGCGCTTCAGTTCCCTCCGGTGCATCTACCGGTGAGAACGAGGCTCTCGAACTCCGCGACGGCGACAAGAGCCGTTACATGGGTAAAGGCGTTCTGAAGGCTGTAGCTAACGTTAATGGTCCTATCGCAGAGGCTCTCAAAGGTATGAGCGCTCTCGACCAGGTAGCTATCGACGAGAAAATGCTCGAACTCGACGGCACCGATACCAAAAGCAATCTTGGCGCCAACGCAGTTCTCGGTGTAAGTCTTGCTGTGGCAAAGGCTGCTGCCGATTATCTGGATCTTCCCCTCTACAAGTATATCGGCGGATGCAACACTTACGTGCTTCCCGTTCCGATGATGAATATCATCAATGGCGGCGCTCACTCTGATGCTCCTATCTGTTTCCAGGAATTCATGATCCGTCCGATCGGTGCAACTTCATTCCACGAAGGCATCCGTATGGGTACTGAGGTGTTCCACAACCTGAAGAAGGTTCTCCACGAACGTGGTCTCAGCACTGCAGTAGGCGACGAAGGTGGTTTCGCTCCCGCGCTCGACGGTACTGAAGATGCCCTTAATGTTATCATCAAGGCTATCGAAAAGGCAGGCTATGTTCCCGGAAAGGATGTGACTATCGGTCTTGACTGCGCTTCCAGCGAGTTCTATGTAGATGGCGTTTACGATTATCACCAGCTCAAGGACGGTACTGTTAAGGAGCCTAACGGTCAGAAACTCACTTCTAAGGAGCAGGCTGAATATCTCAAGGGTCTCGTAGAGAAATATCCTATCGATTCAATCGAGGACGGTATGGCCGAGAACGACTGGGAAGGCTGGAAGATTCTTACCGATCTTATCGGCGACCGTTGTCAGCTCGTAGGCGACGACCTGTTTGTTACCAACGTTAAGTATCTCAAGCGTGGTATAGAAGAAGGTTGCGCTAACTCAATTCTTGTTAAGGTGAACCAGATCGGTTCGCTTACCGAAACTCTGCGTGCTGTAGAACTTGCTCAGCGTAACGGATATACCGCTGTTATCTCTCACCGTTCGGGCGAGACTGAAGACGCTACTATCGCTGATATCGCAGTAGCTACCAACGCAGGTCAGATCAAGACCGGTTCGGCTTCACGCTCGGATCGTATGGCTAAGTACAACCAGCTTCTCCGTATCGAGGAGGAACTCGGCTGTGCTGCTGCTTACGGATATGGCAAGAAGACAAAGCGTCCCGAATAATTCCTGTCTGTAAAATGTGACTGTCGGAACTGATTTTACCGACACAACATACTAAAAATCAATGGCTATGCCGAATTCTCGGCATAGCCATTGATTTTTAAGGTATGTTGCGCGACGCAGAGATAGTAGTCTCAGTCAAGTTTCATTCTTATTATTCTTATGCCATCGGAGCGATGTTTCGCTATGTAATCGGCCACTGGCAGTTCGTCTATAACTACCTTGCCGGCGTTGCTTGAGGCGTGGATGAGTCTTGGTTCGCCGTCGTTGTCGAGTTTTATTATTCCCATATGGGTTGCGTCAAGCCCTCGTATGGATGTCGTGAATATTATAATATCGCCGTCCCTGGCGATTTCGGCGATATGTTTCCCTTTCAGTCCGGAACCTTTTAAGTATGGAAAGCGGTGGTTGCTGTAGCCGGCTTCTACATGTTTCATAGCACGGAAATTTTCATCGTCGGTGAGAGCGGGGTAGCTTTCACGGTGAGTTGTCATGTAGTCGAGAGATTTCACACCGTATCTCACTTTCGGAGAGGCTGCGGTGACCTCATGCAGTAGTCCGCGGGCCGAATTGTCGATAATCCAGTCGCTGACATAGTGGAGGCGTGATGCATAGCCGTCTGTATCGCCGTTGCGGTATCTGAAATGCCTTAGGTTATATACGAAGTCGTGCCAGCTTTGTCGATGTTCCGCCGCAGTGTAGGCAAGAGCCAATACGGTTTCTACAAATGTGGTGCAGTCAAATGTGTCGATGTTAACCCTTAATATTTCTGTTTCGTCGCCATCCAGGGTTCCCCCTTCGTATGGTTTTCCGATAAAGTGCTCTGCGATGCGGGTGAGCGACCCCGGTTGCGGTTGCGCGCTTTCGGCCACAAGTATTTCAGTTATTCTTGCCGTGTCCGTAGACTCGTGATGAAAATTGATCTCCTGTTGTGCTGTCGCTTGAAATTGGTTGAGAAAAATCAAGGCAAAAATCAGCGATATGATGTTTTTTCTGGCCATAGCGTTGTGTTAAAAAATGTATAATATTGACGAAGGGGAAATTTTTCTCTGTGTTTCGTGCGAAGTTACTAAATCTGCACAGAACCTGCAATGGCTCGTTTTCTAATTATTATATGGAGATTTTTTTGTCGGACATGGATTGATCCGGATATTTTTTATTGGAGAAACAGGCACGAGTTAATCGACCAGACTGAAAAATTTCCGTAGTGGGGGAGTGGTTTCTTTAATTATAGTGGAGACCGGTGTTATCGCTTAACGGTGACGCTAGGGCTGGGATTTAGTGCCGTCAGAGGGCGTTGAGGGGAGTGTATGGGCGAAAATCTGCTAAAAAACATAGTTTTTAAAAATTTTCTTGTCAAAAAGTTTGGTGGAATGAAAATAAGTCTCTACCTTT
>JAAVFL010000008.1 GCA_014800795.1 Bacteroidales bacterium | reverse complement strand
CCTTTAACTTACCAGAAAGATTTATGTGATGGAAATAGACAATTTAAAATTGACGAATCGGTTAAAACATTCTATAATTTAAGGTAATCGGATTCTGATTACTGATACACCCTGATGTAGTCTATTTCATAGGTCACCGGGAATGCTGAATCGTCGATTGCACCTCCGTTGATTCCCCCGAGTGCAAGATTAACAAGCAGATATTTTCGATTCTTCATGGCATTGCTATTTTCCCATGCTTTACCGTTTACCGTCTCTGCAAGGGGAATTTCATTCAGAAGTTCATCGTCAAGATAAATCTTTATCGCGTTTTCATCCCAGTCCATTCTCCATATGTGGAACTTCGATGCCCATTCAGAATCCATATCAGTGAAATGGGCATACGGAATCTTTGCATCATCCCATATGGCGACATATGGATCATCAGAGCCCCAACAGGCATTGGCAAGAATGTGTGGAACACCTTTTATTCTGTAATATTCCATAATATCGATTTCGCCGTTCGCAGGCCATGGAGCATCGTTACCAAGTAGCCATATTGCCGGCCATGCTCCACCGGATGTCGGTATTTTTGCTTTTACTTCAACAGTGCCATATTGAAAATCAAAGTTGTTTCGTGTAATCAGACATGAGGATGTATAGTCTATATACTCTTTGTTAGGCCATCTTTGGGCGAGTGCAGCATTATAGTTCGGATTCTTAAGTTTCTCTTCTTTTACGTTGCGGGCTTCTATCGTAAGTATTCCGTTTCTGACATATGCGTTGTCGGGCTGATACCACTGATCCTCGTTATTTCTCACGAATCCGCGTTCATAATTCCATATGGTGCTATCAGGTTTTCCTGTCCGGTCAAATTCTTCGCTCCATATCAGTTTACGACCATAGCGGTTCTCATAAGTGCTTGCCGTTTCGTTAAGGTCCGTAGTGTGGTTTTGCGCAACACCAGAAAATATGGATATTGCTGCTATAGCAGATGCGGCGATGGGTCGGAATGTCATATTCAATGGAGATAATAGATGTTAGGTATAATATGCAAATATCAGGCAGTGTATAGTACAACTGCCTGATATTCATCAGAGCGGTAAACGAGGCTCGAACTCGCGACCCTCAGCTTGGGAAGCTGATGCTCTACCAACTGAGCTATTACCGCGTGTAGCACTTCAAGGTGGGCCTTCTTGTAATGCAAAGGTACGCACTATTTTCGGATTTTGCAAAAGGAAGGGACAGTTTTTTGAAAGTTGAGTATTTTGGCTTATATTTGCATTTAAGTTTGAGTTTTTCCGTGTGTCCGTCGCAGAGGCGTTTCGATAATGGCGGATATGGATGAACGTATACCGAATTTGCAAACAATCAATATGATAAAAACGGGTATTCTTGGCGGTGACACTATGGCCGCGGGAGAGTTGATAAGAATTCTGATAAACCATCCCGATGTGGTTCTGGAACAGGTGGCATCTGACAGTGCCGCCGGACACCGTGTCGATGAAGTTCACCGCGGTCTCACAGGCGATACGGAGCTGCAGATGGTTTCGGATTTCGGTCCTGAGGGGTTGGACGCTGTGTTCATATGCGGTGAACCATGGAGGGCCCGACAGTGGATGGAGCGTTATTCGGCCGACTGCGATGCGGATGATGTGAGAGTTATTGACCTTACTGGTGCTTTCCGCAATGGTGAGATGGAAATGGTATATGGCTTTCCGGAATATAACCGCAAACCTCTCGTGAGGGGTGCCCGCCGTGCGTCGCTCCCATCTCCGGTGGCGATGGCTGTAGAGCTGGCTCTGTTTCCGCTTGCCAAGAATATGTTGCTGCGCGATGCTGTCACAGGCAACGTCAGCATAGCCGCTACCGAGAATTTCGAGAATTCCCCGTCGCCGCAACGTGAGCAACCCGATGTAGCGCTATCTACGCGTCTTGATCCCATAGCTCCTATCGAGAACCGCCCCGACGGTGATGCTTCAGCTCGTGAGGTATCGGGTGCCATACGTTCTATCCAGCCTTCGTTCGGAGGTGATATACGCCTGAATATCAGCCGTGACAACAGCATACCGCGTGGTATTACCGCTAAGCTTGACGTGTGCTGCGGCACATCGCTCGGCGAGCTACGCCGCCTGTTTGAGGATGCATACGAAGATCATAACTTCACATATATCGTCGACGGAAATCCGTCGGTTCTCGATGTCGCCAATACCAACAAGTGTCTGATAAACCTCAGTTATCCTCCTGAGGGGGTTGCGGCGGGCGCAGACCAGAAGTTGCGTGTCACCACGGTGATCGACAATCTTCTCAAAGGTGCGGCGGGTAATGCGGTTCATTGCCTTAATCTTCTTTTCGGGCTTTCAGAGCGCACGGGGCTTGCCCTTAAGGCTTCGGCTTTCTGACAAACAAAACCATTATTCGGAAAATGAAAAACTATATCTTACCTCTTGCGGGAGCGGTGGTTACCATCAGTGCCTTTCTCGCGGTTCAGTCGTGTGCCGACGCCGGTGCGAAATCCGATTACGCCTCCTTCGTGAATCCTCTGGTGGGCTCGGGTGCCAACGGCCATACGTTTCCCGGGGCTGTGGTGCCGAACGGAATGATTCAGCCTTCGCCCGATACCCGTATAGACGGGTGGGACGCTTGCTCGGGTTACCATTATACTGACAGTCTCATAAACGGAATTTCCCATAACCATCTGAGCGGCACCGGGTGCGCCGATTTCGGCGATGTGCTTATAATGCCGACAGTGGGGGCCAAAGTGCTGGATAATCAGATTGATACGCTTCAGAATCTCCCTTATGCCTCGGCATTCTCCCATGCCAGCGAGATCGCCGAACCGGGCTATTATGCAGTTAAACTCGATCGTTACGATATTCTCGCCGAAGTCACATCTACCGAGCGTGTCGCGCTTCATCGTTTTACATTTCCCGCCACCGATTCAGCCGGCATGATTGTCGATATGGATTACTCGATCCAGCGTCAGAAAAATTTTGATATGAATCTGGAGGCCATTAGCGATACGGAAGTGGTGGGAAGCAAGCGCACAAGCCATTGGGCCGGGAATCAACGCATATTCTTCTATGCCAAGTTCTCGCGTCCGTTCACATTCGTCAGCCTCAGCGATACGATAACATCGGCCCGCGACGGCTCACCGATAGCCCGTTGCAAAGGTCTGCTTGATTTCGGTAAAATGACCGCAGGGGAGCAGCTGCTGGTGAAGGTGGGGCTTTCTGCGGTAGATATCGATGGCGCCCGTGGAAATGCGGAGGCAGAGATGGCCGAATTTGATTTTGATGCCACCCGTGCCGCAGCCCGTGAAAAATGGAACAGCTACCTGTCGAAGATTGATGTTCCCTTTACCGAGAACCGCGAAGATTTGTCGAAATTCTATACAGCGCTTTACCAGACTGCGATCTCCCCCTACCTGTTCACCGACGCTGACGGGCGCTACCTCGGCATGGACGGAGAGATAAAGCAGGGCGATGTAGAGAACCCCGTATATACAGTATTCTCCATCTGGGATACTTTCCGCGCCCTTCATCCGCTTCTGACTATCATCGATCCCGCTTTGAACGATGCATACCTCAATTCGCTCCTTATAAAAGCCCGCGAGGGGGGAGTGCTGCCGATGTGGGAGCTGGCCGGTAACTATACGGGCTGCATGATTGGCTACCACGCTGCTTCGCTTTTCGCCGATGCCGTTGCCAAAGGGCAGAACAGTTTCGACCCCGCTGAGGCTCTCGCTGCGTCGGTCCGTGCCGCCGAATACCATCCTGAAGGAATTCATGCCGGTCCTGCATTCGTGGAGCAGCTTATGCCGCAGGCAAAATATTATAAGAACACGATCGGTTATATACCCTCCGACAAGGATAAGGAATCTGTGGCGAAAGCGCTCGAATATGCCTATGACGACTGGTGTATAAGTCGCCTTGCCGAGGCTGTCGGCGATACGGCTACTGCCGCGAAGTATGCCGAAATGGGTAAGGCATACCGTAAATATTTCGATCCCGAAACACGCTTCATGCGCGGCGTGATGTCTGACGGCTCGTGGCGCGTGCCCTTCTCGCCGAGTGCGTCGGATCACCGCAACGACGACTACTGCGAAGGCACCGCATGGCAGTGGACATGGTTCGTGCCTCACGATGTCCCGGGATTGATTGATCTTCTGGGAGGTAAGGAGCGTTTCACCGCCAAGCTCGACAGCCTCTTCAGCGCATCGTCAGAAATCAGCGGCGACCTCGTGTCGATGGATATTTCAGGACTGCTCGGACAGTATGCCCACGGCAACGAGCCCTCCCACCATGTTATCCACCTTTACAACTACGCCGGGCAGCCATGGAAGACTCAGGCTCTCGTCGACAGCATATACAACGAATTTTATCATGTGGCTCCCGACGGGCTCTGCGGCAACGAAGACTGCGGCCAGATGTCGGCATGGCTCGTGATGAACGCGATGGGCTTCTATCAGGTGGCGCCCGGCCTGCCGGTCTACTCTATCGGTCGCCCGATGTTCTCCTTCCTCACTGTCAATCTTCCCGGCGGCAAGCAGTTTGATGTGAAAGTCAACAACTTTTCGAAGAAGAACAAATACATCCGCTCCGCAACCCTAAACGGCCGCCCCCTTGACACGCCCTTCTTCACCCACGACGATATCGTCTCAGGCGGTACCCTCCTCCTCGACATGACCGACACTCCCACCGACTGGGGAGTGTGACGCTACACAGACATACATATCAATAAAAGAGTTCCGCACCGATTTACCCGGCATCGGTGCGGAACTCTTATTCTGTTACCTGTGGCACCCCTTTATCGATTTTACTCACGGTTAATATAAAACTATTTCCATTACTTACTCATATACAACATTATTATCAATATAAACGTTAGTATTTTAAAAAGCACTATTTTTAAGTGCCTGAAAATTTGCGACAGTAAACTAAATGTTGTAACTTCGCAAATAATAACGAATATAACATATTGATATGGAAACGACAAATACTATCCGAATTCCTAATCCTTCAAAGGAGTTGGTCGCTTTCATAAAGGGAGCGCAGCAAGAAAAGAAGGAGCGCATGAAAAAAATCTGTGACAAATACCGTAAATTGGTTCATGGATAATGGAATCTGTAGAAACTCTAATTCCCGATAATGAGGGCAATCATTTAGTGGTTGTCCTTAATTTTTATGAAGACAACCAAAAAATCGATACATTTAAAATACCTTCTGAATTTACAAATCTGGAGATAGCAGATATTGCGATTGAGAAACTGAATCTTGATTATCCATTAGGTTTGAGGGCGTTTTATAAAATGTGCCAGTGGCTAATAGAACAGTTTATGCAATTTCCCAATGCTGTGTTCTCTTTTATCTGTTCAACAGATCCCCTGGAAACGAATCATAGCAAGATTGCTCCTGAGCAATATAGATGGAATTTATTTGAAGCTTTCTACCGGCGCAATATCGAGAAGCTGAGTAAATTAGGTATAGAATCAAGGGACATAATAGTAGGTCCGGATGGTTATCAAACATTTGCCAGAGTATTTTATCGCACTTCTCATGCGCCTGTCATTCATTTGGTAATCGCTCATCTTAATAGCAAGTATTTTTAACGGATCTGATTCAGAAACATATAAAAACCAGTTCCGCACCGACCGGTTTTCCCGGCATCGGTGCGGAACTGGTTTATAGGGGAAGCCACTCCCTTCAGCGGAGGTATACGGTCTTTACCGTGGTGTAGCTGCGCACTATGTAGAGACCGGAAGCAAGGCGCATAAGCTCATCGAGGCTGCATCCACGACGCACTACGATACCGCCGGAGTGTACACATCCGCTTTGCCGTCACCGTAACAGTCTGCTGTAACATATCGCCATGTATTACTGTCATATCCTCCTTATCTATATTTACAGATTCAACCTCTGTGGCTACGACTGTAACTTCGCAATTTGACGATACGCTGCCGCTGCTGGCGGTTATAGTAGCATTTTTGGAAACTTCAGGTAAAGAGCGGGAACAATGTTAGGGTAATAAGGGGGAAGAAGAAAAATTGAGGTTGGAATAGAGGGATTCTTCCGGATACAAAAGCAAGCTATGTCCGGCGGGGGACACAGCCTGCTTTGTGTTATATGCTTTGTTGTTGATGGGGCAGTGGTAATCAGAAGGTGTAGCCGACAGATACGATGAAGTTGGCACCTCCGACGTTCTTATGGATCTTAACGAAATCTGTGCCGTAGCTGAGGCCGAGGTTCACGCGGTTGTATTCGAAGTCGACACCGGCATGCCAGCCCATCTGGAAGCGCTTGTAGGCAGCATCGCCCATATCGCTTTTCGAGAAGAGGTCTACAGATGAGTTATCAGCCAGAAATTCATCGACGAATTCGGATCTGCCGCCGTCTGCGGTAAACTTGCCATGACCGTAGAGCTGTACGCGGAAGTCAAGTCCGACTTTCGGGGTCATGTAGAAGGAATCGGCTACCGGTACGCGATAAGAAACATTTACCGGGAGATTGAGATTGACAAGCGTTTCGTTGAACTTGATATCTGCGGGATTATAGTCGTCTGTATCGACGATTTTATCGGAGTGGAATACAGTGCGGAGATCAAGTCCGGTACCTACATAAAGGGGGAGTGAGTTGCTCACGCGGAAGTCTGCCGTATAGCCGACGCCGAAACCGTTGAAATAGGCATCTTCAACATATTTGGGGGAGAGAACGTTGAGATCGTACATTACCGATGCGCGCTGAACTATGGCCGGCGCGTCCGTTTGGGCTGCGGCGTAACTTGAGCCGAGGGCTATCATACCTGCCGCAAGGGCGAAAATCTTTTTCATATTTATGTTTTTAGTTGGTTTATGAATATATAACGTCCGGGGGGCTGTTTTTGTTGTCGGGCTCAGACTGCATACCGGCCATCCGGATAAAAAATGGTGGCTGCGTCTGACGCAGCCACCATAGGGAGAAAGAAATGTGTAATAAAAACCTAATCCTCCTTTTTCAGAGCCTGCTGGAATCCGCAGGCAGCCTGAAGTTCGGCAAAGAAATCGTGTTCGAGAGCCACAGAAATCCGGCATAGGAGTTCGGTGTCAATGCTTCCCTTACGGAGGATCTTGTAAACATTGGTACGATCGCAGCATATTTCCTGTGCAAGCCAGGCCGCAGGGCGGCGCTGACGGCGCAGCTCGCTGCCGATTAATGAACCGATGTGAACCTTAATGCCACATTCTTCGGTCCGTGTTAGCAGAGTCTGAGGATCCATAATTAAACATGAAATGATGAAGTGGTAGAAAGTGTTTTTTTTACGACTGCAAAATTAGTGAAATTTATGAATAAAACAATGCTTCTTGCCTGTGAATGTGAGTTTTAACTATATTTAAATGTCACAATGGCTCTACAGAGCCTGTAGCGGGTGTGTAGTCATAGAGTAGAGTATTGGGCATCGGTTTGTATAGCAAGCAGAGACATCGCGAAAGGTCTGTTTCATCGTATTCGGGATACAAAAGTGGCTGTGTCATTCATTATGACACAGCCACTGGCTGATATGAGCGGTTATCGCTTAAATTCGTTCAGGAATTATTTGAGACCACGTTGGCGCAGCAGGGCATCGGGGGTGGGACGATGGCCGCGCATATTCTCATAGAGTACCATCGGATCTTCCGAATCTCCGCTTTCAAGCACTGTTTTCAGGCGTGCGGCACACTCCGGATTGAATACACCTTCCTGTTCGAACATCTCGAATGCATCGGCATCGAGCACCTCGGCCCACAGATAGGTATAGTAGCCCGATGCGTAGCCGTCGTCGCCAAAGATATGTTTGAAGTACGGCGAACGGTAGCGGAAAGTGAGCTGCGAGGGCATTCCGAGTTTATCGGCAACGGAATTCTCGAAGCCCATCACATCGATGTCGCCTTCGGGATTGAGATATCCCCAGTTGAGGTCGAGCAGGGCGGCTCCGGAGAGTTCGGCGGTCATGAAGCCCATATTGTGTTTGGAGGCATCGTTTATCTTCTGTACGAGTGAATCGGGAATGAGTTCGCCGGTCTGATAATGGTAAGCGTATTCCTTGAGAAGTTCGGGATCGAAAGCGAAATGTTCGTGGAACTGCGAGGGGAACTCAACGAAGTCGCGGTCGACAGATGTGCCGCTTTGGCTCTTGAGGCGTGCGCGTGAGAGCATGCCGTGAAGGCCATGGCCAAACTCATGGAACATTGTCTGAACTTCGTCGATGGTAAGTAGCGAGGGGGCGTCTTTGGTGGGTTTGGAGAAGTTGCCTACATTGTAGACGATGGGACGCTCAACAGTGCCGTCGGGATTGACCCAGGAGGTTTTGAGCTCTTCCATCCAGGCACCCTGGCGCTTGCTTGCGCGGGTGAAGTAGTCGGTCATGAATACAGCCAGATGGTTGCCTTCGCTGTCTTTCACGTCGTAAACCTTTACGTCGGGATGATATTTGGGCGCGTCGGGCAGCTGTTCGAAAGTGATGCCGTAGAGTTTGTTTGCCATGGCGAAGATACCCTTTGCAACGGAGTCGACAGCAAAGTAGGGACGGATTGCATTTTCATCGAGGTCATACTTTTGCTGACGCACTTTCTCGGCGAAATAGTAATAGTCCCAGGGCGCGATGCTGAAGTCATTGCCCATACTGTCGGAGAGTGTCTGCATCTCGGCCACTTCTTGTGCGACTTTGGCTTTTGCCGGTTCCCATATCTGGAGAAGGAGGCTTTCAGCTGCCTGAGGAGTGCCGGCCATTACGTTGGAGGTCATATATTCAGCGAAGTTGTTGTAGCCCATGATGGCAGCCTTTTTGGCGCGTGCTTTCACAATTTCGGCGATTACGGGCGTATTGTCGTTTTCTCCGCTCTGGGCATTGCCTGTGTAGCCTTTCCACATCTGTTCGCGAAGAGCGCGGTTGTCGGCGTACTGAAGTACCGGCAGACGTGAGGGCGCGTGGAGGGTGAATACCCATTTACCCTCTTTGCCGCGTTCCTTGGCCTCGGCAGCAGCGTTGTCGATTGTCGACTGCGGGATGCCGGCAAGGTCGGCTTCATTATCAACTACGATCTCGAAAGAGTTGTTGGCATTAAGAAGGTTTTTATTGAATTTGATGTAGAGGTTCGATAGCTGGTTGTTGACAGCTTTGAGTTCCTCTTTCTGTTCGTCGGAGAGCAGTGCGCCGTTGCGGACGAAATCGCGGTAGGTGTGGGTGAGGGCGCGCATCTCGTCTTTCGCGAGCCCGAGCGATTCGCGGTTGTCGTAGAGGGTTTTCACACGGTCGAACAATCCGGCGTTCATCATCATCTCGTCGGAGAAAGCGCTGTAAGCGGGAAGAATAGAGTCTGCAACCTGTGATAGCTCGGGAGTAGAGTGTGCCTCTACGAGCGACATCATCACCGACATAACTCTCTCGAGTGTGGGCGACAGGTTGTCAAGCGCAAGAATGGTATTGGCGAACGTGGGAGCTTCGGGGTTATTGACAATAGAGTCGATGGAGGCGCGTGCCTCCTCTACTCCTGCATTGAAAGCTGGCATGTAGTCTGAAACCAGAATATCCTCGAATGGAGGAATCTGGTAGGTTGTGTCGTAAGGCTGCATGAACGGGTTCTGACGCTCGCTCTTGCCTCCGCACGAAGTCACTGCAAGCGAAGCAGCAGCTGCCATTGCGCAAAAAGCCATAGTGATCGGTTTCATCTTTTTTTGTTTAAATTTTTATGTAATGAGTTGTAATTATATTTTGCCTGACAGGTTTGTTGCAGGGTTGATTATTCCCATACAAATCTTACCTCCACCGGGTAATGGTCGGATACGCCTTTCCGCAGGCATCGGTAATCGGTTGCGCGCATATCGCCGCGGTAAAGCACGTGGTCGATATGAAACAGGAACCTGTTGGCATGATAGGTGTATGTGGGTCCGCATCCGGCGGTGGAGAATGCGTTTTTGAAATCATCGCCTGCAATTACTCTCATGGCGTAGCAGTCGGGGATATCGTTGAAGTCGCCTGCGACAATGACGTTTCCGATATTTAGAGAGTCGATCTGCTCCCGAAGGAGTCTGGCCTCATCTGCCCGCACTCTGAATGCGTGTGATAGCTTGCTGAGAAGCTGTCGTTTTACTTTCCCGACATTAGTTTTCGCTCCTTGGGTAATGCGCCTATAGAGTCTTTTGTCGTCGTTGCTGAGGCCAATCGATTCGAGATGTACGCTTACCACAAGGGTCTCATGACCGAGAATGTCGACCTTTCCTGCTGCGAACCATGAGTATCGGCTTTCCGGTTGTCTGAGTTTGACAGGAGTGACGGGAAAACGGCTGAACAACACCTCACCATCAGTCCGTGAACTATATGGAAACAATTCACTGAAAAGTGAAGCCTGCGATTCTGTTATGCCCGGAATCTTATTTGCTTTGATGGAAGGGCATTCCTGAAAACAGCCTATTTCGGGAGCTTCATCAAGTATGAGGTTAATCGTAGGATTGCCTGTCCGCACTTCAGATATCTCACCGCCTGTCGGCGCGCTTTTCGTGCTGTCGGAATTTTGAACGAATTCATTCCAATCAAATACGTTATAACTCATCAGCTTGAACGAGTTTTCATCATAGTCATCCAAAGCCGGTACGGATTTCGACAGGTTCAGCGGAAAGAAGGATTGCAACGGGGGCAGACATATGAGTAAAGTGACGAAAGGAATAAGCGCTATGCGACGGTTGAAAAAAAGATCCGCTCCTAAGGCTATCATCGTCAGTATCACCCATCCGGGGAAGGTCATTGCGAAAATGGCGGGGATTGTGGTGGTTGCCGGATTGACCTTTCCACCATAAGCGGCAAGAATAGTCATCGCTGCCAGAAGCAGGTTGGCTAAGGCAGCGGCTCTTATGAAATTTCGTTTAAGCGTTCCTGAAATTTTCATGTGGCAGACATCTCTTTTAGGCAGGTTGCGGTAGATAATTGCTATAGGCAGTGATGGATATTTCAGTTGGCATCGCGACGGGGAACAGAGAGGTCGAAAAGCGATAGCTTTTCAGCATCGGTAAGCGAGCTGTAACCGTTGCGTCTGGCCTTTTCCAACAGTTCCATCCGGAGCAGGCGTGAGCGTGTGCGTTGTTGCATCAGCCGCATATGGCGGCGGTGATATAGACGCCATGCAAGGGCCCATAGTCCTCCGGCAATTATCCCGCCGAAGTGGGCGGCGGTCTGCGACGGAGCCATTTCCAATGAGGCGAAAAGAAAGATTACAGCTCCGGCTACCGCAAGTTTACGCAGTGGAAATATGCCGACTAATGCTATTTTAACCCGTCGCCCGGGTTCTGACACTAATGTCGCGGTGATAACCGCAAGGGTTGCGGCTGAGGCCCCGATAAGGCATGCATCCTCTCCGGGAAAGAATCCTGAATTAAAACTTACATATAGCAGCGCCCCGGTGATGCCTCCGGCTATATAGTTGACGATCACTTGTCTCCCTCCGGCTACATCTTGCAGTAGACAACCGAACCACGCCAGCCACAGGCAGTTAACCAACAGATGCCAGAAATCGAGATGGGTGAACATGTAGCTGATTACTGTCCAGGGTTTCACTGCCACTCCACTCCATGAAGCAGGGAGCGCCAGCCATCCTACCACACTCTCCATACTTATGTCAAGAGAGGGTATGAGTAACCAGACTGTCTTCATAAGCGCGAAGACAGCGACATTGACGGCGATCAGTCTGAACGGTACATTCACAATATGCCTGTATTTTAAATAGATTGCTGATTAGTAGAAGGGGCCTCCGATTATACGTTTTTTACGCCAGTAAAGCAGAATGAGCAGTCCGAAAAGCATTCCGCCGAGATGAGCGAAGTGGGCGACGGTATCTGCCTGACTGTTATATATGCCGAGTGAAAGTTCTATAAGAGCGTAAACCGCAACAAACACTTTAGCTTTCATTGGGATAGGAGGGATAAGCAGGTATATCCTTACATTAGGGAACATGAAACCGAATGCGAGAAGAATACCGAATATAGCTCCAGATGCTCCTACAGTTGGTGTATGATACAGATTGTAGATAGTCTGGATCGTCGGTTCAATCGGGCTTACGCCGATACGTATGAGGTCGGTGTTCATTACCACTGAATGCCGTAGCAGGGAGGTTACCGATCCGGCATTTTCAAAAACAGAGGCATAGTGGTGGATCATAATTGCAAAGACGCCTTCCTGCACCAATGCCGCACCCAAACCACATGAGACATAATAAAATAAAAATTTAGCACCTCCGAGAACTCTCTCCATCGTGACGCCGAACATGAACAGAGCAAGCATGTTGAAAAACAGATGCGTGAAACTTGCATGAATGAACATGTAGGTGATGAGCTGGGTAGGGAGGAAATTGTCGGAAGTAAAATAGTAGAGGGCACCGTATTGTCCGAGAAAATTGTTTATCGGGCTTATGAGTGTCATTGCAAGCCATATGACTATATTTATGATCAGGAGATTTTTGGTTACTCCCGGCATATTACGGAACATATCTGCGTATCCCATTATGTGAAGATTATTTTGAATATTAGCTTTTTAACGATGATTGCTTACCGTTATGAAACGGCAGAAGGTGCTGGCTGACCGAACAGGAGCGCCATGATACTGAAATGTCAACAAAGATAGCGAATTTTATTGGAACTGACAATCGGATGTTGTCACGGTGCGCAGCGAATCACCCTTTGCCACAACGAGCAGGGCTTCTACATCAGGCTCATTACGGATCATGTCGATAGCGCTCTGCAGGTCGGGAGTCGCCATGCATGCGGTGGCCCATGCATCAGCCTCGGCGCATGTCGGGGCTATAACCGTAGCGGAAACGATCGGTGTGCTTACGGGGTAACCGCTCAATGGATCAATCGTGTGACCGAATTTACCGTAACGTCTGGTTTCATGAAAATTACGGTAGTTGCCCGAGGTTGCTATTCCACCATTTTCTATCGATATTATTCTGAGGCGTGAATGAATCGGTTCGGCCGGATTTTCTACCGGGGCGTCAATCTGTATCTTCCAGGGGTTCCCTTGCCGGTTTTTTCCTCCGGCTGCTATTTCGCCTCCGATCTCAACCAGATAGTTTTCAACACCATTGCGCTTTAGCATCTCAGCCACCATGTCACATCCGTATCCCTTTGCAATAGCGCTGAAATTGAATGTGGTGAGCGGATGTTTCTTATGTATCACTCCGTTTTCAACGTAACATTCGGCGATTCCTACAAGTGACAGAGCGCTGTCGAGTTCGCTTGGAGTCACTGTGAAACTGTAATCCACTCCTTCGGTTTCGGCACGCTTGCGGGCGATGCTGTCTGTGCCGAATCCCCACAGATTTATCAGAGGAGCCACTGTAGGATCGAACCGCCCGTGGCTGGCACGATTCACATGCAATGCTATGTCGAATGTCTGTCGCAACATTGCATCCGTGCTGTCGGTCTCCGCCCGGTTTATTCTTGAAACAAGCGAGGCGTCGCGGAAAGGGGAGAGGGACATCTCGACATTTCCAAGAACATTCAACACTGAATCGGATAATGACAGGGATCCCTGATATACGATTCGGTATGTGGTGTGCCATATTACTCCTTCTGTTACTGTCCAGTCTTTGTTTTTGCTACAACCTGTAGCTAATATAGAGGCTATTGCAGCTATCATCAGGCTGGTTATATAGTTTCTTTTCATATGTCGGCTCTCATAACGTGATTACTATTGCAAAATTAGATAATTCCGCCAATACATCGTGCGTATTATATGATTTATAATCGGGATAAAGGAATAAAATACAGACGGTATGCCGCGCATATGGTGTGTGTCTGCGGCATACCGTCTGTTAAAGTGTATGGTAGTTATATTGCTTATCAGTGTCTGAGTACATCTATAGCTTCGTCGTATCGCGGCTCTTCGGTAATCTCTTCAACGAGATCGCGGTATATGATCTTACGGTCGGTATCGATGATGATTACCGCACGGGCAAGCAGACCGGCAAGGGGACCGTCGACAAGCTGAAGACCGTAATTTTCGGCAAATATCGGAGAACGGAAGGCAGATGCGGGAATAACATTCCTGAGACCTTCGGTTTCACAGAAACGTGCGGCTGCGAACGGGAGATCCATCGATACACAAAGCACTACAGTGTTGTCGAACTGTGAAGCGGCCTCGTTAAAGCGGCGCACTGAAGCGGCGCATACGGGAGTGTCGAGACTTGGAAATATGTTCAGGACAATGCGTTTTCCGTGAAAATCATCGCATGTCACTTCCTTCAGTTCTGGTGTGACAAGTGTGAAGCCCGGGGCTTTTTCGCCAACAGCGGGAACAGTCCCGTATGTGTGGCAGGGTGTACCTTTAAAATAGAGAGTTTCCATATAGTTTGTTTTTTACTTGCCGTCGGAGAGTGGGAAGCGATCGCATCGTATTTCCTCCACGGCTTGGATTCAACATTATTTCTACGACACCGTAATCTTAATAGACAAGTGCCAGTGATTGTATAACATCCCGAAGCAGGTTGTTGTTGAATCCGAGGAGCACAGTGCTCACTTTTCCTGACGATTCGGCAACAATTATCGTAGGGAAAATGGCTGTTCCACAGGTTTGTGCAAGACTATGTGCTGAAATAGCTACTGTCTCGTCAACGACATCGCCGGCTGTGAGCTGCGATGCCTTATCAAGGTTACTCTCGGTAAATGCGAGAACCAGTGCAGCCTGCTTGTCCGCTTCCCGGATAGCTTTGCGAAGTACAGCTACGGTTTCGGCGGCATTGCCGGCGGATGGATCGATGATTGCTATCACGGTAGGTTTTCCGAGCGGTTCATCTTTCTCGTGAGTGAAGCGGGTGCCGTCGATCGTAGGAAGGGAGAACGATGGGAGCGGCAGCCCGCGTATGTGTTCTATGCGGTTGCCTCTGTCGCGGTATTTGGCGAAAATTTCCGGATACATGTTTTCCAGTTGTTCTTCGGCCGTAACTGCCCTCAGCTGCGGTTGCTCGCTGTAGCGGTATTTTGCTGTTACGGTCTGTTCACTGATCTTACCGGGATTATACTGTATCTTAATTATTACAGGACGCCCTGAAAAACGGTCTGCGGCAATTGTAAATATTCTGCCGGTCTCGCCGTTGACGATTTGTGTCGCAGTCAGGGACACACATTCGATACCGTCGGAAATGGTGTCGGGTGTGAAAGATGTGCTGAAGTCCGGGTCAGCAGTGATTTCACGCAACTGTCCGGCAATTATCTGCGGTATCAGATCAACGAATTGTCCGTTAGTCTGTACTCCTCCGTGGTTGCCTGTGAAAGGTTTCGAATCTTCTGCATAATGGTATTCCTGAAGCCTGTGGTCGCGGTAGCGGTAATGGTTGCCGTCAAAGTATGCGAGAAATCCGTCGCTGTCCGAACCATTATGATTGAGTGTCCAGTCGATCAGGTAGTTGGCGGGAGAAAGATTATCTGTTATTGATGCGGATGATGCTATTTTCAGCGTATACGTTATCTCGTCGGAGGTCATCGGCAAAGTCACGTCGTATGTTACGTCCGCATAGAACGGTGAGTATGCTGCAAGTGTATCTGTCAGAGCGTCAACGGAGAGTATGGCGCCTTCAGGTACGTCGTTTTTCTTTTTTTTGTTTTTGCGGGCCTTTTTCTCCGCATCCTTTTTTGCTTTCTTTGCTGCTTTGGCGGCTTCTTTCTGAGGATCGGCACCACCGGTGGCTGGAGCCGCGACACGTATGGGCGAAACGACATGTATCCCCCTTGCATTGCTGCATGGAGGATACATGGCTGCTATCACCATTATTAATCCTATAATCCCTTTCATAAAAATCTAAAATAGTTGCTGCGTGTATTAATACAACCGATTCCGGAGGTTTTTTGTTCGCTGCCGGACCGGTGTTCTGATGTTAAAAAATAAAAAAACGAATTTAACTTCTGCTGTTTCTTATAAGAGTATGCAGCGAGGAGACAATGTCGTAATCGGCCGGAAGGAAATTCAGTGCTGACGCTTCATCCGGAGTTACCCATCTCGCGGCACTGTGTACATTCAGTCTTGGATGCTCGTCGTCAGGGAGAGAGCATAGAAAACAATGCATGCGCAGATGAAATGCCGGATAATCATATTCCACAGTGGTTACATAGCGGTCAACTGAAATTCCGGTGGACAATTCCTCGCGTATTTCCCTGACTATAGTTTGTTCAGGCGACTCTTCCGGCTCTGTTTTTCCACCGGGAAATTCCCACATGCCGGCGAATTCGCCTTCAGCGCGCTGCGTGATGAAAAAGGTTCCGTTATGTTCTATTATGGCGGCTGCCACTTCGATTGTTTTCATATGTTTTGTTGTTTTTAACATTCAGATAACGTCTGACATATCCGGAATATTTGGCGAAGCGGTCGGTTTTTGATACTTTTGTAAAAAAGATTTGTATGGGAAAAGACAGACAGCATCAGAAAACCAATGTTGCGCGTTTGCTCGACAAGGCCTCAATTCCGTATGAACTTGTTGCCTATGAGGTCGATGAATCCGATCTGGCAGCTACGCATGTGGCACAACAGCTTGGTGAGGATATAAAGAGCGTGTTCAAAACCATTGTGCTGAAGGGAGAGTATCCCGGCAGGAATTCCGCGGCGTCGAATGCGGCGGGACATTTTGTATGCGTGATTCCGGGAGATGCGGAAGTTGATCTTAAGAAGGCAGCGAAAGCGGCGGGCGCTAAAAAGGCCGACCTTATTCCCATGAAAGATCTGCTTCCGCTCACGGGGTATATCAGGGGCGGATGTTGTCCGATAGGCATGAAGAAACCTTTCCCGACATTCTTCCACTCTACGGCTCTTGATTTTCCTGAGATATATGTAAGTGCAGGTGTGCGTGGTATGCAGCTCCGTATCGCTCCGAAGGCGCTTATCGATTATGTCGGAGCTGATGTAACTGATCTGATTGCGGAATGAATACGTTCGGAAATATTTTCAGGTTGACAACTTTCGGTGAATCGCATGCTCCTGCCTTGGGTGGAGTGATCGACGGACTACCCCCGGGCTCAGTGTTCAGTCTGGAGGCAGTGGCAAGTATGCTTGCACGTCGCGCACCCGGAACTTCTATGCTTACGACACAACGGAAAGAGCCTGATCGTGTGGAATTTCTGTCGGGTCTGATGACATACGATCCGGTTACAGGCGATCTATCGGCTCTGACGCAGGAAAGTGATACGGTAATTTCTTTGGGTACCCCGGTCGGTTTTGTGATACGCAACAGCGATGCCCGAAGCAAGGACTATAATGATTTGAGACATATCTGTCGTCCGTCACATGCGGATTATGCGTGGAACTGCCGTTTCGGTATCCGCGACTGGCGCGGAGGGGGACGATCATCCGGACGCGAGACTGTAAGCCGTGTAGTCGGTGGAGCGTTTGCGTTCCAGTCGCTTGCCGCGATGGGGATTTCTATAGATACACGCATAAGTTCCATTGCCGGATATGATGAACCGTCGGATAGCGATATCGCACGTATCATCAATAATGCCCGCATGAATTGCGATAGTGTGGGAGGATTTGTTTCATGTTCTGTGTCGGGGCTTTTCCCGGGAGTTGGCGACCCTGTGTTCGGTAAACTTGAGCAGATGCTGTCGGGCGCGATACTTTCGATAGGAGCTGTTAAAGGTATTGAATTCGGAATGGGATTCGAAGGGTGCCGGAGGTTTGGAAGCGAAGTGTCAGACAGGTTCGATACGGATGATGAAGGCACACCTGTGTGTCCGGAGAATTACTCCGGTGGAATTCAGGGCGGAATATCAAATGGGATGCCGGTAACCTTCTCAATTGCTGTAAAGCCTACCCCGACAATAGCCAGGCCACTGAAGTGTATCGATGACAAAGGTGAAAAAGTGGAGTATACGCCCGTAGGAAGGCATGATCCATGCATTCTGTTGCGTATTTTGCCTGTAATAGAAGCGATGGCTGCCATGACGGTTTACGATGCTGTGCTCATGCGTTATGCGCTTCCTCCAAAAGTAAGATAAGTAGAAGCGGATGAACAAGTTTTACCGTGATTATGCAGATTTCCTTGGCGATTATTTCCCCGGAAAGATGCAGAAACTGACTGTGGACGCAGGCTTTACATGCCCGAATCGCGATGGTACTGTAGGTCGTGGCGGATGTTCCTATTGTAACAATGCGTCTTTCTCTCCTCTTGCAGGGGGGAGCCGTGGATCTGTTGAAGCACAGCTTGAAGCCGGGAAGCGTTTCTTCAGCCGGAAATATCCTGAGATGAGGTATCTGGCCTATTTCCAAAGCTATACAAGTACTCATGGCGACCGAAACGCTCTTCTGGATTTATATCATGAGGCTCTGGGTGTGGATAAAGTCGATGGGTTGATTATAGGTACTCGTCCGGATTGTGTGGATAAACAACTTCTTGATGATCTTGCAGCTATAGGTAAGCCTGTATTTATGGAATATGGGGCGGAAAGTTCGTATAATTCTACCCTTGAGGCTGTAAACCGTTGCCATACTTGGGAGCAGACTGTTGAAGCAGTTGAGATTACTGTTGCATGTGGGCTTCCGGTTGGTCTGCATTTCATAATGGGTTTGCCTGGAGAATCGCGTGAAATGATGCTTGAAACAGTGCGCAGTGCTGCGACCCTCCCGCTTGCTACGTTGAAGTTTCATCAATTGCAGATAATCCGCGGGACACGTATGGCCAAAGACTTTCTTGAAGGGAAACTGAACTCGGTGACACTCTTCTCTCCTGAGGAATACATATCTTTGTGTAAAGATATCGTAGCACTGATCTCGGAGCTTAATTCATCGATCGCTATCGAGAGGTTTACTTCATCTGCTCCTCCGGAATTACTGCTCGCTCCACGCTGGGGGATCAAGAACTATGAATTCACTCACAGGCTGCAGCGTGAGTTGCACTCTATGTCGGATTGATATTCTTTTTGAGTTATACCCGCATAAGGAACGGCCGGTCCAATAATATGGACCGGCCGTTCCTTATGCGGGTATAACTATTGTTATTTCTCGAATTTTTTCACGATTACTGTGGCATTATGACCACCGAAACCGAACGAGTTGCTCAGTGCCGCGCGTACGGGACGTTCCTGAGCTTTGTTGAAGGTGAAGTTGAGAGTGTAGTCTATCTCTTCATCTTCATCGCCCTCCTCATGGTTGATTGTCGGAGGAACGATATCATTCTGTACGGCGAGAGCGCAGAACATTGCTTCCATCGCGCCGGTTGCACCGAGAAGGTGGCCGGTCATCGACTTGGTGGAGCTTATGTTGATGTTCTTGGCATTTTCACCGAATACCTGCTGTATAGCCTTTACCTCGGATATATCGCCTACAGGAGTTGAAGTTCCGTGAACATTGATGTAGTCGATATCCTCGGGCTTCATGTTTGCATCCTCAAGAGCGTTTTCCATCGAAAGGATGGCACCGAGCCCCTCGGGATGAGTGGCTGTAAGGTGATAAGCATCGGCCGACATACCGCCACCTGCAACTTCTGCGTAGATTTTTGCGCCACGTGCGAGAGCATGTTCGAGTTCTTCCAGAATCAGAACTGTCGAACCTTCGCCGATAACGAATCCGTCGCGGCTCTTGCTGAAGGGGCGTGATGCAGTCTCAGGTGAGTCGTTGCGGGTAGAAAGGGCATGCATTGAGTTGAAACCTCCTACACCGGCAGGATATACGGCTGCTTCTGCTCCTCCCGTCACCATCACGTCGGCTTTTCCGAGACGGATGAGGTTGAAGGAGTCGATGATTGCGTTGTTTGATGATGCACATGCCGATACTACACCGAAGTTCGGTCCGTGGTATGCATACTCCATCGAGATGTGGCCGGATGCGATGTCGGCAATCATCTTGGGAATGAAGAATGGGTTGTATTTCGGACCGGCCTCTTTGTTCATGGCGTAGTAGCCTGCCTCCTCTTCGAAAGTATGGAGACCGCCGATGCCGGCAGCTACGATAACGCCAACGCGGTTACGGTTGAGGTTCTCCTCCTTTTCGATACCAGAGTCTTCAACAGCCTGGCGGGCTGCAACGATGGCATATTGTGCGTAGAGGTCGAGCTGGCGCAGTTTCTTACGATCGAAGTGGTCGGCGGCATTGAAGCCTTTTACTTCACAAGCGAACTGTGTCTTGAACAGCGAAGCGTCGAAGTGTGTAATAGGACCGGCACCACTCACGCCTTTGAGGGCGTTTTCCCATGTGGTGGCAACATCGTTGCCCAGAGGGGTAAGGGCTCCGATACCTGTTATGACTACTCTTTTAAGTTCCATGTTGTGTCAGTAGAGTGATAGAATTGACGTCGAAATCCGGGGGAGGAGAGTAAAAGTAGCCCCGGAATTACCGGGGCTGTATGGAATCTTACGTGTTTCAGGAGGCGTGGATTATTTCTCAGCAGCCTCGATGTAAGCGATAGCGTCGCCTACGGTAGCGATACCTTCAGCCTTGTCATCGGGAATTGTGATGCCGAATTCCTTCTCGAATTCCATGATGAGCTCAACGGTGTCGAGGCTATCTGCACCGAGATCGGTGGTGAATGCTGCGGTTTCAGTCACTTGGTTTTCATCTACGCCTAATTTGTCAACGATGATAGCTTTAACACGAGATGCGATTTCTGACATGATAAATAGTTTTTTATGTTTGAATGTTCTTATTTTGGTGATGCAAAGTTAAGCATTTTTCTCCCAATAACATCATAAAACATCGGAAAAATGCCTGATTCATCAGGGGGTATGCTTATTTCACGGTGCAAAATTACGAATTTCCTCCGAATAATCGGCAATAATTGGAGAAAAATTTCCATAATTGACAAAAAACAGTGTCTCGGATTCCAGGAGCGCCTTTATTTAATATAAGGATAGGTTATATTATGGAGAAAAAGCGGTTCACCAGGCATTGAGGTCCCTGCTGCGCATCGGTCTTTCCGCTCTATTATTTCACGAAACTCCTTCTCATCGATTTTTCCCCGACCTACATCCACAAGCGTCCCGACTATCGCGCGAACCATATTGCGGAGGAAGCGGTCGGCTGTTATCTCGAATATCCATGTTGCGGCTCCGGGAACTCTTTCACCGGGCATAGGCCGCCGCCACCGGGCAGTCGTCACGTTGCAGATATTTGTTTTTGCATCGGTATGCAGTTTTGCAAATGATGTGAAATCGGATATTTCCATAAGGATGGCTGCTGCATGGTTCATAGCCTCGAAGTCGAGTGTTGCGGGAGCCTGCCACGACAGTCCGCCGGCAAATGGGTTCCGGTCGGTATGGGCGTAGTAATGATAGGTTCGCGAGGTGGCGTCGAAGCGGGCGTGTGCGTCGTGGTGTACTTTCCTTATCCATTGCAGGGCAATGTCCGGACCGATGATCGCGTTGATCGCGCGAACAAGTTTTACCTCATCTGCATTGGCTTCCGGCAGATCGAAATGAGCTATCATCGTAGATGCATTTACACCGGCATCCGTGCGTCCGGCACCGGTTACCGCCACCTCCGTGCGAGTTACGGTCGATAGTGCGGTCTCGAGCTTTTCCTGAACGGAAATGGCGTTGGGCTGCCTTTGCCATCCGTGAAAATTCCGCCCGAGGTAGGCCAGATTCATAAAGTAGCGTGCCATCACTCTTTCTCGAGGTAGGTGTAGCCGTAGAGGCCTGAACGGTAGTTCGAGAGGAATTCGCGACCTTCTTCGGGTGTTATACGGCCGTCTTTCATCGCTTTTGTAACCCAGGTCTCAACATTGCGGACAAGACGTTTGGGGTTATACTGCACATAATCAAGAACCTCTGCCACTGTCTCGCCGTCAATCACACGGTCGATCTCGTAGTGGTCTTTATAACATGATATGTGAACGGCATTAGTATCGCCGAACAGATTGTGCATGTCGCCGAGAATCTCCTGATAGGCCCCTACAAGGAATATCCCTATATAATAAGGTTCACCGGCTTTGAGCGGATGCACAGGCAGAGATCCGGATGTGCCCTGCGGGGAGATGAATGTGACTATCTTCCCGTCGCTGTCGCAGGTCATATCCTGAAGTGTGGCAGTGCGGGTGGGTTTTTCATTCAGGCGCGATATCGGTATAACCGGGAACACCTGGTCTATTGCCCATGAGTCCGGTAGCGACTGAAATAATGAGAAATTGCAGAAGTATTTATCGGGCAGCATCTTGGAAACTTTTCGGAGTTCCTCCGGCGGATGTTTCATCTGGGCTCCGAGTTTTCCAACCTCGCGCGCTATCTCCCAGAAAAGTTTTTCGGCCAGGGCGCGGTTGCGCAGATCTATGATGCCGAGGGAAAACATATCCAATACTTCCTCGCGTATCTGCAAGGCATCGTGCCAGCTCTCGAATATCCTCTGTTGGTCAAGCCTATCCCAGATCTCGTAAAGCTCTTTAACCAGTTCGTGCTCGTCTCCCTTGAGCTCTTCATCGTCGCGCCAGGTGGGCAGGGTAGTGGTTTCCAGTACTTCGAGTATCAGTACGGAGTGGTGAGCCGTGAGCGACCGGCCGCTCTCGGTGACGATATTGGGCTGAGGCAGATCGTTTTTCTCGCAGGCATCTACAATTGAATATATGGCGTCGTTGGCATACTCCTGAATGGAGTAATTCATTGAGCTTTCGCTTGCGCTTGAGCGTGTACCGTCATAATCCACTCCGAGACCTCCTCCTATGTCTACGAAATCGATGCCGAAACCGAGTTTGGAAAGCTGTACATAGAATTGCATGGCCTCGCGCAGGGCGTTCTTGATGCGGCGGATCTTTGTGATCTGGCTGCCGATATGAAAATGTATGAGTTTCAGCCATCCGGTCATGTTCTGCTTTTGCAGATAATCGATAGCTTCGAGAAGTTCCGATGAATTTAAACCGAATTTCGAGGAGTCTCCTCCCGATTCCTCCCACTTGCCTGAACCGGAGTTGGCGAGTTTGATTCTTATACCTATGTCAGGAGTGGTATTAAGGCGCCTGGCAACTGAATTGATTATGCGCAGTTCATTGAGCTTTTCAACAACGAGTATTATGTGGCGCCCCATCTTGTGAGCGAGTAGTGCTAATTCCACATAGTCCTCATCCTTGTAGCCGTTGCATACAATAAGTGCGTTCTCATCAATGTTTGTTGCGAGAACGGCATGCAGCTCAGGCTTAGAGCCCGCTTCGAGCCCGATATTGAATTTTTTGCCGTGGCTCACGATTTCTTCTACAACCGGACGCATCTGGTTTACCTTTATGGGGTAAACTATGAAGTTGTTTGCTTTATAGCCATATTGCTCCGAGGCTTGCGCGAAACAGTTGGATATTTTTTCGACACGGTTATCAAGTATGTCAGGGAATCTGAGAAGTACAGGTGCCGTGATGTCCTTTACCTGCAGTTCATCAAGAACCTCGCGGATATCTACAGGCGCCAGACCCGGGCGTGGAGTAACGGTAACGTTTCCTTTTTCGTTGATGGAAAAATACTGCCGGCCCCAGCCGTTTATATTGTATAGCTCAGCGCTATCTTCCACTCGCCATTTTCTCATTTATTTGTGTCGCTTAGCAAAAAAATATTGTATAATCATCTGTAATTCATGGGAGAGCAACGAAATGTCGTCGTGTTTCGCTACCTCCTCAAGATGCAAAGTTACAAAAACTTTTGTTTATTAAGTCGTCTTCTGGCATTTCTGTGTCTTTTTATGGGAAAAGATAATGGAGGATGTTGTGGTATTGGATAAAAATCCGTAACTTTGCAGCCGATTTCGTAATCTCTGGCGGGACAAGGCTGCCCGCGAATATTGCGACTATTGTTAAATTTAAAGCTTTAATTTAATCATGGATTTAATCAAAGTTGCCGAAGAGGCTTTCGCTACCGGCAAACAGTTTCCCGAATTCGGTCCCGGCGACACCATCACTGTAGCTTACCGTATCAAAGAGGGTAACAAAGAGCGTATCCAGCAGTATCGCGGTGTAGTTATCCGCATCAATGGCGAGGGAACAAAGAAGCGTTTCACCGTGCGCAAGATGAGCGACAATATCGGTGTTGAGCGTATCTTCCCCATCGAATCTCCGTTTATCGACTCTATCGTAGTCAACAAGTACGGTAAAGTACGTCGTGCAAAGCTTTACTATCTCCGCAATCTTACCGGAAAGAAAGCCCGCATCAAGGAGCGCCGCGTAGTCAAGAAGGACTGATATCCTTCCTGAATACTGAACAATCAAAAAATCGCCCCGAAGCCGTTGATGGCAGCGGGGCGATTTTCGTCATATGTTTTTTTTCACACGGAAGCTGTGGCTTCCATTAGTTAGGGCTTAATCTTTTACAATCGAAACGTTTGCAGAGCCGAACACACTGAGGTCGAGCTTCTGCATGATGTAGCGGATGGCACGGGCTGCTTTTACGCTTACACGGGCGGGATTAAGTTCGGCACCGTAAGCTGCGATAGCCATAACACCGGGATATACCCCAAGAATTGTGCCGCCGAAACTTGCCTTTGCCGGCAGGCCGGTCGATACGAGCCACGGGCCGTTCATCTTGTGAGGCCCCTTGGCTGCCATGAGTGCGACGATATATTTTGCATTCTCACCGTCAAATACGATCTTTCCGGTAGATGGATTGACACCGTCGGCAGCGATGGTTGCACCCATCATGGCGAGCTGTGCGGTGGAAGCGGTCATGGATTCAGCCTTCGCTGCAAGATCAAGGGCTATCTTTGCGTCATCGTAAAGATAATATCCGTCGGCAGCCAGTCGGTTTGCTGTATCGTCTTCTTCAATCTGTTTCTTCACAGTTGTGTAGACTCGGCTGTCGAGTTGCGGAGCGCTGCCCATAAGGTCGATCATGCGGTTTTCATAAATGTTCCATTTCGATTCCGGATCACCGGTTGGCTCAATGGCAGAGAAAGCACGCACGGTATGTGCGCTTACAGGAAGATGGTGGGGTTTATGTTGAAGTTTATGACATGGACACTGGCCTGATTTCTTCACAACTTCGTCGCGGGAATTCTGACTGAAAAGAATTGACGACAGTGGCACACGTACAATAGATCCCATAGGTACACGCACGTCTGTATCGCCTTTGTTGATTACTGTGCCGTCGGCAAGCACTACGGTTATGCCCATCTGGCCGGCATCCGCACCTTCGTTGCGGGGATCAACCTCCCCTTCTTTTACTGATTTAACCATCTCATAAGCTTCATCGACGGCTTTACGCACATCGTTGAGCGAAATTTTACGTTCCATATAGTAATTAGTTTTTTAGATTTTTATTTGCAGTGTTGACGGATATCTCGTAACATTTAATCCGGATTATGTGTGGGCCATCCGGAATAGCATCTTTATAACATCCGCCCCCGCTCTTTGGTTTATATTCCTCGGTATGCAGGGGCGGCGTTTAACGTTGTTTCAGAAAATGAATGGTAGAACCATTGAAATGGTGAACATTGAGAACATCAGGGCATTTCTTCCGAGTCTTGCCAACTTCACCTGACGGGAGGTAAGTAAATTTTCATTCATAAGATGAAGTGATTAAAGTGGTAAATAACTTCCGGTCTGGTCGAGGTCGACTCTTAACCGAGATAACTAAAACGGGTTAAGTAAATAATAATACTCATTATGTATATATAACTTTTGTGGAGCGCGAATGGTTCGGTTAACGTGAAGATATAATTGCAAAATATTTCTGTACACGTTCAATGCTCCACTTTGGGGTTGCTGAAAATATACAATCCATGGTATCCTGGAGAAGGATACCATGGATTGTAATACGATGTCTGTATTTGTCTGTATTAATGATGTGTGCCTCAGGAGGCCTTGAATGAGTTGATTATCCCGGCGATTTCATGCGCATCTTCCGGGGAGGTGCATGCTGAGACAGGGAGGCTGACACATTCGGCGGCAAGACGTTCGGTCACTTCGAGCGAAGTGGGTATCAGCAACTCTCTGCTATCGGCTCTGCTGTAGCAAGGTTGCATATGAGGAGGTGTAGCATAGTGCATATCCCAACCGATGCCGTTTGCATCAAGAAAATCCGTGAATTGTTTTCTGTCGGCTGTGTGAACTACATACTGGTGCCATACACAGGCTTCTCCATCGTTGCGTGGAAGCCTGACGGATGGGTTATTGATATGTGTTCCGTAAATTTCCGCCAACACTCGTCTTCTGGCATTTTCCTGTTCGAGAAAGTCGAGTTTCACATTCAGTATGGCGGCCTGTATCGGATCGAGGCGGCAGTTGACTCCTCTGTATATATTATGATAACGTGTGTCGCTTCCATAATTGGCCAGAGCACGCACAGCTTCGGCCAGGCCGGTATCGGATGTAGTTACGGCGCCGGCATCTCCTAAGGCTCCGATATTCTTTGTAGGGTAGAAGCTGAAAGCGGCAGCATGTCCGAGGCTTCCGGTTGTGTGACTGCCGTTGAGACCGGCGAAAGAGGATCGTGCGCCGATGGCCTGAGCGTTATCTTCGATAATCTTAAGCCCGAGTTGTGTAGCTGCTTTCTCAAGATTCTCGTCCCAGCAAATCCTACCGTAGAGGTGAACCGGCATGATTCCTTTTGTGCGGCTGGTTATGGCAGCAAGAGCCTTTGTGGTGTCGAGGTTGCTTGTGGCCTCGTCTGCATCAACTAAAACGGGAACAAGCCGGGCATCCGATATGGCGAGTACTGATGCGATATATGTATTGGCAGGTACGATAATTTCATCTCCTTCAGAAAAAACACCGGTTTCGATGTAACCTCTGAGAATAAGGCGCAATGCATCAAGTCCGTTACTTACACCGATGGCATGTGTGCAACCACAGATTGCGGCAAGCTTATGTTCGAAATCCGAAACTTCCGGCCCTCCGATGTAGCGTCCGCTGTGAAGAACCCCTTCAACCGCGGCCTCCAGAGCCGGCATATAGGGCGCGTTAACTGTTCCGAGGCTTAGAAATTCATATTTTTTTGTAGACATGGGTGATATCGGTGACTGTTTGTTTTTGTCGGGACTGAGACGGATTCTTTTTTATTGCCGTTTTCTCTTGCAGCTGGCCTTGAACTCTTCGAAGTCGCGGATGTAATCCGCTTCCTCGAATTTTGTAGATACCAGCGACAGACACACTCCTCCCGACGAGAAGTTGTCAAGGGTACGCCATATGCCTGGAGGAATCAGGATGCCCTCGAACGGACGGTTGAGGGTGAAAGTGCGCCAGTTGGTGCCGTCGCATACATTCACATTGAAACTGCCGCCTACCGCGACAAGTATCTGCCACATTGTATGATGCGAGTGCCCTCCCCGTTCCTCGCCGGCAGGTACATCATATATCCAGTATGCACGTTGAAGTTCGAAAGGTATCTGTGCATCGCTTTCTACGAAGGTAAGATTTCCTCGTGGATCGTGTATGCGGGGGAGTTTTATGATTTTTACCGCGTCGAGCAGTTCCTTTATGTTATCATCCATTTCAGTAGTCTGGCATTTCAACCCTCAAAGTTAACGATTTATGGATTATTAAGCAAATGGTACCGGCTTTTTTTGCTATCTTTGTCGCGTATACATAGACTAACTTAAATGAAATTATCCAGCATTATGAATAAATATCTGTTTTCACTTGCTATACTTTTAATGGCTTCTCCGTGCATGTATATGCGTGGAGCCGATTCCGTTGAGGCTATAGTACCACCTTTCAGCGAAGATTTTTCTGACCGGACATCTTCTCTTGACAAGTTTACGGTAATCAATCTCAACAATGATGAAAACACGTGGATTGTCGACAGCGATTTCCATGCACACGTTGAGTTTAACCCATCAAAGGCGATGAACGACTGGCTTATAACACCTCCTTTGCATCTGGAGGCGGGTCTGCGCTATCCTATGGAGTTTTCAGTGGCTTGCGCCCTTGAAGCGTATCCTGAAAGAATAGGGGTGTATCTCGGAACGGAGCCCACATCCAAAGCCATGACTACGGTGCTCATCGAGCCTTTCGATATCGCAAACAAGAGTTTCATGGTGCATACCGTAGATATTACCGTGAATACTACCGGTGACTATTATGTAGGATTCCACGGGTGCAGTTCTCCTGATCGGGCAACTCTTTTTCTGGACGATATTCATGTTTCAGCAGGTGTGACTATGAAGTCACCGGGCGCGGCTACCGGTCTGAAAGCTGTGGCAGACAGGTCGGGCGGTTTGTCGGCTGAGATATTCTTCACAACCCCGTCTGAAACCCTTAACGGTGAGCCACTCAGCACGCTTGACTATGTAGTGGTTGAACGTGACGGACAGGAGATTGAACGGTATGTTGATCCCGGTATGGGTGTTGAGATGACTTGTCGCGATAATAATCCGTCAGAAGGGGTGCATACCTATGAAGTAAGGGGATATAATGCCGACGGAGCCGGGCTTTCCGCAAAAGCTTCTACCTATGTAGGCGTAAATATTCCCGGTCAGGTGGAGAACGTGGCTCTTGCAGAACCTGATCTTGACGGAATGGTTACTCTCAGTTGGTCGCCTGCAACTCTCGACTGGCAAGGCTATCCTCTAAATAAGTCGGATATCACTTATACGATATATTCGATTGGGGGTGTTCCTCTGATCGAGGGGCTGACGGAGACAGAGGTCTCATTCCGTGCTATCGCCGCGGACAGCGGTCAGTCGCAGATAAAATATTTTGTAGGGGCTGTCAATAAAGCAGGAGTCATGATGTTTCTTGACTGTGCCTCATGCCCCTGGACAATAGTAGGCTCTCCCTCTCCGATGCCGTATGGCGATTCTTTTGCAGATGCCTCGACGGCGTGGGATCTTACCATACCTTCCGGATCCGGAGGGCAGTGGCAGATTACGGGTATAGACCCTGGGGCGCAGGATGATGATCACTGCTATGCGGAGTTCGCTCCTACACAGCCCGGCGATAGTTTCATTCTTGTGTCTCAGAAAGTGCGTCTCTCCGATCCTGATCCTCTGTTCTCGTTCTATTATTACTCGGTTCCTTGTGAAAATGTGCTTAAAGTAACTGTCAGATCTCTTGATGGGGAAGCCGCTCCCACGGAAGTACTGTATCCGCTCGCCGAAGGGAGCGGATGGACAGAGGGATGCATCGATCTGCGCAAATATTCCGGAAAAACGGTTCAGTACATATTCTCTTACGAAGCAGGCGACGGACTGGCAGGGCATGTTCTTCTTGATAATGTGACTATCCGTTCCGGACAGCTGCATAATATGGCTGTAACATCGATTCATGTACCTGAAAAAATGCATATAGGTGAAGAACAGAACGTATCTGTGGGCTTGCGTAATGCCGGTATGGATAAAGCCGACGGCTACAAGGTTACGCTTTATCGCGATGGCGAGGCGGTGGCTACGGTTAACGGCGAAGCGATGGAACCGTTTGCAACAGCCACGTTGCATTTCAAGGATGTTCCGACACTGTTCTGTTCCGATTCACCGGTCTATCGCGCTGAGGTGGAATGGGGTGCCGATGCCGACGCGTCCGATAATCAGTCGGCAGAAGCCCAAACTATTGTGGTTAAACCATCTTTCCCGACAGTCAGTGATTTGTCAGCGGAAGTGACAGAAAGCGGTATCCGGCTTACTTGGAGTGCGATTGATTTCTCTACCGCAGTTCCCGAACCTGTCACCGAAGATTTCGAGAGCTATGATTCCTTTACGATCGACGACTTCGGGCAATGGATGCCAGTTGATGTGGACGGTCGCGGGACCTATGGTCTCGGAATCGACAATATGCCTCATGCAGGCGATCCGTTCGCGTATATTCTTGTAGATAATACAAATTTCAGTGACGATCCTAATTTCTCATCGCGAGGAATCGGGAGTAATAAATATCTGGCATCGGTATGCTGCGCCGGAGAGCATAACGACGACTGGATCATATCGCCTATGCTATGTGGCGAGGCTCAGGAGGTATCGTTGTGGGCACGCAGACGCGGATCAAGCAATAATTATGTCAAGGAATCATTTGAGATTCTTTATTCTTCCGGAAGTCTTGAACTTGAAGATTTCGTACTTGCAGAAGCCTTTGATGGGATCCCCTATGAATGGACACGCTACGCCGTACAGCTGCCTGCAGGAAGTAGATATTTCGCTGTGCGCTGTACCTCTCCCGACCAGTTCGCCCTGTTTATTGATGATATCACCTATACTCCGGCTGCCATGTCGGAACAGCTTTCGGTAATAGGTTATAACATATATCGTGACGGGGTGCGCATAAATTCCGAACCGGTCGTATTGCCGGAATATGCCGACACCGATATTGCCGCTGACACCGAGCATACATATCATGTGACTGCTGTTTACGACAAAGGCGAGTCGCGTATTTCAAATGGCGTATCAGTGAATATGACTGGTATAGAGACCATCGGCGGTGGCGATAACGCTATCCGTGTCGAAACTTCAGGCGGTATGCTGATTGTGCGCAATGCGGCCGGACTGGACGTTATTGTAGTCGCACCCGACGGTCGTGTTGTCTCTTCGTTCTCCGGTGAGGATTATTCGGCAGTTCAGCTCGCGCCTGGTATGTATATTGTTTGCGTGGGGAGTGTCTCAGCCAAAGTTGTTATGCGATAAGTACGAATCTAAATAATATATTTATGAGGAATCTTGTTCATTCGGTGTCAGCGCTTGCCTATATCCTCATCATGTGTGTAAGTTGCTCGCCTAGGGAGAGGAGTGTGGAGTTGCCGTTCATCGCTCAGGCGACTTCGTCAATACTCGATATTACGCGTGTCGACCTTACAGACAGTGTGACTACTCTCCATATGAAGGCTTATTACAGACCCGGTATGTGGATAAAGATAGCGCCTGAAACCGTACTGAAATCCGATAATATTACTTATAGCCTTACGGGAGCTGATGGAATCGAACCCGGTGCCGAGACTTATATGCCGGATAGTGGAATGATAGAGTTCACTCTTTCTTTTGAGCCGCTTCCGTTGACGGCGCGCAGTTTCGATTTTGTAGAAGGAGATCTTCCCGATGCTTTTAAGCTTTGGGGAGTAGATCTTACGGGAAAAGGGGGAGAAGGGACGCCTGCCGGATTGCCTGCGGGGTTGCGGAAATTGCCTGCGGACGGTCCGCTTCCCGATCCGGTCCTGACGGCAGGACCCACAACCGTGAACGTACATTTACTTGAATTCAATCCCGAATTTCGTGATAATTGGTTTATAGTTTGTGATAACATTGATGGTACACAGGAACATGAAGAGCTTAAAATAGATGAAAACGGAAATGCATCAAAAACATTCACTCTCGCAGGGCCGGTACACGCGTATGTAGTGAATGGCTCAATCGTGTGTGCCAGCGGATGGCTTGAAGCCGGAGCTGTCAATGATATTTATGTCGATTGCAGGAACCAAGGTGGTTTAGCCATGTACCATCGGCCTGGCATCAAGTTGCCTAACGGAATGTATTCGACCGGGGCGTATTCCGGCCTTAACCGCATGTATTCTAAGTCGGATTCCAAGTTTCGGATTTACTCGTATGAACCCGGACTGTTCGACTACCATGCAAGTGCTGATGATGTCGTTGATATACTTACTGAAAAGTACACGGCTTATGTCGATTCGATTCAGAACAGCGATTATCCTGAAATGATAAAGGAGGTCAAACTATATCAACTTCGGAACGATGTACTGGATATAGCGGCAAATTACCGTAGGATCCTCAAAAATCAATTATGCAATGAAGATCAGTCGTATGAATATGATATACGTAAGGTTCCCGATGATTCAATACCGGCCCGGCTGACCGATGAGCATTACGCGGACATAACCAGACTTTTCGATATCTCTGACCCGAAGATTCTATATGGCGGAGCCGCAGTTGTAGATATCGACTGGAGTAAATATGGAGTTTCGGGTGACTTCCCGAAAGGATTGTATATGGTTGCCAAGAATATAGGTGATGCAAAAAAAGGTAAACTTTCGGAAGCTGTGCGCGATTCACTTCTGTCATTGAGCAATCCTTTTTTTGCAGCTGTATGCGACACTCTGGTGAATCAAGCCATAGCTGATATAGAGCATTACAGGAATTCCGAGCTGATCATCCCTACACCTCAGGTTTCCGACAAGGAGGTTTTTGATGCGATTATCGCACCCCATCGTGGAAAAGTTGTGCTCGTGGATTTGTGGAACACCTGGTGTACCCCTTGTCGCACGGCAATCAAAGCAAGCGAACCTCTGAAAGACGGTGAGCTCAAAAGTGACGATATAGTATGGATCTATATAGCCGACGATTCATCACCGCTAGCTAAATACATGGAGATGGTTCCCGAAATACGTGGGCACCATTATCGTCTGAACGAGCAGCAGATAGCTGTCTTGCGGGAGCGTTTCAATGTCGACGGAATTCCATTCTACATTCTTGTTGACCGCTCGGGTAAAGCTGTCGGTCACCCTGATTTCCGCGACCATTCCAAAATGAAGGAAGCGATATTCAACGCTCTTTGATATCTTTTTGGGGTAAGGAACTATCTGAACATGTTTGATATATCACATTTGTGGTAACGGAAGCGGATAACCGAAATTTCGAAAATTTTTCGTAACTTTGAAAGGTGTTGCCGACAACAGTAAGTTGTGATGCAACCCTTTCTTTTTTGATAGTTTTCAGATATGCCACAGGTTTCCCAGCGGGGAACAATAATGCCCGCATCTCCAATACGTCGCCTCGTTCCGCTTGCCAACAAAGCAAAGGAACGCGGAGTGAAAGTTTTTCATTTGAATATCGGACAGCCGGATATCCCTACACCGCCGCAGGGGATAGAGGCGGTTCGGAAGATAGATCGTACAGTGCTGGAATACAGTCCTTCCGAGGGTCTGCTTTCCTTGCGTAAAAAACTTCGTAACTATTATAAGACCTACAACATCGATGTAGACGTCGACGATATCATCGTGACTACCGGAGGCTCCGAAGCCGTGCTGTTCGCCTTTATGGCGTGTCTTGATCCGGGCGATGAGATCATAGTTCCCGAACCCGCCTATGCCAACTATATGGCTTTCGCCATATCTGCCGGAGCCAAAATCGTCACCATACCATCTTCAATCGACGAAGGTTTCGCCCTTCCGCCGCTTGAAAAGTTCGAGGAGCTTATTACACCGCGCACCAAGGGTATTCTAATCTGTAATCCAAATAATCCGACAGGTTATCTCTATTCCATGAAAGAGATGCTCCAGCTTCGCGATCTGGTGAAGAAACATGATCTTTTCCTGTTTTCCGATGAGGTATACCGTGAGTTCTGCTATACCGGGGCTCCATACATATCGGCTTTCCATCTGCCTGGAATCGAAGAGCAGATTGTATTGATCGATTCCGTGTCGAAACGATACAATGAGTGCGGCATCCGTATCGGGGCGCTCATAACCAAGCATCCCGAACTGAAGAAAAATGTCATGAAATTCTGTCAGGCGCGTCTCAGTCCGCCACTTCTCGGCCAGATAGTAGCTGAAGCGTCTATTGATACCCCCAGGGAATACATGCTCGAGACATACAATGAGTATGTCGACCGCCGTAAATTTCTGATCGATGAGCTCAATAAGATTCCCGGCGTATATTCGCCTATACCGATGGGCGCATTTTATACGGTGGCAAGGCTTCCGGTCGACGATGCCGACAAGTTCTGTGCCTGGTGTCTCGAAGAGTTCTCATATGGGGGCAAGACCGTTTTCATGGCTCCTGCATCCGGATTTTATACAACTCCGGGCATGGGTAAGAATGAGGTGCGTATCGCCTACGTATTATCGCGCGATGATCTGAGGGAGGCGATAGATACTCTCCGCCATGCGCTCGAAGCATATCCGGGTAGAACAACAATATGATGTTTTTAAAAGGTCTGATACAGTGGTTTGAAATACTGCGATCAGACCTTTTATTAATTTCCACGATTTACTTATATTAAATAAAGTCTGGTTAAGTTCATTCATATTTAATAATAATTTTCACGACTAACATATACTAAAATTTTTGCTAATTATTATAGTTTTATGGAATTTATAGAAGATCAGAAATATACGTTGCCGGTTGTAGCTATCGGTGTTTTGATTGACCGGGGACGTTCGTATCTTACTGTAGAATTTGATGACCGTCAGTATCAGGTACTTGCTTATAACTTTCAGAAGGCAAACCCGCCGAAAGAGTTGCAATGCATTTTTAAAGGAGGCAAACTGCGTCAGGATCGGGAGTCGCTTTTGCCTCAGATATATAAACAGGGAGAAGTATATAATTTCAGAGTTTTGAGCGAGAAGAATGCCGGTATGCAGATTCTCATTGACGATAAAGAAAGCATAAACCATAAACTTCCCGTATTTAATGGTGCGACGTTCAAGAGGGGCAGTATGGTGAAATGTCGTGTCGATGGATTTGAACCGGGTTATTTAAAGCTTACTGTAATAGAAGGGGAGGAGGAACGGAGGTTTTCCAAATTTACGCTTAAAGATATATGTTCGCTTGCAGAGAAACATTCTATTGAGGCGAGACTTCTTGCCAGAATGTTTGAAAGAAGTGACGCTATGGCTCCGGCACGTGAGGAAGCTATTGCCGGAAACCCGCGTTGGGTGATGACCGCCATAGAGATTTTCGAGACGGAACTTCCCGGATGGGTGACTATGCGCTATCGTCATCTCGGACGGATAATAGAGGCATTTATCGAGATCAGTACCAGGCTGCTTGAGAAGTCCGATTATCTTATGGGATTCAGCGACAGCGAGCGCTACGAGGCCCGCAACCGTATAGCACGTACTATTACCTATGCGGGCGACTATCTTGAAGCACTGAGGCTTCAGGCGTGTGGAGCGGCTGAGGAATTTGTCGTTTCGGCTGTGACGAGTCTGTTGACAACCGGATATATTTATCAGCCGGAGCGCAAGATGCGTATCGTTATGGCACTTCTCGGAATTGAGCCTGCAATTGTGCGGACGTATATCACCGATATTTTTAATGTGATTCTCTCGCGTCATGGCAATCCCTCGTTCATGAAGCTTTTCAGTAATGCCTTTATCGAGATGCTTGACATATATATCACAGGCGAGAACCGATATACGGGTTTTGCGGACAAAGGAACAACCAGCGAACTTATAAAAGCTATCGCCATCCTGCTTCTGCTGACAAGTGATATTGATTTCCCGCGGTGGGGTTTGTACAGGGCGATGCTCTATCGCAATGCATCTATGTTCAATAAAGGTGATATAGAAAAATCGCGGCGGCTTATCGAAAAAGCGTTTGACTCGCTGCTCGACCGTTGCGACAGCCGTCTTGAATTCTCCTGGAAGGATCTGGAGAATATCACCATGTTGTGTACGACTAAGCTCACCGCGTTGTCCGATACTGAGTGTGCGCGGATTTCGGCCGAATATGATGGTTCCGGGGTTAATCTCCGCATGGAAGACTCTTCTATTATAATAGGGAGAAGCGATAATCCGGAGGGTGTGCGTAATGTTTTGCCGCCAAATTTTCTCCCCGACCGTGATATACAGCTTCATCTTCCGCGACGACTTGAGGAGCGTGTGACGGCAGATGAGTGCCATATGACCCGGATATGCCGTATGTGGGACGAAGTGACGGAAACTCTTCTTGAAAAGACATCTTCATCGGCAGAACGCAGGGATATCCGTTGCAAACAGCGCCCGTCTGTCGGCGATGAGCTTACTATCCGTGTCACAGGGAAACGCCCGGATACATATCCGACGGTGTTCGAATGCGTTGTTGAGGATCCGATATATGAGGGTGTGGGAACCATATCAATAGTAGATATTGTAGGTTACAATGTAAAAGCCGATACCTATACATTTACGTCGGGAGAAAACGAGCAGCTGTTGCTGAAAGCAAGTGTAAGTGCGATAAATGATGATGAATCGTTCACATTCTCTATGCGTAACGCTCTTGCGACATTCATCTTTGAGAGTGCGCTTGACTTTAAGGAACGGGGAGAGGTATTACGTGGGGTGATTACTGATGCGGAACGCAATCCCGGATATTATCTCGGCCTTGCCGATGATGGTTTTACTTTCTCTATTTCAAAAACAGGATGTCCGCCGCTATCGAAGGGTGCGGATGTCGAATTTGAGATTAATTTTGCCGGCAGGGATAACAAAAAGCGTGATACAAATATTATTGTAAACGGCAATCTAATAAGAGTTGTGGACGAATGTGAAAATCTCGGGAAATACTGCGAACAGGCGATGAACCACCTGTTGTACGATTATGCACAGGGACAAACATATGTGGAGCCTGATGAAGTGGATATAATCCCCACTCGTGAGGCCGATACATTCCTATATACCGATGAGGTGTATGAGGTGATACGTCTGGTCGACAGTCTGTCGAAACTTCATCCCGAGAATCATGCTGTCACATATGGCTATCTTGCCATTGCGCGCCTGCTGACATTGATGGTATCGGATACTACTCAGGAACGGAACTTCAAACTCCGCATGGATCTGCTGAAAGCTATAACCGATTATGCCGATACAGGGCGCGTGGACGGCACGAAACTCGAAGAGCTTTCCGACAGGGTTGATGCCGGAACGGCTGATTCTTCAATCACATATCTGATGGTGGAACTGCGTGCGCTATCGCTTCTCGGAGCCCCATGGGATGAATGTGGTTATCTTAATGAGATCGCCCATAATTCGGAGAATATATCGCTCGCATCGCTGGCGAGACAGGTTCTTGCCTATAACCTGCTGCAAGGAATTCATCAGACGGCAACTGAGCGAAAAAATCTCAAGCAGGAAATTCTTTCCATGCTGAATCTGCGGTCGAAGTCAATAGATACGGTGATTCCTAAAGAGAGCGATGTGGTGGAGCTGAAGACTTCGCTGATATATCCTGCGGGGGGGCATATGCATGCCGACGAAGCCCGTCAGGTAAAGGAGATTATGGAAGAGATTTGCGGATTCCTCAACACATCCGGCGGAACTCTGTATGTCGGTGTCAGGGACAACGGAAATATATCCGGACTGCATCAGGATTTCACTTATCTCAACGATAACTTCGAGGACTATGATATAGTCGATGTGCAGGATAAGTTCAAAGTAAGGTTCGCCAACGGAATTACCCGACATTTCGGATCCACTAACAACGGGGTGAACCTGAGTGCGGAACATATACGAGGCGATTTTGACTATATAAACGGGAAATGGATTTTTGTGATAACAGTGAAGCCATCACCCAATGCTGTGGCGATGACCGGAGGAGAAATGTTCGTGCGGTTAGGTAATACCAACCGCCGTATTCAGTCGGAGGAGGAAAGGCGCCTTTTTGCAGAAAATCGGGCTACGGAATTCATATCAAAGGTGAAAAGATAAGCGACAGGTTCGACACATCATATACCTCTTACCTCGTTACATCTGATAAAATAAAAAAATATGACACTGTATGCGCGGAAATATGTATCGCCATGTGGCGATATGTTGCTGGTGGCGTCGGAGACCGGTCTGGTGCTTGCCGACTGGATAAATGATAATTCAGGTGAGGCATTTTGTGAGGCAGTCTGCGATACGCGGAATCTCCGATACATGATGCGGCGCTATCCGGCGGCAACGTGTGTATATGATCCGGCATCTTCCATACTTACACATGCCGCCCGTCAGCTTGATGAGTATTTCAGCGGAATACGTAGGAAATTCAATATTCACCTCGAGTTTTCAGGTACGGAATTTCAGAACCATGTATGGAATGAGCTTCTGACTATTCCGTATGGGAAAACTTTAAGTTATGGAGATATTGCCAATAGGATCGGATCGCCCCGCGCGGTTCGTGGTGTAGCTGCGGCTATAGGTGCCAACCGTATGTCGGTATTTATTCCATGTCATCGTGTTATCGGTTCCGATGGGTCGCTGACGGGTTACGCAGGCGGACTATACGCCAAACGTTTTCTGCTGAATCTTGAATTACCGGAAAGCATGCGATGATTTATTTGTAACAATTTTGTATATTTTATATACATTGATTATGTGAGTGTATAATCTTGAATATTACTGAATTGTGATGATTGCGACTGCCATCTGCGGCAGTCGTAATCATTTTGTTTGTAACGAGTATGAACCAAATATGTTACAAATGCGTTTCAATATCAGAAGGACTTAATGATAGCAGTCCTGATTAAACAGATGGCAATAGCCGTCACTAAAAACAAAAAAAGTAATTCATCAAATAAATCCTTGAAGCGATGAAAAAGTCAACCGCAATCAGAAGTTTTATCACCACCGCATTGGTGTCGGCAGCAATAGCCTTTTCCTCTCCTATCCAGTTGAACGCTCAGTCAGTATATGAGTATATCGCTCCGAGAACTGCTGTTCCTGAACTTCCTGAAGGTTTCACCGGTATAGGCCCTGTTGTTTCGGGGAGTGTAGATTACAGCAAAATACCTTCCAAGGCTCGTAAATTCCTGCAGAAACATTGCGACGGACACGCTGTGGTGAAGTGTGAGAAAGAATATACCTCCGGCGATTTCGAGATTGCTCTCGCTGATGGAATCGAGATGGAGTTCGATGCCAAAGGTAACATCGTTGATATTACCGCACCGGATAATTACTCTCTCGCTCCGGCTCTTCTCAAGGCGGTTGTTCCCGGTAAGCTGTATAATCTTCTTGACCACAATGGTTTCAAGAGTTGTGTTGAAGCTGTTCACCACGATTCAGCCGGCTATCGCCTTGATGTCGCTGATCCTGTTTTCGATCAGGTATGCTACGATTCCACAGGGGTTCTTACTTTGATTGTTGACAAATGATTTCCATCACTGCAATATAAGCTCTATGCCGGAATAAAGATAAAAATCTCTTCATCATAGCGGTTTGGATCGGAATGATTACACTACTGGGGAAGAGACTACATAGAGACAAGTAAACAACGAGACGGCGCATTCCCGCAACCGGGAAATGCGCCGTTCTCAATCATGTGTTTGCTGTGTCAGTTTTTTATTAGAACCCTTCAGGTTCGATGCGGAACGAGTAGCTGTACGTATCGCCCCCCTTGATATTGTAATAAGGACGCGGGCCGGGACCGCAGCTTGCGTTGCCGAGACCTCGTTGTATGCAATCGAGGTTAAGGACAACTTCAGCGCGACGAACCTTATCGATGTCGTGACCATATTTCACGGCCCAGAGATCGGGGTCGGTATAGTGCAGGGCTGAAAAGTCAAGAGTGCCGTGCGGGGTTATCTTAACCCCTTTTCCGTTGTTGTCGGTCAGGGTAAGCCAACGTACATCGCTACGGCTTCCCATGCTCTGTGCCCGCACATAATGTTCCTTCATATTGTCGACGGTGGTGCGGTAGCGTCCTACAAACGCGGCATTCTTGCGATCCTGATAGTTTTCGATCGGACCTCGCCCGTACCATTCGACATTCTCAAGCTCTGGAGAAAGGAATGTCTGCAGACCGAGGCGAGGCATGTTCGAGCCTTCAGAGGGGGTGAACGATGCGTCGACATCCACCATTCCGTTACCGAAAAGAGTATATGTGACTGTGTGAGGAATCACATCATTGCCGACCCGTGTTTCAAGTTCCGTAACTACTGTGACTGATTTACCGTCGGCCGACTGGCTCCATCCGAATTCTTTCACTTCTGCGGGTGAGTCGATCCATCGGCGTTCGTCATTATTGATCGAGCGGTACCAGTTGAATGCGGGTCCCTGTAAACCATGGATCATCTCTTTGCCATTCATGCGCAGCGACACGAGCCGGCCGTTCTGACGGTCGAACTTAGCGCGGAGGGCATCGTTTTCAACATGCAGATAACGTCGTGCCTCAAGATATGTCTTCAGCGGTTTTACAGATGCATCTGCCATGTCAATGTCGGCGGGACGGTTCTCCTCAACGCTGTTGAGAGCAATCTGTTCCGATGCCACTACATGTCCGGCGCCTGCCCAGTTTGTCGGTTCCTTTGTCTTAAGTTCGAAGTTAACGAATATTTCGCTCTTACCATCATCGTTGAATGTGTCTGTCATGAACGGGAGAGGGAGAGTGCAGGTTTCGCCCGGAGGTGTTGAGGGGATTCTCATTGTGGCGTCGGCCGGGCTGTAGCCGTTGACGAAAAGCTGGCAGTAAAGCTCGAACTCGTCGAGATTTGTGGCGGTATATTTATTCACGAGGAGAATGCTGTCGGGCGACGGCATGGTGATATTCACATACTGATATACTTTCTTTACTTCAAGCAACTTCGGTGTCACGCGGCGGTCGGGGGTAATGATGCCGTTGATACAGAATTCGTTGTCGTTGGGAGTGTCGCCGAACGATCCTCCGAAGAAGAAATGATCCTCGGGTTCACCCTTCTTGTTGAGTCCCTGATCAACCCAGTCCCAGATGCATCCGCCGATCATGCGTTCCGAGTGGTTCTCGATATAGTCCCAGTACTCTTCAAGATTACCGATCGCGTTACCCATCGCATGTGCATACTCGCAGAGGAAGTATGGTTTGCCGCGGTTCTGACGGTCCTGTTCAATCATGCTTTCTATTGAGGGATACATACGTGAATCCATGTCGGCCTGATCGTTCATACCCTCATAATGAATCAGTCTGTCGTCGAGAGCCTTGATGGCATTATATTCTGCCGTGATATTGACTCCTCCGCCTGATTCGTTTCCGAGCGACCAGAAGATAACTGACGGATGGTTCTTGTCGCGTTCCACCATGCGTACGGCGCGGTCAACGTAGGCCCCTTCCCATGAAGGTTTGTTTGTAATAGAGTGGTTACCGTGACATTCCTGGTCAGCCTCGTCCATCACATAGAGCCCGTAGTAGTCGTATAGGGCATACATGCGGGGATCATTAGGATAGTGGCTTGTGCGCACAGTGTTCAGGTTATGGGTTTTAAAAAGCAGAATATCCTCTATCATACTTTCCACGGGAACTGCCTTGCCGTATTTAGGATGGGTGTCGTGGCGGTCGGCACCCTTGAAAAGGGTGCGCTTACCGTTGATGTAGACTTTATTGTCACGCACCTCTATCTTACGGAAACCGTAGCGCTGGCTGGTTGCCTCTGTCACATTACCGTTTTTATCGAGAAGCTCGAAGTTTACAGTGTACAGATTGGGTTTCTCGGCTGTCCAAAGTAACGGGGAGGAGATCGCGGCACTACCGTTTACCACCGTTTCCTTTCCCGCCGCTACAGCAGTGGCAGGTGTGGTGAACTGAGCTACCTGTTTGCCGGTGTTGTCAAGTACCGATACACGCAGCGATGCGTCACCTTGCTTATTGGTGTGGTTGCGGATTTTTCCCTGAACATTGAGTGTGGCATTATCGAATTTATCGGATAGCGTCGATGTGAGATACATGTCGCGGAGCTGTACTTTCGGGGTAGCGACAAGATACACGTCGCGATGGATACCGCTCAGACGGAACATATCCTGATCTTCGAGATAGCTGCCGTCCGACCAGCGGTAAACTTCAACCGCCAATGTGTTTTTACCGGGATGCACATACTTCGTGATATCGAAACGGGCATCGTTGTTCGCTCCCTGGCTGTAGCCCACTTTCTTACCGTTTACCCATACATACATGGCGCTGTAAACACCGTTGAAATGCAGGAATATCTCCTTATCCTTCCAGTCAGCCGGAAGATTGAAGTCGCGGCGGTACGAACCCACTGCATTGGGCTCGTCGACGACGGTATATCCGGGTTGCGGCTCGATAAAGGGAGGATTGTTACGGAATGGATACGTGATATTGGTGTAGATCGGTGTACCGTATCCTTCCATTTCCCAGTTGGAAGGAACGGTGATCTCATCCCATCCGGAAACATTGTATCCCGGGCGGTAGAAGTCTGCGGGGCGGTCGTCGGGCTGTTTTGCCCAGTTGAACTTCCATTTACCGTTCAGAAGCATGAAACGGCTTGAGTTGGTGCGTTCCCAAGGTTTGTCGTACGCCGGGTCTTTCTTCATCTCATCGGCGTCGGCATAGGGAATGAATGTTGCTTGCCCAGGCTCTTTATTGATGGCGAAGATACGCTCATTTTCCCACTCTTTGTCGCTTGACGTGCGGAATGCCTCCTGTTTTACTTTTGTGGCGGAAGGAACGATTTTCCATTGCTGTGATACGGCATCTGTTACAGGTGCCAGATGATGCACCGGTTCGCCGAAGGGTGAGCCCTCGGTGGTGGCAAGATTGTAGCCGGTGTTCGATGAGGTGAGAATGACTGCACCTCCGTTGCCTTCGCTTACCTGCCAGTATTGGTTCTGATTACCGGGGGAGTAGGGCCAGAGAAGCACTTTGCAATCTGTTTTTCCCTGTCCGCTGTTGTCGATGGCCATCCCTGTGACCGGACTTATAATGTAATATGCGTTTTCTACCCCTTCAACCGGAATGAATTTCCATATCTGGCCGGTGTTCCCATCGGTCGGTTTTGAAATGAATACGGAGGCATTTGAATCGGCGCTGTCCTGATTGTCTATGACAAGTCCGTTTGCGGTTCGAAGTTCATAATACTTCGCCGGGTCGGGGGTCCATAAGGCATAACACCGGGCGACCGCAAAGGCTGACAGAACAGCCAGTGCAAGAATTTTTTTTCTGCAGTCAATCATGGTAATGTTGTCTGTGTTGGTGATAATGAAATTTGCCTACAAAAATAATGAAAATTATTCTTGTAGGCAAACGTTATGTAGCGGGAGTTATACGAAGCTGCTATCTGTGTTTTTTCACTGAAGAGCAACCTTTACTGAGGTTCCTTCTGAGGTCACGATATAGATGCCGGCATTCAGCTCATTGGTGAATCCGGTTCCGTCGAAGCAAAGTTTTCCGTCGATAGTATGCACTCTGAATGCTTTTCCGCTATCGAGACCGATACGCCTGTTTGCGATAACAAGATCTTCATCAAGAGTGTTGAAGTCGTTGACAGCTATTTCAACGGATGATGCCTCGGGATCGTAATCGAAGAATTCGGCTCTGTCTAGATAATCAACGCGGTCGCGCATGTATGTCTTTAGATTGTCGATGGCTTCTTCAAATGAATATTCAAGTCGGGGATTACAGAAAATTACTTTACCAAGAACATCCCAGCGCTTGAAGTTCAGTTCGGCGGATTCTTTTATTTCCGAAGCCCAGCGGTCAATGAATTCGCAGAGTGATTCTCCATTCAGATCGTTCTCGTTGCGGGCGACCGAGTACAGATGAGAGCGGCGTGCTGCAGCTTTTGAGTCGCGAAGGAATATGCGTTTGTGGAAATCAAGGAATCCACCTGCGATGGGGCCGCGTCCGCTTGTCGATGTAAAAGATGTGAAGGTGTTGGCCGGATACGTACGCCAGTCGTTATCGAACGCGAGTTCCGAATCCCATACCGGACCTACATGGATGAAATCGTCGCTCCGCTCTTTGTACATGTGTACGCTCCATACGGCATCGGCATTGCCGAAGAGTTCCTGACATATGAAGTAACGCAGGTATGAATCGAGGTCGAGAACCTGACGGTAACCTGTTGTCTCATCGGAGAACATACGCGATTTCACCAATTCATCGAACTTATTGAAATAGTCCTGAATATATGCGAACTGCTGAGGCATACCCCCGTCGTCAGGGCTCTTGACCGTTACCGGTATTTTTGACTTTGTTGATGTGAACCATGTCCCTTCAGGCTCTTCGCTGGCATATGAGTCAATCTCGAAATGATAGCCTCCGGTCAGAGCCTCACCCGATATGTCGGTTGGCTCCATTTCGGTGATGGGAATACGTCCCTCCTTCGCCTCAACCTGATCCGTGAGCTGATAACACCCTTTGAATTCGCCGTTGAGCACCACATCCACCGGACGGCAATAGGGACTGTACTCCATACCTACGCGGCGCGAGATTTCAAAGGCAAGCACATTGCGCAGCAGCGTCATATCGCTGTGGCTGTTGATGAGTGTCCATTTCTTGGCTTTTGCCGGGGCATCGAGTACATTCTGTTTCTTGTCGAACTTTATACGCCATGGCTTTTTCGCGTGGTTTCGCGAAGAGTTGCCGCGCTCGCGGATAGTGCCCGGGGCTGCCACATTGTATGTGTTATTGTTGATCATTATGATGTTGCAGGTGATATTTGTCACCTTGTCGAAAGGCTCGCGCGCATCTACAGTATTCACTATAACCGTGGGGTTATTTGTGAACTGGTACATATTGCTTTCGTCTCCCTCACCCTTATGGCCGTAGAATTCGAGTTCGGCGAGGTTGCATCGTTTGTCGGAAGGAGATACATAGCGGACATAGCGGAATCCTTTGGAACAGTTCACATCGGCATAGGTCATCTGATTTACAACCCCATCTTCGGTTATGAGGTACAGAGGAACGGCATCAAGCCAGTCGGGGGAGTTCGCTCCCTGGATTACCGCCATTTTCACACGTGCCGGGCCTTCCCAGTAGTCATTTCTCGGTGCCCAGCCTACACGCTCGATAACGTGTGGTGTGCCGAGATCAAGACCGCCCCAGGTATATGAACGTTGGTATGTGGCGAAATATGTGTCGAGGTCGCCGTCAAAAAGATTATCGACATTATGAACGGTGGTAGATGGCTGACCGGTATCATAATCGATGCATTGCTCTGTACCGATCGGAGTTCCGGTCAGTTTTTGCGCCGCACCCCCTGATAGGGCAGCGGCGGAACACAGCAATAAAATGAATGGCTTCATGGTAAATGATCGTATGATATTTTCAAATTTTATTCGTGTTTCGTAACAGGAGTTGTTTTTTGCTTGAATCCCGCATGTTCTCTCCGGTAATACTATGAGATGTGTACAGTCTATACTAATGCGGCGTCGCGTATGGTTATAATTACAGTTATTCTGCGAAGTTACGGAAATAATTCGAATTATACAATAACTTTTTTCAGGCTCATATTCTTATAAACGGAGAATGAAAAAAATATGCTGTTAATTTTTTCAATTCAGTTGCAAAGAAAAAAATAAATGCTAACTTTGTGATTCGTAAAACGCTCCTCTTCGGCCGATACCGTTATGACGGGGCTTAAGTAAAATTAATCCATAAGTAGTTGATGAAAATTGATGTATGGAGAAAACAAGTTTTTTTTACCATACAAGATATTACCACTATTAATATTAACCACCACTTATAATATATTACCAAATGGCGAAAATTCACGGTGCGGTAACCATTGACAGAGACCGGTGCAAAGGATGTGACCTTTGCGTGGTCGCATGTCCATGCGGTGTGCTTTCCCTCCAGCCTAAGGAGGTGAACGACAGGGGCTATCACTTTGCCTATCCTGCTAATGAAGATGCCTGTATAGGATGCGCTGCCTGTGCAATGGTGTGTCCCGATGCATGTATTGAAGTATATAAAGTTATTGAGAAGTGAGCGCTTTTCGACTTCTCGACTTCCTAATTTCCTCAACTTATGAAAGATGAAATAAAACTGATGAAGGGGAATGAGGCGATTGCCCATGCTGCCATCCGATATGGCGCCGACGGCTATTTCGGTTACCCCATTACCCCACAGAGTGAAGTGCTTGAAACCCTTGAGGCGCTCATGCCGTGGGAGACCACAGGAATGGTGGTGCTTCAGGCCGAAAGCGAAGTAGCCTCTATCAATATGGTATATGGCGGAGCGGCCACAGGCAAAGCTGTGATGACCTCCAGCTCATCGCCAGGGGTGAGCCTTATGCAGGAGGGTATCTCGTATCTCGCTGCATCTGAGCTACCCGCACTTATCGTGAATGTAATGCGTGGGGGGCCCGGTCTGGGAACCATACATCCTTCACAGTCCGATTACTTCCAGGCAACAAAGGGTGGCGGCCACGGCGACTATCATCTGATAGTTCTCGCGCCCTCTACCGTTCAGGAGATGGCCGATTTCGTGGGTCTCGGCTTCGATCTCGCTTTCAAATACCGTACCCCTTCGATGATACTCGCCGACGGTGTTGTCGGACAGATGATGGAGAAAGTGGTACTCCCTCCGCAGCGCAAACGTCGCACTGAAGAGGAGATACGTCAGCAATGCCCATGGGCGGCCGACGGCAGAAAAGGGGGCCGTCCCCGCAATGTGGTCACCTCTCTCGAGCTTGACTCAGCGATAATGGAAAAAAACAACGAGCGTTTTCAGCGCACATATGCTGAAATAGAGAAAAACGAAGTCCGCTACGAAGCCCGTTATACCGAGGATGCCGATTATCTGATCGTGGCGTTCGGATCGATCGCCCGCATCTGTCTCAAGGCTATAGAGGATGCACGAAAGGAAGGTATCAAGATCGGCCTGATACGTCCGATAACACTGTGGCCTTTCGCCTACGACGCCATACGCGAAGCTGCCCGCAACGTGAAGGGTATTCTATGCGTCGAGCTTAATGCGGGTCAGATGATTGAAGATGTGCGCATAGCGGTGTCTGATAGTGTGCCCGTGCGACATTTCGGACGAATGGGTGGCATTGTGCCCAACCCCGACGAGGTGCTTGATGCATTGAAAAAAGATTTCATAAACAAGTAAGTTCTCTGCAGAATGAAACGAGAAGATATAATCAAGCTGGAAAACAAGGTCTACAGCCGTCCGCGCTTGCTCAATGATAATATAATGCACTACTGTCCGGGCTGTTCTCATGGTGTGGTCCATAAGCTTGTGGCTGAAGTGATCGATGAACTCGGTCTGGAGGATAAAGCCATAGGTGTGGCACCTGTGGGATGTGCCGTATTCGCTTACAATTACATAGACTGCGACTGGATAGAAGCAGCCCATGGACGTGCGCCGGCCGTGGCCACCGCCGCAAACCGTCTGAACCCGGAAAATGTAGTGTTTACATATCAGGGCGACGGCGATCTCGCAGCGATCGGTACGGCCGAAACCATACATGCCTGCACCCGCGGTGAAAACATTGTGATTATCCTGATCAACAACGGTATATATGGAATGACAGGTGGTCAGATGTCGCCCTGTACGCTTGAAGGTGCAAAGACTGCCACCACACCATATGGGCGCCGCGTCGATCTTAACGGTTTCCCTTTGCGTGTGGCCAATGTTGTCAGCCTGCTTGACGGTACATGCTACGTAACCCGTCAGGCTGTTCACACCACGGCTGCTGTACGCAAAGCTAAAGCGGCGCTGAAGAAAGCGTTCATCAACGCGCGCGATAAGAAAGGCACCTCTTTTGTAGAGATCGTCTCCACTTGCTCATCCGGTTGGAAAATGACACCCGAGAAAGCCAATCAATGGATGGCTGAAAATATGTTTGCCCACTATCCGCTGGGTGATATAAAGGATACAGATAAAACTGAATAACCCATGAAAGATGAAATTATCATAGCCGGATTCGGCGGGCAGGGGGTGCTCTCCATGGGCAAGATACTCGCTTACGCCGCACTTGAAAACGATCTGGAGGTAACATGGATGCCCTCCTATGGTCCCGAGCAGCGAGGCGGAACAGCAAATGTCACGGTTATACTCAGCGACGAACCTATTTCGTCGCCCGTACTTGACAAGTTCGATACAGCGGTGATTCTCAATCAGCAGAGTCTCGACAAGTTTGAAAGTAAGGTGAAGCCGGGAGGAGTTCTTATCTACGATCCCTACGGCATCCACCATGCTCCCACCCGCACCGATATAACAATTGTACCGGTTGAAGCGATGGAGGCCACCATCGAGATGGGGCAGGCCAAAAGCTATAATATGATTCTGCTCGGAGCCCTGCTCAAGATGCGTCCGGATGTGCCCGTGGAAGCTGTGGTACGCGGTCTTAAAAAAGCTCTGCCTGAGCGCCATCACCATCTGATTCCTGCCAATGAGACAGCAATCCGGCGCGGAATGGAACTCGTGAAACTATGATGGCGTGTTCCGATCCGCATCTCAATTGCGCGGATCGGAACATAATATGCGCTGCTATATGCGGTAGCGGACTCAAAAAGTATAATGTATGCTACTTTGAGCCGCTACCGTTTTTGCTTAATACACTGAGACTGAAAAAAAATTCGTATCTTTGCAACCTGACGCCCCGATAATAGGGCGCCATCAATGCAGATGAAAGATTTTATACAGATTATAAGGCGTTTTGTGCCTCCCTACAAGAAATATGTTTTTCTGAACATATTCTTCAATATCCTCGCGTCGGTTCTTACAGTAGTTTCCTTCTTCCTGATCGTGCCCATCCTGAAGATGCTTTTCCGGGTGGATGCCACGGCCCACTATGTCTACATGCCCTGGGACTGGGATCATGCAAAAGATGTGGTGATGAACAATTTCTACTACTACGTACAGCAGACTATAGAGACTGCCGGTCCTACACTGGCTCTCGCGGGGCTTGCCGGAGCGCTGGTGATTCTTACCGGTTTGAAAGTAGGTGTGACATACCTCTGTTCGTACATCATCATCCCGATGCGTTCAGGTATAGTCCGCGACATACGCAACTATGTTTTCGATAAGATGGTGACCCTTCCGATCTCTTTCTTCACCGAGGCGCGTAAAGGCGATGTCATGGCGCGTATGAGCGGCGACGTGGCTGAGATCGAGAACTCTATCATGCAGTCGCTCGACATGATGTTCAAGAATCCGATCGCCATAATAGTGTATCTTTCGATTATGGTGATGCTTTCATGGAAACTTACGGTGTTCGTACTCATACTTTTGCCGCTTGCCGGTCTGGTTATGGGGCGTGTCGGGAAGGCTCTCAAGCGTCAGTCTCTTGCGCAGCAGAACCAGTGGGGTGTGCTTATGTCCAACATCGAGGAGTGTCTGGGCGGTCTGCGGATTATCAAGGCTTTCAATGCCGAAAAAAAAGTTGAGGACCGGTTTCACCGGGAAAATCAGGAGTTTTATCGCCTCTCCAACCGTATAGCACGCAGGCAGGCTTTGGCTCACCCTATGAGCGAATTTCTCGGTACATGTGCTGTAGCCATAGTGCTATGGTTCGGTGGTACGCTTATTCTCGGGGGAGGAGCCCATATTGATGCGGCCGACTTCATATTCTATATGACTATATTCTATTCACTCATTAACCCGGCAAAGGATCTTAGCAAGGCGATGTATTCCATTCAGAAAGGATTGGCTTCAATGGAGCGTGTAGATAAGATTCTGGATGCTGACAATCCGATTAAAGATCCTCACGCGCCGAAAGAAATAAAAGGACTCAAAGGACATATAAAATATGATGATGTCACTTTCGCGTATGGCGATAATGAGGTGCTTCATGATGTGAATCTTGATATTCCGGCGGGCGCTACAGTAGCGCTCGTAGGTCAGTCAGGCTCAGGTAAGTCCACTATGGCTGATCTCCTGCCTCGCTTCTACGACGTTCAGAAAGGGAAAATAGAAGTCGACGGAGTGGACATACGCGATCTGCGTGTTCATGATTTGCGCTCCTTTATGGGCAATGTCAATCAGGAAGCTATTTTGTTCAACGATACCTTCTACAACAATATAACTTTCGGGGTAGATAATGCGACGATGGAAGATGTCGTCCGTGCTGCGAAAGTTGCTAACGCGCACGATTTCATCGTGGCTTCGGAAAACGGATATGATACTAATATAGGCGACCGCGGATGTCGCCTGTCCGGAGGCCAGCGGCAACGGGTGTCGATTGCCCGGGCTATTCTCAAGAACCCGCCGCTACTGATTCTCGATGAGGCTACATCCGCGTTGGATTCCGAGAGCGAGAAACTTGTTCAGGAAGCTCTCGACAGACTTATGCAGGGTCGGACCACACTCGTTATCGCCCATAGGCTTTCGACCATCCGCAATGCCGACATAATATGTGTGCTTCATGACGGGCGCATTGTGGAAAAGGGTACTCACGATGAGCTGATCGCGCTCGACGGATACTACAAACATCTTGTTGACATGCAGAAATTCTGAATCTGATTTTCTTCATGTGTTCTCCGGCAGTAATTGCGATAAAGCAACAGCGGCTGTCTCACGACAGCCGCTGTTGCTTTATCTTTAACCTTAAATCTAATACCATGAAAAAACACAGTGCAAATATAGTAATTATACCTTTAGAACATCCGGCGTAAGGGTTTGTTCAGTCTGTAAAGTTGTTTAACGTTGTTTAACATTCGTAACACGATTAACTTTGTTAAAATTTCATACCTTTATACCCGAAAAAGTGGATTGCATCTGTGATAATGGGAGAAGTGTTGCCTCTTCCCCTTGCAGCGCATATGTAACTGGCGGTGTTTCAGGTGCAAATTCCATAATCCATACGGAAATTAAAAATATACATTATAAAAGAGTTATGAGAGTTCGAATTTTAGTTATTGACGATGAAGAGTCCTGGTGCGAGATTCTGAAATACAATCTCGAAAAGGAGGGCTATGAGGTTGACACTGCCGATAGCGCTGAAACTGCGCTCGGATATGATCTGTCTGTCTACAATCTCATGATAGTGGATATAATGATGGAGCGTCTCAGTGGATACGACTTCGCGAAAAGGGTACGTAACAATCCTGTAATTGAAAATGTACCAATTATCTTCTGCTCTGCCCTCGACGGTGAGGATGATATGGTAATGGGATTGAATATCGGCGCTGATGATTACATCAAGAAGCCGTTCAACATCGGTGAGGTTATAGCGCGTGTGCGCGCCGTTCTCCGTCGCACACAGTCAATAACCCCGATCGGTATCCGACAGCCGCAGCCGGTAGTGAAAACCAACTACGAACCCGATATCACATTCAAGACACTGCGTCTTGACCGCAACGAGAAAGCATGCTATATCGGTGGAAATGACATAGGTCTTACAAAAACAGAGTTCGATCTTCTCCTCTTTTTCCTGACTCATCGTGAGCGCATACATTCACGTGCTGAAATCATGAATCAGGTTTGGGATGCTCAGGTAACGAACCGTTCTATCGATACGAATGTGGCACGTCTCCGTAAAAAACTCGGACCTTACGGAGATAACATCGTCACACGTCTCGGATTCGGATATGGGTTCAAGGCAGAAGTAAACTGATTTACGAAAGAGAAGTTCAATCTTCATTAATTTTTGCCTGATGAAGCGAAAATCGAAATATAAGTTCAGGCTATTTTTCACTGCCGCGGGCAGTATATGGTTAGTGATTCTCGGATTCGCATATCTGGTGGTTCGCGAGGAATACAAATTGCGCCGCGAGACTATCGTGGAACGCATAGATCTGGCGGCCGCATGTATCGCCGATGCCCAGACATCGATCAATGACCTTGATGAAACTGTTCGCTTCGTGAAAGATTATCTTGAGGACACGTATCTCAGCTCAATGGTTATCCGTGTCTATGACAGGGCAACCAACAAAGTCGTAGCCAGTGTGGGCGACGGAAGATATACAGCTCCTCAGGCGGCTTTCGAGCATGCACGTGTCACGCAGTCAGACGGTACACGCCTGTTGCGCCTCATGGAGCATGATCTGGGAAAGGACCGTAACAAGCTCTATTATTATTCGAGCCGTTACACGGCCGACGGCGCTCTCGACATACGTGTGGCAGTGCCGAAATCGGCAGATCTTGTTAAGGCTACATCGGTTGATCCGATCATGTGGATCTTTATACTTACGGTGGGAGCTCTCGGTACTCTTCTGGCTTATATATCCACAAGCCATCAGGCCCGAAACGTGAGCCTTCTCCATGATTTCGCTCAGAGAGCCGCGGCCGATAAGGACTTTATTCCTATGGGTGACTTCCCGTCTGACGAAATAGGTGAGATCTCGCGTCAGATCGTTGCCATCTACAACTCACGCATGCAGGCAAACGTGCGTCGGGAGCGGGAACATGTAATTGCTCTGAAAGCTACTCAGGACAAGAACAACATGAAGAAAATGCTCACCGATAATATCTCGCATGAGCTGAAAACACCTATCGGAATTATACGGGCATATGTAGAGATGCTTATCAATCAGCCGGATATGCCCGAAAAAGATCGCATGCATTTCCTTGAGAAAGCTAAGGTGAATGTAGAGCGTCTTGTCAGCATGCTCAATGATTTGTCTACGATGACACGTCTCGATGAATCAGGAGGAAATATACCTATCAAGGAAATTGATTTCCATAGCATGATCTTCAACCTGGCCGACGATGTTGTGAGGTCGGGAATAATACATGGCATGGATTTCCGATACAATATTCCGACCGAATGCAATGTGATGGGCAACGAAGGGTTGCTCAACTCTATTCTGCAGAATCTTATAAAGAATTCTGCCGCATATTCTCAGGGAACGGAGATGGGAATAGAGTTGATAGGCCGCAACAACAGATACTTCACATTCTCGTTTTATGATAACGGTACGGGAGTTAGTCAGGAACATATCACCCATCTTTTCGACAGATTCTATCGTGTGGATTCGGGTCGGTCGCGTAAGGCAGGTGGAACCGGTCTCGGTCTGGCCATCGTCAAGAGCAGTATTATAACTATGGGTGGATCCATTACCGTCAGAAACCGTCGTGGCGGAGGTCTGGAATTCGTATTCACCCTTCCGCGTCCGCGTGCCAACGGAGGCTCGGCCACATCTGTGACAGCCGCCCCTGGTACACCTCCCCCCGTAGCATGATGTTGAATCAATATAACTTCGGCGGGCTGACAGGATTTCCTGTCAGCCCGCCGAAGTTATATTGAAAGTAGAGATGTGTCGGGACGTGAGTGGCTACTTCCCGTATGCATATTTGCGGAATGCCTGAGCGTTCTTCAGGTGCGTCTGGTAATCGGATGTGAAGTTGTGATAGCCCGAACCGTCGGGTCTCGCGCACATGTAGATGAAGTTGTGGCCGGGAGCATCGAGTACCTGATCTATTGTACGCGCTTCCGGCATACGTATGATACCCGGAGGCAGTCCGTTGACGGCGTATGTGTTGTAAGGTGATTTGATAGCGAGCATATCGGAGGTTATGCGTCGTATGGAAAAATCTCCTTTTGCGAATTTTACGGTAGGATCGGCCTGCAGTTTCATCCCTTTCGCAAGGCGGTTGAGATAGAGCCGGGCAATTTTCCCGCGTTCGTCGGAGCGGTTTGATTCCTCCTCTACTATAGATGCTATTATTGTCACCTGAAGAGGAGAGAGCCCTAAGGCTTTCGCCTTTTTCTTCCGCTCATCATTCCAGAAGCGGCGGTAATTGTCGCGGATCTTATTCATCAGCTGAGCCGGCTCCGCAGTCCAGTAAGTCTCGTATGTGTCGGGCAGAAATTCTGATTCAAGCTGCTTCATTGAAATGGAATCGTGGCGGCACACTTCTGTGGCGCTTTCCATGAACTCTTCTGGTGTGAATTCCATATACGCTCCCAGACGGTCGGCAAGTTCGCGCAAAGTCCTCACATTGTTGAATGTTACTCTTACCGGGGTCTGTTGCGACTGATCGAGGCGGCGCGCCACGCGCCACGCTTTATCGCCGGGCACTATGCGGTAGGCTCCCCGGGCACTTTCTGCATCACCTCCCCATAGCATTGCGACGCTACCTCCGAAGTTGTCGCCGAGAGCCGATGTGAGTGAGTCTTTTACCTGAGATTTCGTAGCTCCCTCGGGAATATAGACCCACACGGCTTCTCCACCGCTATATCTGCTGATTATACGTGTGAAATACCATGTGCCGAGTACTACGAAACCCAGACATACGATTGTTATTATCTGACGTGTTATTTTTTTCGATGAGTTCATATGCAAAGATAGCAATTATAAGTAAGTCCTGAAAATTATTACGTTTAGTGCTTTAGAATAATTTCTACGGCTTCCGCCACGCTTAACGCATAGCATCTGTCCGGAGTATAATATGGGATATTTTAGGCTGTTAATCTAAATTAAGATATTTAACGTCCGGTTTTTAACAATTCGGACAACAATCGAGCCCAGCATTCAGATCAGCTTAAACGCCCTGATTTTTAATGATTTTTACATTATTATTGTCAATTTTACTTAATCAGACAAGAGGTTTATTAAACATAGTTAATTGATAGTGTTAACGTGTACAAGTTATCTGATTTTGTTTTATATTCGCATTGACGGCAGAGAACACGGGATGTCACAGCCGTCACGATTTTAACATTTGAGGATGAAGTCCGGTTCTTTCAGATATAGCGGAAATATACGGAATTCACCACATGTATAGAGAAATCCGACCAATCAGAACAACGAACAAGAACAGAAAAATTTTATGAAAGTGTATATCAAGACAGCTTTATTGGCGATGGGTGTAGCAGTATGCAGCTCAGCCATGACTTTGGCTCTCGACCGTATGCAGAGCCGTTCCGATAATAATATAGAGGTAAATTCTGATACAAATGTATCAGGAGTGAAGCGCGCAGGTTTCCTGACTGTAAGCAATGCGGTGACACCTCCGACAGACTTCACACATGCGGCCGAAAGCACTATCAACGGTGTAGTGAGTATAAAAAGTTATGCCACTCCCCGCAGCTACAGCGGTTCGCAGAGCGGTTCCTATGGAAATCCGTTCTATGACTTTTTTTTCGGCGCTCCTCAGCAGCGCCAGCAACCTCAGCAGCGCCGTCAGAGTGAGGCGCACGGCGAGCTGCAGCGCGGTCTGGGATCTGGTGTGATCCTCAGCTCCGATGGCTATATCGTAACGAACAACCATGTTATTCAGGGGGCTGACCGTCTGGAGGTAACCCTTAATGATAACAGTATCTACAATGCAAAAGTTATCGGTAGCGATCCTACCACCGATGTTGCCCTGCTGAAAATCGAGGCAGATAATCTGCCGGTGATTCCGATCGGCGACAGCGATGCGCTTAAGGTGGGTGAATGGGTGCTTGCCGTGGGTAATCCTTTCGGATTCACATCTACCGTGACAACAGGTATTGTCAGTGCAAAGGCACGCAGCGTTGGGGCGGCGGCTGCCGGACGCTCGATGGGCATTGAAAGTTATATCCAGACCGACGCCGCCGTCAATCCCGGCAATTCGGGCGGTGCGCTTGTCAATATCAAGGGTGAGCTTATAGGTATCAATACAGCCATATATTCCGAGACCGGTAACTACGTCGGCTACTCGTTCGCGATACCTTCGTCGATGGTCACAAAGATTGTTACGGATATAAAGCAGTATGGTACGGTTCAGCGCGCGGTTCTCGGCGTGATGTTCCAGGAACTTACCCCCCAGATGGCGAAAGAAAAGGGTATAACAGCCACCAACGATGGAATCTATGTAGCGGAGCTGGTAGACCGTGGCGCGGCTATGGAAGCCGGCCTCAAGGAGGGCGACGTGATAGTGGCAATCAATGGTGTTCCTACACACTCGACCGCTCAGCTTCAAGGCGAAATCAGCAAATATCGTCCGGGCGATAAGATCGACGTTAAGTATATCCGCGACAATAAGTCTGCTAACGTAACTGTAACACTGCGCAATAATCAGGGTGGAACCAAACTCACCAAGCAGAATGACTATTCTGATCTGGGGTGTGCCCTCAAAGAGCTGACCGACGAACAGAAGCGTGAATTCCGTCTGTCTTCAGGCGTTCAGGTTTCCGGTCTTAAGGATGGAAAGTTCAAGAATGCCGGAATCAAGGAAGGTTTCATAATCGTGGATATCAACAATGCCCGTGTGCGCACTCCCGAAGATGTAGAGGAAGTCTACAGCGCGATCATGAATTCCGGAGATGCTGATAAGGTTATGTTCATAACCGGTATATATCCAACAGGCAGAAAGGTTTACTATGCTGTAGATCTTTCCGAGGAGTAAGCGGCCTGGCCCCTCTCTCTATCTCCATATCGAAACTATAAAGGATTATACATAATTTCATGGTTATAAGTTGGATTTAAAGAGAAAACACACGGTTTCCATAGTTTAAGTAAGTCGTGGAAATTATTTTATATTATCCATAAGCATACTTTCAGCCGGATTCTGTTCGAAGATGAAGGAGTGTAGCGAACTACATGACTGAAGGTGAGAAAAGTAGCCGACGGAAGGAGGCCACGGATAATGTAAAGCCCATTATAATACATTATACGTAATAATTTTCATGACTTACTTAGATAAATAGTTTATATATCGCCGTCCGATGTCACTGCAGTCGGACGGCTTTTTATATGCATGGTTTTTTCCGGTTGTTTTTGAAACGGAATTTTTGTTTGGTCTCTTGATGCATTTTCACTAACTTTGTAGTCAAACTGTTATTCTTTCAAAATTACAACCATGAACTATCGTACATTTCTATCGGCGCTGGCTCTTGCTGCAGGAACTGCCGCCGCATCGGCATTTGGCAATTTCGCAGTGGTGGCAGACGATGGTGACACCGCACCGGCCGATACTACAGGCTTCGCATTCACCGATGTAATAGTAATACCCACAACTTCAGTAAAGGATCAGAACAAGAGTGGAACATGCTGGTGTTTCGCAGGGACCTCCATGTTCGAGGATGAGATAGTGCGTCGTGGTGGCGAACCCTTGGATCTCAGTGAAATGTTTACCGTGCGTAACTGCTATCTTGATAAAGCAGACCGGTATGTGCGTATGTACGGAGAAACCAATTTCGCCGCAGGTGGAAGCATAATGGATGTTCCATATGTATGGAAACGCTATGGAGCCGTTCCTGACAGTGTGTATTCCGGTCTGAACTATGGCGAGGATAAACATGTACATGTCGAACTCGACGCCATTCTCAAGGCATATCTCGATGCCGTAGTGCGCAAGCCCAACAAACGTCTTTCGACCGCCTGGCGTAAAGGGGTGGAGGCCATCCTCGATGCTTATCTTGGCGAGGTACCTGAAACGTTTACCGTCAACGGCAAGACATATACCCCCATGACATACGCTGAGTCGTTGCCCATCAATCCCAATGATTATATGGCATTTACCTCATATACTCATCATCCCTACAATGAGCCATTCGTTCTCGAGGTCGCTGATAACTGGCTATGGGCTCCATATCAGAATGTGGAACTCGCCGATCTCAAGGAGATTGTAGACAATGCTCTCGCAAACGGATTTCCTGTAGTATGGGCTGCCGATGTGAGCGAAGGCGGTTTCAAGTGGAAGGAAGGTTTTGCCGTGATGCCCAAAAAGCGTACGGAAGCCGATATGGATGGCACTGAGCTGGCCCGTTGGGTGCATCTGAGCGATCAGGAGCGCAACGACAAGCAGTTTGACGTAAAAGGTCCGGTAGAGGAAATTGAAGTAACTCCTGAGTTGCGTCAGGAAATGTTTGATCGTCAGGAAACTACTGACGACCACGGCATGGAAATCGTGGGCACGGCAACAGATCGCAAGGGCAACCGTTACTACAAGGTCAAGAATTCATGGGATACCAATCAGATTTATGATGGCTTCTTTTATGTTTCCGAGCCGTATTTCCTTGCAAAGACACTTAGCGTGCTTGTGCATAAGGATGCTGTCCCCTCAAAGATAGCAAAGAAATTTAATAAGTAACGATCTTTTCTGACATCGCACGATGGCGGAAAAACTTTACAGACATATCGCCCCCCTGTTATTGCTGTTCGTAGCGTCAGCAATAACAGAGGGGTGTTCTCATATCGAAAGGATACGTCATGCCGATAAGGTTTTCCATTGTGATGTGTATGATATTTATCCCGACAGTATTAACCTTCACAATGGAGTAACTCTCAGGGCTGATGGAGATACAGCCCTGATGGTCAGGGTTGAGGGTAACACAATCAGGACAATCCGCCCCGAGACCTCACGGGATGGCGACGATGTGAGATTTGTTTTTTCGTCGGAGTATCCGGTTCTGAACGCTCTTGTGAATATGGAGAGAGAGCGGAGTATAGGTTCTTCATATTCTTTTTCAACACCTTATGAAATTTATCTCAATCCATTTGCAGGATCGCAGGCATACGGGTTGCTGAAAGACAGGGAGCGCAACGGCTATGTTGTGCCAATGGAAACGCGACGCTATTCATGGCCTGTGATAAATGAAGATGCCCAGTGGATAATGGCGGCTTGCGAGTTGTTTAATGTTAAGGACGATAGAAAGTTACTGAAGAAAATAGGGGAAGTGGCCGAGAATGTCAGTGTGGAAACCCGACGGGTATGCATGTCGCCGTCAAATGGTCTGATTACTGGAGTCCCACGCTATATGACAGGAACTTACAGTTTGTTACCCGAATGGATGAATGATCCGGCCATGCTCATGGAGACTGTTTCGTTCACAACGAATATAGCATGGTGGTGGGCGTTGAGTTCTCTTGATCGTATAACTGCTTCAATGGCAGGGAAAAAGGAGCAATCGCATCTGCCTGAGACGGCGTTCGATTCCGATAGTCTCAGAACTACGCTCTTCAGAGAGTTCTGGAATCCGGCTCAGGGACATTTTTCGGGGATGCTTTATGGCAATGCATTGGGTCCCATTCAGTTATCGGCATCCGATAATCTTGGTCAGGCGATAGCCATAGTGGCAGGTTTTCCGCTTTCTGAAATGTCGGAAATGATAATGGGTATGACCTCTTCGCCGGCGACAGGGATAAGCCTCTTTTCACCGAACCTATCTGCGACTAATAGTCAGCGCACTGTGGCAGAGGCGCTTGCGCAAACATTTTGGGCAATTGCAGCGAGCAGGTGTGATAACATGACTACATATGAGGCAGCCGTAGGATCCCTGATTTATACGATAACGAATGACATTCTATCCGGCAGACATAACTTACCATATGTGAATCAACCGCTTACGGGAGTTGTGCTACGTGGTTTCTACGGTATGACAACTACCTTCGACGGATTGCATTTCAACCCGGCTGTTCCGATGGGTATGCCGGGAACAATGAAGATTGAGAACTTACATTACAGAAATGCACAGCTTACAGTGATACTGCATGGTACGGGAAATAACATGGTATCGTGCATGCTCGACGGCAAGGAATCAGAGCCCTTTTTTCCAGCCTCGGAGGAGGGAGCGCATACACTCGAAATAACTCTTTCCGATGGCGGCAGTGATGAAGGGTGTATAAACTCGGCCGTGCCCCGGGTGCTTGCCGAACCCCCTTCCACTATATGGCAGACCCCCCGCGAGGCTACCTTTATCCCCTCGCGCGCTACCTCCGGAGCCTCTTCCACTTTTTCGGGAAATAGATCGGCCGGTGTGCGCTATCTGTTCATCGACGGGGTCATCATTGAAGAGATGATGACGAGCCATTATGAGCTTTTCGATTCGCCCGATGTAGTGAATGTTCAGTTCTGCACATTGACTGAAAACCGTTGGATGGGATTTTCGACTGCGCCTCATATTTATATCCCTCCCGGAAAGGAGAAGATAGTCAGGCTGGCGGATGTGGTGAGAGGGGGAACAAGAATTATCGAGGACAAGAAGCTGGCCGGGCAGTTTGCTGAATCGAACCGCAATAAAAATCCGCGGATAAAGTTCGAGATAGATATACCTGAAGCCGAGAGCGGACGATATGCCGTTGATGTACATTACCTGAATGGCCTCGGTATAGTGAATTCGCGGCGTCGCTCAGCTGTAAGGCGCCTCGGGGTTGACGGCAGGATAGCGGGTGTGTTTGTGTTTCCGCAATTATCGGCGGCCGACTGGGATAATTCGCCGGATCGGGAATGGCAGAACCAGACAGCTTATACAAATCCGCTGGTGGTTAATCTCACTCCCGGAAGGCATGTGATAGAACTGCGCTACTATCAGCCGACACCGGTGTATGTGGATCCGACAGCTAATACCGTGCTGGCCGATTATGTAAGGTTCCTGAAGTTAAAAGATTGATTATATGATAATTTCAATGGTTTATTGAGGTTATGAAACGTATCGGAATACTTTCAGATACACACTCATGCTGGGACGACCGGTTCGCGGCGCATTTCAAGGATTGCGACGAGATATGGCATGCAGGTGATGTTGGATATATAGATGTGATAGATAGGCTTGAGGGGGTGTGTCCGGTTGTAAGGGCGGTGAAGGGGAATATAGATCACGGGGTGGTGGCGAGACGGTGTCCGGAACTGTTGATTTTCACAGTCGAAGGGATCAAGGTTTTGCTTACCCATATCGGAGGGTATCCGGGCAGATATAGCCGTGGTATGAAAGAATTGCTGCGGAGGGAGGGGATCAAGCTTTATGTGTGTGGCCACAGTCATATTCTTAAGGTGATGTATGACAGTGAACTTGATCTGCTGCATATCAATCCCGGGGCGGCCGGTGTACACGGTTGGCATAAACATAGAACTCTCGTTAAGCTTACGATCGACGGAGACGTGATGAGGGATCTCGAAGTTATAGAACTTGGGGCTGCATCGCGGCTTCCGGAAGTATAAACTTGAAAAAATACAATGATATGAGAAAACTGATAATAGCGATAAGTTGCGCTTTAGCAGCCGGATGTGTATTCACCGGTTGCAAGACTACTGAGGCTAACTACGCTGCTGCATATGAGATTGCGCGTGAGAAGCGTGACGCAGGTCTGACGGCGGAGGCTGCCGAAGGGCTTAAACGGGAGGCGGCTATTGCAGGAACTGTTTATAATGGGGATAGTATTCCTTTGAAGGGAATTTATGTCAAGAGAATAGAAGGTGCGGATGCAAAGCCGTATACGGTGGTTGTGGCTTCTTTCAAGCAGCTTTTCAATTCGCGGTCGGTGATGAAGCGCCTGGAGACCGGAGGATGGAATGAACCGGTGTTGCTTCAGGATCCCCGCGACGAGGTGTATTATGTCGGTGCGATGACTACGGCATCGCTTGATAGCGCGGTGAGTGCCTTACGCCGGATTGAGAATGATCCCCCGCTCCAGATGAAGGCTCTCTGCCCGTTTATCTTGCGAAGATAATTCGACACCCACAAAAGAAATTGGCAGATGGATAGTATCTGCGTTATTAATTTTCAATTCGGAAAATTTCACTAAATTTGCATATAGACTCACGCCATGCGTCTTCCGAGAGCGGAAGCGAGGCGGGAGGTTAAAATAAAAGGCGTTTACTCGCGCTTTATTCTTGTCCCATAAAGACGACCAATTTTTTAGACAGTCAAGAATAATGCAAAGTGGACGCCCACGGGTATGTATTTACCTATCCGGGCTCATTCTATGCCATTATCGGCATGGAGTGGGTTTGGGGTATTTGCATAGGCGTGGGTTCTGCGTTGTAATCTTACTGTCAGGCTTCTTGGTCGTCGCCTATGGGAAAGGTAGCAACGGTACAGATACCCACCCTTTTTTATTAACCCTGTCGCAGTGGGGTATTGGCGACATCTATTTTCATGATGCTGCCATGAAAGCGACTGACCGACATAAATTAATTGACCGCATCAATACATTAGAGGGGTTGGCCGACGATGAACGCTCGGCACTTCTCGGATTGCTCCGCGAAACCAAGACCTACGGACTTGTGTGGGAAGATAAGCCCGAAGATGTGGAAGAGCGTTTGTGCGATGAACTTCCTGTTCTAATCGAGGACAAAGAACGTGCATTGACTAATGCCGGACCCGATGCACCTAATCATATTCTAATCGAGGGGGACAACCTTGAAGCACTTGCCACCCTCGCGTACACCCATGCAGGCAAAATAGACGTAATCTACATTGATCCTCCGTATAACACGGGGAACAAGGATTTTACGTATAATGACACATATGTAGATTCGGAAGATGATTTTAGACACTCCAAATGGCTATCATTTATGTCAAAACGTCTTCGTATAGCCAAACAGCTTTTATCAGAGCGTGGATTCTTGTTCATTTCGATAGATGATAATGAATTTGCCAATCTCCGAATTCTATGTGATGAAATATTCTCATCCAATAATTTTATTGCAGCCCCAGTCCGGAGAAGACGTAAATCACAAGCTAATTTAAGCAAGAATATCTCGACTATACATGAGTACGTTCTAATCTACCGTAAATCTCCCGATTTTGAGCTCAATAAAATTGAAGCTAATATTGATTTGTCAGACTATAAGAATCCTGACAATGACCCACGCGGACCTTATAAGACGATGCCTTGTACTAATAAAGGCGGCAGTAAATACACTGTTACGACTCCTACGGGACGAGTTATTACAGAGGAATGGCGATTTAAGGAAGAAACCTATTATGCTCTCCTAAATGATGATAGACTTGTTTTTCCTCGTGGGGGAGCTGGTAAACCAAGATATAAACTATTTCTTTCTGATAAAGAAGATAAAGGCGTAATCGCAAATAGTTGGTGGGCTGAACTGGAGTCAAACCAAGAAGGAGCCGCAATGCTCAAAGAAATAATGAATGGGCAAGATGTTTTTAGCAATCCAAAACCTGTTGGATTGCTAAAATTCATCCTTACTCTGGGCTCACTCAAGGATTCATATATTTTGGATTTTTTTGCAGGATCAGGCTCGACATTACATGCTGTTATGCAGTTAAATGCGGAGGACGGTGGCAAGCGTCAGTGTATACTCTGTACCAACAATGAAAATGGGATATGCCAAAAAGTAACATACGAGCGTAACAAAAGAGTTATCGAAGGCTATACGAAACCCAACGGCGAGCATGTGGAGGGATTGCACAATAATAATCTTCGCTATTATCGTACCGATTTTGTCGGGCGCAGTCGCTCTACCAAAAATATGCGTCGCCTCGTAAGCCTCTCTACCGATATGCTCTGCATCAAGGAAAACCTTTATACCGAGCAGAAAACTTTTGCAGGTTTGCCGACCTTCAAAAACATCTATCGCTACTTTGAGCATGGCGACAAGAAAATGCTCGTAATCTACGACGAGCGATATGTTGATGAAATCGTAAAGATGATAGCCGTCGATACCGGCAGCGAGCTAAACGTTGCCTCAGCAGAAACCGACTCAAAAATTAAGGTCTATGTATTCTCTCCAAGTGAAGACCCTTGGGAGGCAAGTTTTGAATCGGTCAATGATAAAGTGGAACTCTGTGCAGTGCCGCAGGCTATCTACAACACTTATAAACTAATTCTCCCTAAGCGCAGACGGAAACTAATCACGTTGCCGGAGGAAGAAGATACACTTAGTATTGATGATGAAGAAATTGGCGGACTTTTTAATCAGGAAGGAGGCGCAGAATGAAAACCTTGAAATACCAACAGGAAGCAGTTGCGCGACTTACAGATGAAACGATTAAGCAACTCAATATTGGTGGGAATCGACGCAAGATTGTATTCGAGGCTCCAACAGGCGCGGGCAAAACTGTAATGGCTTGTCAGACACTTGCCAACATTGTTGACGAGTTGCGTACGCGTGGCGACAGTCGCTATAAGGAATGTGCGTTTATTTGGTTTGCTCCGCGTAAACTTCACCAGCAAAGCTATATGAGTCTAAAAGGTGCTTTCGGTGAAACCCGCAAGCTCACTCCGCTTATGTTCGGTGAACTTGACCAAAGCGAGGGCATTCAGCCGGGCGAGATATTGTTCGTCAACTGGGAGAGTGTCAACAAGGAAAAGAATATAATGGTGCGCGACAGTGAGAGCAGCGCATCGTTATATGAGATAACTCGACGGACACAAGAAGAACTGGGCTTACCCATAGTCGCAGTGATCGACGAGGAACACATGTTCTGGTCAAACACTGCCGACAAGACAAAGGCGGTGCTTGAAAGAATCAATCCCGCAGTTGAACTTCGCATCTCGGCTACTCCCAAAACCGTGCATCCTGATGCACTTTACAAGGTTGACCGTCAGGACGTAATAGCAGCTGAGATGATTAAGAAAGAAGTGGTGCTTAACCCTGAAATTGAAGTCAGTAGCAACGAAAACGAAACAGCTCTTAACGAGCGTCTTATAAAAATCGCTCTCGAAAAACGCAACCAAATCGCCGAGGCTTATAAAGCCGCAGGTGTTGACATAAATCCTCTGCTTCTGATTCAACTCCCCAACGATAAAAAGGAGTCAATGACTTCGGAAGATGAAAAAGTTGCCGAGCAGGTCAAGACGTACCTTAAATATATGTGCGACATTACCGTGGAAAACGGTAAACTCGCCATTTGGCTCTCAAACGAGAAAGAAAATCTCGCAGGACTTGAACGCCCTGACAATCTCGCACAGGTGCTACTTTTCAAAGAGGCTATCGCCCTCGGCTGGGACTGTCCGCGAGCCGCAGTATTGCTTATATTCCGTAAGCTGCAAAGTGACCAGTTCACTATTCAGACCGTCGGACGAATACTTCGTATGCCGGAGCAAAAGCATTATCCGAATGAATTACTTAACGTCGGCTACGTCTATACCGACATTGCCAAAGAGAAGATTGACATTGTAACAGCTGATGCCGGTTACATCTTGAATAATACGCTTACCGCGCATCGTCGCGCTAATCTTTGTAATGTTTCGTTGAAATCGGTATATTCCGAGCGACCGAACATTGAACGTAACTACCTCGGCCCCGATTTCCGCAAAATACTTTACGACACAGCAACCGAGTTTTGGAAGCTCGAACGGGGAGCCGGTCTGTTCTCTATTGCCGAACTTGCCGCTATGCGCGGAGATGAAGAGGATTACCAACCGCTCCCCGAAACTGACGATTTAACCATAAATGAAAATCGTCGCCGCGTTCAGAACTCCATACGTCTTGATGTAAAGACTATTAACATTGAAATTCCTAAGGATGTTCACTTCCAAAATGAAGTGCAGACCTTGACAGTGGAACGCGCGAAATTCGCCCGAACAACCGGCGAAATTGATGGCGTTTTCCTTGCCTATATTGATGCCAAAGGAGGACAGTTTGAACGCAAAGGTCGAACAGATAAAATTGCGAGTTTCCTTACGGAGTTAATCGCAGACTTCTTCGGTATATACGAAACCGATGCAAAGAAAGTGGTGCTATATCACGAGAACCGCCCTAAATTTGACCGTCTGCTTGAAACTGCACTCGAAAAATATGCTCGCAAGCGTCAGGTTGCAGCCGCAAAGGCAGCCGCTACACGTGTTTATAAAGAACACGATTGGGAAGTGCCGGAACAGCGCGTTTATGATGCTGATACCAACCAAGTCGCTCTGGCTGAAAATCATGCGCTCTTACCGTTCATCCAACTAAACTCCGCTTCTAATACTGAAAAGGAATTTGTAAAATTCCTTGAAGCCAATTCACAGTATATTGATTGGTGGTATAAGAACGGCGATAATGGTAAAGCAAATTATGCCATTGAGTACCACAAAGGAGAGGGAGGTGAAAAAGCATTGTTCTACGTTGACTTCGTTATCCGAATGAAGAACGGACATATTTATCTTTTCGATACAAAGAGTGCCGGAAGCGATATGTTTGCAGCGGATAAACATAATGCCCTTCTGGAATATATCATAGTACACTCCACTCCCGAACAGCCCCTTGCCGGTGGAGTGGTTATTCAAGCCGGCTCAAATTGGCTGTATTCTCCGCGTCCTATTGAGAATACTACAGACCCGTTAAACTGGGATTGCTTCTATCCGCAACAAGCATAACATAATGGCAAAAGGAATAAGTAAGTCATTAAAATTGTTACGTAGACTGCATTCTTATGGACTTCGTATCATCCGCGGCATACTTTCGTCGAATTTCGTTCTCATCTTCAGTTTTTTTCGACAAGCTCAAAAGCGCAGGCGATAACATGTAGCTTACTGCATTCCTTCATCTTCGAACAAAATCCGACTGAAAGTATGCTCACGGATAATATGAAATAATTTCCACAACTTACTTACCTTATTAATCTGGCATGAACAAAGGTCACCGCCACCATTATTGCCATACGGTTTTTAGTTCTGGTGGCTGTAGATAAAGTCGGGGAAATATCCCATATTGGGAAAAAGGAAAGGTGATGGGTCGATTTTTGAATTTCGACACATCACCTTTGTTTTAGGGATTTATGGGAGAGAGGGGAGGGGGGATCAGTCGGCGGGCTCGAGGAGGATGACGCGGTAGTTGCCCTGGGCGTTGAGCTGCTTCATGAAGTTGCAGATGTCGGCAGGGGTCATGGCTTTGTACATCTCGGCGGCTCCGTGGAATGTGTCGACATTGTTGAGGGCTTCACCTGCCATAGCGCTGAGCCATGCACTGTTCTGCTTCTGGGCTTCTTCGATGCTCTTGAGTGAGTATTCAACAACTTTGGCGAGTTCTTCGGGAGTGACGTCTGACTCCATGTTCTTGAATTCCTGTGAGATAACGTCGAGTACTTCCTTGCGGAGTTCCGGCTTCATTGGGAATACACTCTGAATCATGGTGTTGTTGTCGTTAGCTACGCGCTCCATTCTGCTACCGGCCCAGATAGAGTAAACGGCTCCCATATCCTCGCGTACCTTGGTGAGAAGGCGGTTTGTGAGAATCTGGCCGGCAACGTTTGCGGCAGCGCGGCTCTCTTTGCTGAAGGGGATATTGCCGTAGTCGAGAACGGCTACGAATGTCTGGGGCTGCTGCATCTGGGTAGTAAACGTGATCTCTTTATCGCCGGGAGCAATGTTGAGCGATTCAAGGAAGAGGGGAGCGGTAGTGGCGGTAGCCTTGTCGGCGGGGAGTGTGGCGAGATACTGCTCAGCGAGTGGACGGAATGTGTCCATATCGATGTTGCCTACGAAGAAGAATGTGTAGTCGGCTGCGTTGGCAGTCATCTTATGGGCGATATCGAGGGTCTGTTCGAGTGTAGCGCCTTCAACAACTTCGGCTGAGAGCGCCTGCTTGCGTGGATTGCTGTAGAGCGCCTTGCTGAGATCGCGCTGGAATATGAACTGGGGATTCGATTCCTGGTTCTTGAGTATTCCTTCGTATTGCTTCTGTGAGGCGAGGAATTCGTCGGGTGTGATGTTGAAGTTTGTGAATGTCATGTAGATGAGCTCCATTGCTGTGGGGAGGTCTTTAGGAGTAGTGGAGCCGGCAATGTCGCGCACATATGCGTCAAACGAAGGTTGAACCGTTACCTGTTTTCCCTGGAGATATTTCTGCATGTCTTTGTAGGTGTATTCACCCAGACCGCTCTGTTCGGCGAAGATGGGGAATGCGATGAGGGAATTCGCATAGCTGTCGGGGAATACGGATGTTCCCCCGAGGGCCTGTGCATCGAAGAGAATTTCATCGGCTTTGAAGTCAGTTGTTTTTACGACAACGGTAACGCCGTTGCTGAGTGTGAGCTTCACGGCTCCCCATTCATCGAGTTTTTCTTCGCTTACGATCTTTCCGGGTGCGGGAAGAGCGGGGATGAGTGGTTCGGCTTTCACTTCATCGACGAACGCCTCGATGTTTTCCGCGTTGACTTCAGCCATAGCAGCGGCGAGCTGTTCGGGTGTGGGGACAGTCACGCCGGCCTTTTCCGGGAGCATCATCAGAACCACGCGGTTGTCGTCGGTGACAATCTGCTGGAGGGTCTGGTTGATGGCTTCTACAGGAATCTGGTTTGCAATGCCGTTCATCATCTGATATTCGAATTCAATGCCTGGCATGGGTAAGTTGTCAACGAAGTGGCGTACGATTTCGCGTGAGTATTTTTCGCTTTCGGTGTGTTCGCGGTTGTTGAAGGCGGTCTCGAGACGCGAGAGGTATTCGCTGCGGGCACGGTCGTATTCCGACATGGTGAATCCGCCGCGTACGGCGCGGAGCAGTTCGCGGTATACGCTTTTGAATGCGGGCATAATGTCGTCGCCTTTACCCACGCCACCTATGCTGAGGGCATCTTCGGTGGAGGATACGAGGTAGTTGCCGTAGCTTGCGAAAGCGGCTGCATATTCTGCATCGGGATTGGAAGCGAGTTCGTTGTAGCGTGCTGACAGCATTCCGGCGATCATGTCGGTGACATAGTTGGTGACCATGTATATCATTGAGTTGCGCTGTTCGCGGGGCACGACTTCATTTTTGAAGTAGATGTTGAAGATGGAATACTGCATCTCCGGATCTGCTCCGATTGCATATATTGTGCCTTCGGTGTCAGGTACTTCTTCGTACTCGCGTTCTTTGGGATTGGCGGGCATCTGGATCGGGGAGAAGATTTCCTTAATTTTGTTTTCGATGCGGTCAACGTCGATATCGCCGACTACGATGATACCTTGCTGGTCGGGGCGGTACCATGTCTCATAATAGTCACGCAGTACCTGAGGGGGGAAGTTGTCGACAACTTCCATTGTTCCGATGGGCATACGGTAGCCATATTTCGAGTCGGGATACATAGTGGGTAGCAGCTGTTCGATAAGACGCTGCTGACCGACATTGCGTGAGCGCCACTCTTCGTGGATTACGCCACGTTCCTTATCAATTTCGGTGGGATCGAGGAGCAATCCGTCGGCCCAGTCGTGGAGAATGAGCAAGCATGAGTCCTGAACGCTTTCACGGGCAGTCGGAACGTTGCTTATATTATAGACTGTCTCGTCGATTGATGTGTATGCATTGAGGTTCTCGCCGAATTTCACGCCTACAGTCTCAAGCCAGGCAATGAGGTTGTTGCCGGGGAAATTCTCGGTTCCGTTGAAGCACATATGTTCAAGGAAGTGTGCGAGACCGCGCTGCTCATCGTTCTCAAGAATGGAGCCGACTTTCTGTGCGATATAGAAATCGGCCTGTCCTTCAGGGGTTTCGTTGTGGCGGATGTAGTAGGTTAGTCCGTTGGGGAGTTTTCCCATACGGACATTCTGGTCGGTAGGCAGGGGCTGGTCCATCTGCGCCGCGGCCTTGAAGCCGGTCAGCGCGACGATGGCGAGCATTGCCAGTCTGAAGAATTTTTTCATTTTTATTATGTGTTTATGTATGAGTTTTCAAACTATGGTTTGACGCATCAAAGGGGTGAAAGTTGTATTTCGAGGAGTTAAAATTTGTTAAACGGTCGAATTGCATCAACCGAAGAGATGGCGGAAGGCCTCTTCTACTTTGCTTACTTCCACTATTTTAATAGCTAATCGGGATGTGTCGACCCCTTTAAGTGAACCGCGAGGAATGATGATGGTTTCCATGCCGAGTTTTTCGGCTTCGCGTACGCGCTGTTCCATTCTGGCGGCGGGACGAATTTCGCCGCTGAGACCTACTTCGCCAGAGAGGCATATGCCGTGGGGTATGGCCATATCGACGTTTGACGAGAGGATGGCAGCGATGACGGCGAGGTCAAGAGCCGGATCGGAAACTTTCAATCCTCCCGCGATGTTGAGGAATACATCTTTCTGGGCAAGTTTGAAGCCTACGCGCTTTTCGAGTACGGCAAGCAGCATGTTCATGCGCTTTGAGTCAAATCCGGTCACTGAGCGCTGCGGGGTTCCGTAGGCCGCTGTGCTTACAAGCGCCTGGGCTTCGATAAGGAACGGACGCTGGCCCTCGACTGTAACTCCGACGGCACATCCGGAAAGAAGTTCCTCGCCTTGACGGCTGAGCAACATTTCAGACGGATTTGACACCTCGCGGAGTCCTCGCTGACACATTTCGTAGACTCCGAGTTCGGATGTGTTGCCGAAGCGGTTTTTGGTGGCTCTGAGGATACGGTACATGTACTGTCGGTCTCCTTCGAACTGTAGTACGGCATCGACAATGTGCTCGAGTACTTTCGGGCCGGCGAGTGATCCCTCTTTGTTGATATGGCCGATGAGGAGTACGGGCACGTTGTGTTCCTTTGCGAAGCGTAGAAGCTGCGCGGCGCATTCGCGCACCTGACTTACGCTACCGGCAGCTGATTCAATGGTGTCGGAAGCGATAGTCTGTATGGAGTCGACGATAAGGAGCTGAGGTTCGATGTCGCCGATGTGTTCGAATATGGTTTCGAGTGATGTTTCGGTGACTATGTAGCAGTTGTCGCTCATGCGTCCGATGCGGTCGGCGCGCAGCTTGATCTGCATGGCGCTTTCTTCTCCCGAAACGTAAAGTATGCGCCGGCTTTTGATGGAGAGTATGTTCTGGAGCACAAGTGTACTTTTACCGATTCCGGGTTCTCCTCCGATAAGAACCATGGATCCTGTTACCAGACCTCCTCCGAGCACGCGGTTAAGCTCTTCAGACGGCATATGTATGCGTGTTTCTTCCGAAGCCTGTATCTCAGATACTTTCTGGGGGATGCTACGTGTGGATGCGGATATGGCGGATCGTCGCGAACGGGAAGCGGCCGAGGGGGTGAGACGCTCCTCCACCATAGAGTTCCATGCTCCGCAAGAGGGGCATCTTCCTTCCCATTTGGGGCTGTCGGCTCCGCATTCGGTGCAGAACCATCGTGTTTTTTCTTTAGTCTTGGCCATTTGTCAGTAGTCTTGTTCGGAATTCAGCGACTGTAATTGCTGTGGCGACCCCTACGTTGAGTGATTCAACGGTGGGGTGTCCCTTCGGGAATGACGGTATGGTAATGCGTCTTGTGACGGTGGCCGCTATCGGTCGTGATATTCCGTTGCCTTCGTTACCCATGACGATTATGCCACCGGGGGTAAGATGTGCGGAATGGATCGGTTCTCCCTCAAGGAATGTTCCGTAAATTTCAATCCCTGATGCCGCAGCCCGGCTGAGGATGGGGGGGAGAGGTGTGTATATAACTCCGACGCGTGCAATTGCTCCCATAGTAGCATTAATCACTTTGGGATTGTATATGTCGACTGTATCGGGTGATGCGATAATGCGTTTTATTCCGAACCAGTCGGCGATGCGCATTATTGTCCCGAGATTTCCGGGATCCTGAATGCAGTCGAGCGCGAGTATAAGTTCATCGTGCTGAATGTCGACGATTTCCGGTGTGGGGGGGATCCGGCAAACTGCGAGTACACCTTGTGGGGTGACTACCGATGACATCTGCCTCATTTCATCGTTACGGGCAGTGAGAACTGTGCGGCAGTTGTCGGGTAGCTGATTGGCGTATTCATTTAGCCATTGATCGGTGGCCACGAGCCATTTTACCTTGAAAGCAGCTGCGGAATCGAGTACGGAGCGCGTTCCTTCGAGTACGAAAAGTCCGTTGTCGCGACGATGGCGGCTCTGACGAAGGGATGCGATGAGTTTACGCTGGACGGCTGTAATAGGTTGAGGCATAAACAAACTTTTGTTCAAAGGTACGAAAAAAGTGGAAAAAAGTGCTTAACTTTGCATTGTAAAAGGAAAAAACTTCGTCAGCCGGGCGGTCCGTCGCGGGTCGGTTCCATTCAGATGGGAGCGACGTGAGGAAAGTCCGGGCAACGTAGAGCGCCATACTTCCTAACGGGAAGCCGCGGGCGACCGCAGAGACAACGTGACAGAGAATAACCGCCCCTATTTAACGGTGGGGGAGCCGCCTTATCCGGCGGCGCTATCACCCCTCGGGGCAAGGGTGAAAAGGTGGGGTAAGAGCCCACCGGACATCGCCGTGAGGCGGTGTGCCGCACGTCTTATGGGTTGCAAGGTCAAGTATACCGGCATTCAAGGGTTGCTCGCCCATTGCCGGGGGGTAGACTGCTTTAGCCGTATGGCGACATGCGGCATAGATAAATGACGGACCGGCGCAATATATAAAGCGCTGACAGAACCCGGCTTATAGCCTGGCTGACGATTTTTTTAGTTTTTTTTATTCTCCACTGCAACTTTCCGGTGTAAGGCTGCGTCTAATCATATGAACTCAGAAAAATCTCTGTTATATGAACAAAGTAGTCTTGACACTTCTGGTTTTGGTAGCTGCCGCAATCGCGGGGGTCGGCATATCTTTTGCCGTCGAGAATAGTTTTCTTTCGGACAGGGACTATAAAAATGGAAATGGAACGGTATATGCCCATACTGTAGCGACCGGTGATTTCCATTCGATAGATGCTTCGATGTCTGTAGATGTGGAGTATACGTGTGGAGCTCTGGCTCCGGTGAAGGTGGTTGCAAGCGAGCGAGTGCTTCCGTATGTTACGGTTGAGGTGAAGAGCGGGGTATTGAGAGTGGGTATGAAAAAGGAATATATGCAGGAGCGTAAGAAAAAATTCGGCAAGGAGGATAAGGTGAGGGTGTATGTGACTGCTCCTGCTGTCCGTTCGTTTTCGGCAAGCACATCAGCCGATATCATCTGTAAGTCGGATCTGGCCGGTATAGACAAACTTACGGTTAACGCTTCCACATCGGGTGATGTAAAGCTGAAAAGCGTGGGCGCTAAGTCGGCAACGCTTGATGCGTGTACGAGCGGTGATATCGAGATCGATAGACTTGAGGGTGCCGGCGCAGTGAAAGCTGTCGCTGCGACAAGCGGAGATGTAGGCGTAGGCAGCATGGCTGTGAAGAGTCTGATCATATCATGTTCCACAAGTGGTGATTTCTCATGTAAAAACATCAGTTGTGACAGTCTTGAGGCTGATGTGAGTACGAGTGGCGATGTGGTTGTTGCGGGTACAGCCGGCACTTTGAAGGCAGAGGCCAATACTTCCGGAGATTTCAATGGCGGCAAGTTGCTCGTTGAGAATGCGACTGCGATGGCTATGACGGGGGGATCTGTGACGGTCAACGCTGTAAGGTGCAATGCCAAGACAAGTTCGGGTGGAACGGTTAAGAATAAGTATTGAAGAAAAATAGTTGTGTGTGCAGTGAGGCTTTTGTGTGAAATACAAATCGGTTTATCTGATTTGTCGATTATATAGAAACATAAAGAGTAGATTATATATAAGGGTTACCCCATAGGAAAGATTATTAGGTTTTTATGAAACGGCGGCGCATCTTTGCGCTGCCGTTGCTTTTTGGTTCGTCGTATGGAACTGTATAATAAATTTCCTGTCAGGGGGATTACGGTGTATGGAGAGTATCATCCGGAGGTGCGGGGGGCACGTAGCACTGAACGGATGGTAACTATATCGGAGAGGGTGATGGAGGATGGAAGAAGAGCCTGTATTTCAATGGCTTTAGCGTCGGATGGCAGTTGTGAGACAGCTGATGCGACGGCGTTGACAATGGCAGGGGAAAAGAGGTCGGCAAGGGTGATGGTTCCGTTGTCGACGTAGTGCATCAGATGGTTGGTGATGGTTCCGACTACAAGGTCGCGTTCACTGGCGATCTCTTCGCGGGTCATTCCCCGTTGAAACAGTTCGTAGCTCACTTCATGGCTCGGCTTTTTGGTAGGCTTGGGCGGTTTGGGCTGTCGGGCTTTTTTCTTTGAGGTCTGATCGCCGGCCTTGGTATATCTGCCTCCCCGGGCCACGCGCTTTAGTGATGATTCTTTAGTGGCGTCGAGGGCGGCGGTCTGCTTGAACCTGAGATATGCCGGGACCGTGAATCCATGGGTGGAGACAGCCCGGAGGGTTGCGACAGATGTGTCGATGGCCTGACGGAGATCGCTTACAATCTCGCGGATGCGTTGTGATGCTTTTTTATTGTCGGTCTGCACTTTGTATGCTGCCGACAGTGATGTGCCGAAGGTTTCCGCGAGGGTGGTGGCGAAGTATTCGGCGCCTTTTTTCACACGGTCGAGGAAAGCATATGATGTGAGTGTATCATCGGTTGATGCGCTGATGAGTCGTATCCATTTGTCGGCGACTTCCACAATTTTTTCACGTATATTGACTGACAGATGCTGTTGTGCGGCGGTTTCGTTGGGGAATGATAGGCGGAACGTCGATGCCATCAGTCGGGAGAGTGAGTTCTGGAGGTTGATTATGTCGCGGAAGCTGAATAGTTCGATGAGTGTATGCCGGTAGTATGCCCGTTTGATGTCGGGGAGTTGCGTAGCGCTCTTGCGTGCTTCCTTTTCCTGGCTGCCGATGTATTCCATTACTCCCGGATCGGATCCGAGCCGTGCGTTTCCGAGGTCGGTTGCCAGCACCAGACCTTCAAGGGTTTTGCAGCGGCTGAGTGCTACGTATACCTGTCCCGGTGCAAAGGATGCTCCGGCGTCGATGATGACGTGGTCGAATGTGAGTCCCTGACTTTTATGAATAGTGATAGCCCATGCGAGGCGTAAGGGTAGTTGAGTAAAGGTGCCCTGTACTTCAGTCTCAATGGTGTTTGTGGTATCGTTGACGGTATATTTGGCATTTTCCCAAAGTTCCGGTTCAACGATGATCGGTTCCTGGTCGCCCGGGCATAGGACTTTAACTGTGGTGCTGTCGGCGTAAACGACGTGTCCGATTTTTCCGTTGAAATAGCGAGCGGCTCCGGAAGAGTCGTTTTTTATGAACATCACCTGCGCTCCGACTTTCAGTTCGAGTGTCAGTGGTGTGGGGTATGAGTATTCGGGGAATATACCTTTTATCTGCGCGGTATAGTGCATGGCCGGTGCTTTGATGCGCGAGAGTTCGGAGTTATTATAGCTGTCGGCCATGTGGTTGTGGGTAGTGAGGCGGATGAAGTCGCTATGTGCGGATGGGCGGAACGAGGGGTTCAAGCGTGTCCGGAGGAGAGATATGTCGTCGGGTGTCAGTGCGTTGTCACGTAAATTGTTTAGCAGGTTCACGAATGTGATGTTCTGCTGACGGTAAACTTTAGTAAGTTCGATAGTGACGTATGGAATCTGGGCGAGTGCGTGGCTGCCGAAAAAATATGGGGTATCATAGTGCCCCCGGAGCAGTATTTCGTCATGTGGCGTGACAACGGGTGCAAGCTGTTGGAGATCGCCAATCATCAGCAACTGCACCCCTCCGAAGGGGAGGGATGACCGCCGGTATTTGCGGAGTGCGTTGTCAATGGCGTCGAGGAGGTCGGACCGTACCATCGATATTTCGTCTATGACGAGTAGGTCGAGGGCTCTGATAATCCTCAGCTTGTCTTTGCCGAACGAGAATTTATCGCGGTATTCCGATCCAGGGACGTAGGGGGATAGAGGTAGCTGGAAGAATGAGTGTATGGTCACTCCCCCGGCATTGATGGCAGCAACTCCCGTCGGCGCTACAACGATTATAGATTTTGCGCTTTTGCTTCGGAGTGTGTGGAGGAAGGTAGTTTTGCCGGTTCCGGCTTTACCGGTCAGGAAAATGCTCATGCCGGTGTGTTCCACAAATTCCCAAGCAAGGTGGAGTTCGGGGTTTGAAGTCATCAAGGATGGGGGGATATGGTGCGGGTGTTAAATTATTGGTCGAACGTCATTTCATCGAAGCCGGCGGCATCGAATTCGTCGTCGTTGTATGAGTCGGATCCGTAGAAATCCTCATCGAAATCTTCTGTAGCTGCAGCAGCTGCTTTCGCATCCACCTTAGCAACGAATTCGTCGAGATCGACGGTCTGCTGGGGGGCTTTCCCGAGTGAAAGGGAGCAGATGGGATCCATGAGATTGGAGCCGGGTATGAGTTCTTTCATCTCCATGAAGAAAGATCGGTCCGTCATGTAATCGAATGTGAACATGAGGTGTTGTCCTTCGTCGTCGATTAGATCGGATAGGAGGGTATCTTCCATCAGATAGACATCCTGATCAGATGAGGTATCCATCTCTTCGAGTGTGACTTCCTGTCGTTTCTCCCAGTTGTCGTCGCAGATGAAGAAAGACGAGAGCTGGTTTTTATCGAAGTCCACAGCGTCGCAAATGGCGTTTTTGAGGTCGAGGAATGTGGCGTCGGCGTCAATTTTAATTTCTCTTTTGAAGTTTTCGACTTCGTCGGAGACAATCCTGAAATTGTAAACCATATGTATATTATCTGATTTTTTATTTTGTTTGTCTGGTTGGATTCGGATAACAGCTAGTGGTCCTTCTCCAGCGCAAAGGTAAAAATTTCCATTAATAACAGCCAAATAATTGTGATAGTTTTTTTGCACGGAGTGACGGTTGCCGTCGTATGGTTCTGGCGAAGTATGATGTGTTGCTCACATAGATCTAAGTATTAGAGCTTTTCATTTGAGGTTCCTGGTGGGTGCCGTTGCTATAGTGGGGAAATAAAAATGGCTGTGTCAGAACGACACAGCCACAGAAATGAATGCGTAGTATTATGCTACTTAACTATTATTTCTTGTTAGTAGGATTGACGGGGAGGGCGCGGCTGAATACTTCGCGGAAAGAAACGAGAGTTTCGGTGCGGAGGAGTCCGAGGGGCTGAAGTTTCTCGTGGATGAGATGGAGGAGATGCTCGTTGTCGCGTGCGTAGAGCTTGATGAGCATGTCGTATTCGCCTGTAGTGAAGTGGCATTCAACTACTTCGGGCACTTCTTTAAGTTTTTCTACAACTTCATTGAATTTGTCAGGTTCCTTGAGGAAAATTCCTACGAAGGCGCATGTGTCGTAGCCGAGTGTGGTGGGCTTTATGAGCGCACGTGATCCCTCAAGAATATTTGTAGCCTGAAGTTTGGCGATGCGCTGGTGAATAGCGGCACCTGAAACGCCACATTCGCGAGCGATTTCAAGGAATGGTTTACGACCGTTATCAACGAGCATCTGAAGAATCTTAGTGTCGAGATTGTCAATGTGTAAGCGTGCCATACTGTTACTTTTTTCTTTAGTTTTGTTGTTGTTTAATATTCCCTTTGTGTTTACTGTAATACCCAGCAAAGTCACTTTATGTTTCAGTTTAGCGCTTGTTGTGGTATTAGTTCACCACAAAATTAGAAAAAAGTTTTTTAATTACGAAAATTTAAACGATATTTTTATACCCTTTGAAAAATAACAAAGGGGTCTGAATTGATATTTTTTTGTTAATTTTGTAGATATAAAAGCTATATCCTGTGGCAGCCTGTATGTTGCAGATAAGATATTGTGGTTATGTAAACGTTTGGTTATTAAGGAGGTGCGATTTGGAGGGCGGTCTAAAGAATCGGTATACGTAACTTGATAATTTTTTAGATAGACGACGAGGGACGGGGGTGGAATGTTTAATTTTATGTTTTTAAACACATATTCTTAGACGTTCGTTTTATTACATTATTCAGTTGTAAAGAGATGATGAACAATGAGAGTGTATAAGAATTTGATTTGTAAGGCTATGATAGGGGCTGGAACAGCTATGTGCTGTTTCCTTACTACGGGTTGTGTCAAAGAAACCGTGGCAGACGACTGTCGTCGGGTGACGGTTACGATTGCGCCTCTCGAATATTTTGTGAGGAATATAGGTGGTGACAGCGTGGAGGTGAGTACTCTGATGGGATCGGGTAGCGATCCGGAGGTTTTTCAGCCTGGAATGGGGGTAATGAGAGATCTCAGCAGGTCAGGGAATCTGCTTGTGACCGGAGTGCTTCCCTTTGAAAGCCGTTTGGTTGCCGATGTGTGTGATCATGGTACGGAACTTAGAGTCGGTGTGGCCGGCGAGGGTATAGATTATATGTATGGCACTCATTCGCATGGTGTGGGCGAATGCGCTGAGGAAGATGAGGAGGTTGATGGGGCCGGAGAACCGGATCCACATATCTGGAGTTCGGCGAGGAATGCAAAAATTATGGCAGACAATACGCTCGAGTTTCTGAAGGGTGCTTTTCCTGAGCTTTCGGGTTATCTGGAGGAGAGGCATGCGGCGATGTGTATGAGGCTTGACAGTATGGACCGTGTGTACGGAGAGCGTCTGAAGGGTGTAGAGGGTTTTGTGATCTGGCATCCGTCGTTAAGTTATTTCGCCCGTGACTATGGTATGGAGCAGGTGGCTCTCAATCTTGAGAATAAGGAGACTTCGTCTATACGGCTAAAGGAGGCGGCCGAGCATGCGCTGGAGCATCATGCTGTAGCTTTTTTCATTCCGGAAGGATTTTCCCGTAACAGAGTTGCCACTTTGGCGGAGACGATAGGTGTGGCTCCTACAGAGATAAATTTTATGGATTCTGATATCGAACGTCAACTGAACGCGGTGGTGGATGCGCTTACATCACATCATGAATGAAATGGGTAATGAGCTTATAAAACTAAGTGGTATCTCGATGCGGTGGGATGCAAAGGAGGTGCTGTCAGGAATCAATATGACGGTTGAACGGGGTGATTTTCTGGCTATTACCGGACCCAACGGAGGGGGGAAGTCAACTCTTCTGAGGGTGATTCTGAAACTGTTGTCTCCGACATCGGGTAGTGTAGAATATTTCGACACCGCGGGTAATCTAACTGAGCGGTTGCCGATCGGGTATCTTCCTCAGAAGAATATGATAGACTCCCGGTTTCCGATTACGGTACGCGAGGTGGTATCGTCCGGGCTTCTGGGTAAGTCAGGCGTGAAAAACGGGTGTGCGTCGGGAAAGGATATTGTTGACGAGACCCTGCGTCTGATAGAGCTGCATAGCCATGCTGACGCGCCAATCGGTGTTCTGTCGGGCGGGCAGTTGCAGCGTGCGTTGCTCGGAAGGGCTATAATATCATCGCCGGAGGTGCTTGTTCTTGATGAGCCGCTGAGCTATCTTGACAAGCATTTCGAAGAACATATATATTCGATATTGAGGGATCTGTCGGCATCTGCTACGATTCTGCTCGTAAGTCATGAGATGAGTGTGATATCCACGATGGCTACCCGTCATCTGATAGTTGATCATACGTTACACGAATGCCGGGCCAGACATCATTATGTGGCGTCGGAATGTGACTGAGGGCGTATCTGGCAAGATTTTTGCATTATTTCATATGTGTCAGGGAGTAATTCAGGGAAGAATTTTGTTGTCTTACATGTGTATCCCTGATTACAAAGTAAGTCGTGCAAATTATTATGTGTAATGTACATTCATGGACTTTATATCATACATGGCATCCTTTCGCCGGATTTTCCTCTCATCTTCAGTTGTGTAGCCCGCTACACTCCTTCATCTTCGAGCAAAATCCGAGTGGAAGTCTGCTCACGGATAATATAAAATAATTTCCAGGGCTTACCTAATATGAACCCTCTCGTAAAATATATGGATAAAAAAGTCTTTTCCGAAACTAAAAAACGGATTCACAGATATGTCGCGGAACACCGGTTGAGGGATGCTTTCGGGTATGCCCGTTCCCTGTCGCAGGGGATGATGAACTGGGATCTTTCGCGTGAGCTTTCTGAAGCAGAAGAGAACTACCGTATGATGCTTTCATATGCATCGCGTGGCGCGGATGATCCCGGGCGTTCGGATATGGTGGCAACTCTCGGCAATACGATTCTCGAGCTTACCGACAGGCTTGAGCGTGAGAATCTGGCAGCATCTGAACCTACGTTGTATTTTAATACTCTCCGTTACGAACGGATGCAAAGCGCAGACAGTATCGGGGGATTGCTTGACCGATATGTGAAATCGCTTGCCCATGGTTCGATCTTCAATGTTGTAAGCGGAGGTAATTCCACTGGTGAGGGGCTGATAGCGATGCAGGAAAGGGAAGCGCTTGAGCGACGGCTTTTCAACCGCATATGGGTTACGTATCCTCTATCAGTTTCTGACGAGGAGGCTCTGGCGATGGTTTTCGCTGATGAAAGTGTGCCTGAATATGCCAAGGAGCTTTTCGGGTGGGCGCTTGCGCTCGGCGGATTGCAGTATTTCGATTCCCGCAGGGTGGGACTGCTTCTTGGTCTCTATGCCGGAAAAAAAACGCGTTCATCGGGTGTAGGACTGATAGGGGCATGTCTGGTGCTGAATGCTTTTCCGACGCGTAAGCTGAGCCGTAAAGTGGGTTTGCAGCTTGATGCGTTGCGTGATACGGCCGACTGGACGAAGGATCTGAGGATGGTGAACATGGAGCTTGTGAAAACCATTGATACGGACCGCATCACCGCCAAGATACGCGATGAGGTGGTTCCAGGAATGATGAAGCTGAGGCCTGAGATAGATAAGAAGCTGAAACAGAATATCGAGGATCTCGATCCTTCGGAAATGGAGGAGAATCCTGTATGGCAGGATATGCTCCATAACTCAGGACTTGCAGACAAACTGAAGGAGATGAGCGAGATTCAGCAGGAAGGTGGCGATGTGATGATGGGAACGTTCTCACATCTGAAAAGTTTTCCGTTTTTTAATGAGGTCGCCAACTGGTTTCTTCCGTTTCATGCCGATTATTCGGCCTTTTCCGGTGGCGTAACGCAGGCCGATACACGTGAGGTGGCTGATATCATAGCTGCCGCTCCGTTTCTCTGCGACAGCGACAAATATTCATTCATGCTGTCGTTGGATCATGTTCCTGCGGATCAGCGGAAGATGATGCTGCAACAGTTTCAGATGCATGGCGATCAGCTTGCCGAAATTAGTGCGGCGGCGTTGACTGTGGCGGCTGATGACCGCCGTAGTGTGATAAACAAGCAGATACAGAATCTTTTCAGATTTTTCAGATTGTTCCGACGCAAGGGTGAGATGCCAAATCCGTTTGCGTCCGGCGTGAATCTTGCGGCGTCCGGAATCCTGGCTTCCGATCTGCATGATGCGGAAGCGCTGTCGCTTATAGCTGAGTTCTATTTCTCACACGGATATTATGAGCAGGCTCTGAACAGTTTCGGACTGCTCGGTGAGCTGACGGTGCCCGGTGCGGAAGTTTATCAGAAGATGGGGTATGCAAGTCAGAAGCTGGGTGATTATGCCGGTGCGGCAGGATATTATGAGCGTGCGGAAATGCTTGATGCCGGCAGTGACTGGACCCTTCGCAGGCTTGCCCGCTGTTATATGTCGTTGCATCGTCCGGAGGAAGCCTTGAAGCGGTTGAGGATACTTGAACGCAAGAAGCCGGAAAGTGCGGCCATAGCGCTCAATATAGGTCGCTGTCTGGTAGAACTGGAACGTTATGATGAAGCTGTTGCAGCATATTTCAAGAGCGAATATCTCGACAGCGGATCAACGAAGGCTTTGCGTCCGTTGGCCTGGTGTCTGCTTCTGACGGGTGATTTCGCGCAGAGCCGGAAGTATTACGAGCGTGTTCTGAGTGAAACGACACCGACAGGTGACGACTATCTGAATATGGGGCATCTTAGCCTTGCCGAAGGAAAATTTCAGGAGGCGATGAATTTCTATTCGCTGAATATCTCATCGCGAGGGGCTGAAAATGCTACAGGGAGTGCCCGTCAGGAGGCTGTAGACGGTTTTATAAAGGATATGCGCGATGATGCGAGGTATCTTCAGCGAATAGGGGTTGATCCGGAGCTGGTGCCTCTGCTGACAGATTCGATTCTTTACAATGAGAATTTATGATTCCGGCACGGGTGGGATGTGGCGGATGTATATGGATGTATATAATTATCCCGTTTTAGAAATATAAACAGAAACTAAAAAAAGTATGGTGATTCAGAGATGGCAGTCGGTATGGCTGCTTATTGCAGGAATTCTGGTAATTGTTTTCTGTTGCCTCCCAATGGCGGCAGTCCAGACTGATGTGCCCGACGCAGCAGTGTCGTCGGTAACTTTGTTGCGTCCGGTTGATGTGCCGGTGTTCATGGTAGTTAACATCCTTGTGGCGGTGTTGTTGTTCATCTCCATATTCCTTTACCGGAATATGAAGCGACAGAAGACTGCGACTCTTGTGGCAATGTTGCTTACGGCACTAATGATGTTGACCGAAATCTATATATTGTATAGCTGGAACCGTGATGGTGTCGAGGTTGAGTGGTTCGGGAGCATATTCCTGCTTCTGGGGGCTTTGGCGTTCGCTTTTCTTGCCTACAAAGGGATAAGCAGCGACGAGCGCCTGCTCAAAGCTGCCGACCGTCTGCGCTGACAAATTGTCAGTGCGATCCGATAATAAGAAGCAGCAGCGAAACGAACAGAAGGCTGAGGTCCACAACCTTGGCCTTCACGTTTTTTTCGTGTAGTATGGCAACTCCGTAGATAAACGGAACTATCACGCTTCCTCGGCGTACCATGGAGACAATTGAAATCATGGCTCCGTCGATGGACAGGGAATAGAAATATGCGAGGTCTGCAACTGTGAGGAACACGGAAATAAATGGAATGGTCCATGTCCAGTGGAATTTACCAGCTTCCGCAGAGGTTGCCGGTGAAAGTTGTCGCAGAAGAAACAGTGTGGCGGTCATGATGATACATTGGTACAGCGAATACCAGGCCTGTACATCAAGAGGTGTGAAAGATTGCAGGAGATATTTGTCGTAAAGGGCGCTGACGGCACCGCATACGGTGGCGCCGATAGCCATCCAGAGCCATTGCGAGTGTCGGAATGAAAACCCCTCTTTACTTCCGATACGCGAAATGAAATACAGGGATGCGAACCCGAGAATGATTCCGCACCATTGTATGAAATTGAGCCTCTCACCGAAAATTAGCAATGCGCCTACGAGCACCATTACGGGACGGCTTGCATTGATTGGGCCCTGTATGGTGAGCGGAAGGTGTTTTATTGCGAAATATCCGAGCAGCCATGATGTGAGTACGATGATAGCTTTCAGGAGTATCAGCAGGTGGCCGTGAACGGTGTCGCCGAGGCCGAAGCTGCCGGCAGACAGCTCGCGGATAAGTACCGGTGACATGAGTATGGTCTGGAACAGTGTGTTGAGCATAAGTACTACCGTTACATTGTTCCCTTTGACAGATAGCTTTTTGAAAACATCGTAGAATCCCAGACATAAGGCCGAGACGAGTGCGCATAAAATCCACATATTGCAGGGGTTATAGTGTAAAATAAAGACGCCGGCGCACGCTGTCGCGGCTTCCGGCGCTTTTTTATGATTGGTTTATTGACTGCAAGTCAGTCGGTTGATTAGCGAGCTGTAAGAGAGTATGGTGCATCGACAGTTACAGAGAACGAGTAAGTGTTGTCGGAAGTCATAGGTATCGGAACGTGGGGGCATGTGAAAGTAAGGGCGAGCTTGCTGGCGTAGCTTACGTTTCCTCTGAGGCTTGTAACCTCGTATGCCTCGAACGGCCGGTTCATGGCTGTAGGTATGATAGAGGCAGCTTCAAGGCTTATGCCATTATCGTTTACCGAGAATGGGATATCTGAGAAATCCATTGTGATTCCGGCCGGCATTCCTGTCACGAACTGTGCATCCTCGATGGTGAGACGCGCTTTCCTTGTGGTTGGATTGAGAGTAAGACGGTATTTTGAATCCTTGGTATAGAATGGGGCGAAATCTCCGGTGGAGCATACGGATGATGTCAGACCGTAAAAATAGTTGTTTTTCTGCATCACCCGTACTTTGTATTTGTTGTCGATGGTAAACGAGATGAAAGTCTGTATGCCAACTGAAGTCGGTCTGGTTTCACCGTTTTCAACAGTGCTTCCGAAAGTTCGGTCGCCATCAAGCAGACACTCGATGTGTAGATCGCTGATTGTGTTGGTAGTGAGAGATGCGGCTGATGATATGGTGAATGATCCGTTCTGAACAACACCTTTTACATTTATATCGCTGAATGAATGCTGGGGTATGTTGAGAACAGTGAATGTCGTACGCAGGTCACTCCCGTAAATAAGGTCTGCGAGCTGTATGGAGCAAGTGCGGTCATTCTCATTGAATAAAATGGTGGTAGTGCAACCGTCGTAATAGTTCCATTCATAGTTGGTGAGATTCTGCACGGCGATGAAACAGTCGGATGCGCTCTGCTCGAATGTATAGATCGGTTTCGCGAACCCTTCGTTTTCTTCGTTGATGGAGTGGCATGAAGAGAGTGAAGAGATTGTAAGGATTGCTCCACAAAAAAGTGAGATAGTCTTAAAATTCATGTCAAGTTTTGTGTATGTTTAATAGATGGTTTGATTGTCATTTATTGCAATCAGAGAAACGGAATCTCGTATCGGAGTGTGAGGCCGATCTGAAATGGGTTGCCCTGTTGCAGGAAGGCATTCCCTATAGAAACGAAATAGAATGTGGCATATTGCGTGGAAGTGAAATTGCTTGCCCAAATTTCTGCGGAGATGTTTTTGTGCCATACCCTTAATGAAGCGTCGGCAATAGCGTAGAAGGGCTGTGTAAGTGAGTTTTCCTCGTTCCAGTATATTTGTCCTATTCCCTTGCATGTGATGTCGGCACTGATACGGTCGATGAATTTTCCGTGAAAGTCGCGTGTGTAAGCGATTTCTGCAAAAAATGTGTTGAGCGGTGCGTAGGGCACGTGGTTTCCGTTGAATGATGTGCGACCGTTCGTGAAGTCGATGAATCGCGCATCTGTGAATCCATATGAAAGCCTGGCACTCAATCCTGTAGGGAAGCTATACAGTGCAGACAATTCCGCTCCTTTCGAACGTGAGCGTCCTGCATTTGCCATAATGCGTCCTGTGACAGCTCCTTCCGGGAACATGGTGAGTTGCTGGTTGCGGCATTCGATCCAGAATAGTGCTGCCTCAAGGGTCAGTTTACGGTCAATCAGCGCAAGGTGTGATCCTATTTCAAAATTCCAAGTCTGTTCGGGCTCGTAGCTGATTATGTCATCGACGTTGTATCGTTGGGCAAGGCCGACTTCTCCCATTATGCGTTGCTGCAATACGTCGCTGAACATCTGTGTGTTGTATCCGCCGGCTTTGTATCCTTTCGTTACCGATGCAAATATGTTGCCCCGGTCGGAGGGCAGATTGTATGAGACAGACAGTTTCGGCAGCAGTTGGGCGAAAGTTTTTGAAAGGGATCCGTTGTCGTGTATACTCACAGGTATGGCTGTAATGTATGGCTTCAGGTTGCCGGAGGTGTTGTCGTAAATAGTATATGAGGATTCGGAATCGCTGTTGTAGGCGATCTGCGCTCTCTCCCAGTCCCATCTGATTCCGATGGCGGCGGTCCACGAGCCGAAGTCGAATGTGCTGTGGTGATAGAATGATCCCCCCCCTGATGGCATGGTGAATTTGCTGCCGAGATATAGATTTCTCTGATCCCACAGTATTGGATAAAGCGGGTTTATTTTGTTGGCATTGTTCTCGATGAGCTGTGTCATTCCGTAGTCGTAGAATGTGACCGGTGCAGACATGTATGTGCGCCGGAGATATCCGAAAGTTCCGGCCAGCCACCGGTAATGACCGTCGATAGCATTTCCTTTAGCAACGAAGTCGCATGTGAAGGCCCATTCGTGTCGTTTCTGTGTTAAGGTGAAATAGTCTTTCGGCAGGAAATCCTGGTCGAGAGTCATGTTGTCGTTAATGTATTGGAAACTCCCGATGGCCGATAGGGATACACCTCCAACGCGGCCGTTAAGTGTGAGCCCATCGGTTACGGTAAGCCTTTTGTAGAAGCATGTATCGTTGTATGCGATATCTGATGTTTCTACCGATTTATACGGGTAGCCGTTTTGCAGCGATGATGATACAGAGGCTGTGTTTTCCATCATGAAGCTGCAAGTGGGACGCCACACAGTTTTCCATCTGGCGCTCCATTGCCGTTCACGCCCTACGTGAGAGTTGTTGTATGCGTTTTTGAAAAATCCGTCGGTTCCGTTTGCGTACAGATTGAGTGAGGACCCGATTTTTGTTGACAGTCGCCGGTAGATGCCTACTGCCCCTTTGTAGGAATTATGAGTCGCGTATTGGGCGAGAATTCTCACCCCCTCATATGAAAGCGGCGAGATGGTGTAGAGGTTGATCAATCCTCCCATGGTATTGCGTCCGTAGAGTATATTCTGGGGCCCGCGCAGTATTTCAATCCGCTCTATATCCGCCAGATCGAAGTCGAAGTTGTCTTTGTTTATGAAAGGGACATTATCGATGTTAAGACCTATGACCGGTTGGTCAATGCGGGTTCCAAGACCGCGGACGTAGACAGACGAGGTCATTCTTGAGCCGTACTGAGGCATATAAAAGTTCGGCACGATCTCACTGACCTGTTTGATGTTGACGATATTCAGCCGTTCGATATCCGTGCGACCGATAGTGGTCGCCGCTTCCATCCGCGGGGTGCCGTATCCTTCCTTAATAGCCGTTACAGAAATCTGGGGGAGAGCCATAACCGAATCGGCATATTCCACCGGAGCCGCTTCCGGAAGCAGTTCCGGTATTTCGGAAGCCGAAACAGATAACGAGAGCGAAAATGCAGCTATTATGTGAAAGGTACGGTTCAATGTTTGCCGACTTGGATTAGGAAATGCAAAATTACGAAAAAAAACGGTAATAACCGGATGTAAAACGGGTCTAAGTAGAGTGAAAAGAGTGTAGAAAATATAAAAAATGGTTCGGAGGGGGTGGAAGTTCCAAAAAAAATAGGTAATTTTGAATCGGATATGAGTAGAGAAATTCCCAAAGAAGACCGCTACCTGATAGAACGCCTGCGACAGCCTGAGAGCTGCCGTGATGCGTTCAATGAGGTTATTCGCTGTTATTCGGAACCTCTCTATTGGCAGATCCGCCGGATGGTTGAAAATCACGACGATGCAGCGGATGTGCTTCAGAACACTTTCCTTAAAGCCTGGCAGAGTATCGAGAATTTCCGTGGTGACGCCAAGCTCTCCACGTGGCTTTACAAAATAGCCGCGAATGAGAGCATAAGTCACCTGTCGCGTGAACGTAAGCGGCTAAATATCAGTATTGATGAAGAGGAGTCATATCTGATAGACCTGATCGAAGCCGATGAGTGGACCGACGGAGATGAAATTGCATTGAAACTACGTAAGGCAGTGGCATCGCTTCCGGAAAAGCAACGTCTGGTGTTCAATATGAAATATTACGATGAGATGAAATATGAGCGAATGTCGGAGATTCTCGGAACATCGGTAGGAGCTCTGAAAGCATCTTACCATCTTGCAGTAAAGAAGATAGAAAAAGCATTGACGGAATGACCGGCACTTAAGTATGTTCCGGCATTGAAAAAACAGCAGCGGGGTTTTAAACCTTGCCGGTTACCGAAAGTCAAATTAAACATAAATAATTTCCACGACTTATTTAGCAATGGTGCTTCAATTTACCGAAAGATGAAAGAAAAAAACAGTGACATACTTGAAAGAGCAGGGCATCGCGACGGCATGACTGTGCCCGAAGGCTTTTTCGACGCTTTCGCGGAGCGGATGCAGAGCGCGTTGCCGGAGAATCCGGCAGCGGAGCGCACGGCTCAGGTTCTTCCCCGAAGTGTATGGGATAGAATACGTCCGTTTGTATATATGGCTGCAATGTTTGCCGGCATATGGTGCATGCTGAAGATGTTTACTCTGATGGGCGATCAGCATGTGGATCTGTCAATCGATAACAATGAAATCCTTACCGAAGCTCTGAGCGATGATAATTTCATCTACGATCATTTCGTTGATGATATCAATCAACGTGAGATATTCGATACGATGTATGACGACAGTATCGGTATTGAAGATATAGAGATATTGGAGAACGACAGTATACTTCCGAATTAAACTATCCGTTATGAAAAGACTGATATTTCTGCCACTGATTATTCTCGGGTTTCTGTCTGCGATTCTTCCGGTGTCGGCTCAGGATCGTCAGGATCGCGACCAGTGGATGAATGAAATCAAACAGTACCGACGCACATTTTTCACAAAGGAGCTGAATCTGACGCGCGAGCAGCAGAATAAGTTTTTCCCTATTTATGAAGAGATGGAGGAACGCGCTGAGCAGGCAGAGGAGGAGGCCAGAGTGATGGAGCGCCGTATAGCTGAAGCTCCCGATGCCACCGATCTGGAGTATGAGAAAGCCACGGAGGCTCTATACGATGCGAAGCTGACACAGGCTGAAATCGAAAAGAGTTATATGGATAAGTTCAGGAGCGTTCTGAGTGCGAAACAGCTTTTTGAATTGAAAAGTGCCGAGCGTCAGTTCCAGCGCGAGATGCTGAAACAGCACCAGCGTTTGCGTAGCCGTAAGACTGTAGGCGATAAGGTGCAGTAATCTTGTATGGAATCTTCAGTTGTGTAGCTCGCTGCGCTCCTCCATCTTCGGGCAAAATCCGACTGAAGTCTGCTCACGTATAATATAAAATAATTGTCACGAATTACTTATAATCCGGATACACAGATCGATAAACCGGAATGTGTGTCCGGAAATTTTTTTTTACCGTACTTATGTGTGTAGGATTTATGAAGCGGTTCTTAGTAATATTTCTTGTATCAATGGCAACTATGTCAGCATGGGGTGCCGGTAGTCGTAATGAGAGCCCGGATTTCGCTTTTCCGAAAAAGGTCGAGCAGCAGGCGGAGCGCGACTTGCTTGCTTCGCTACGCAGTGGCAATGGCGATGGAGTGGTGAATGCCCTTGTAAGAAAAGGACTTGCCCAAGTTGCTGTATCGCTTGATTCTTTGCCTGCGGTGCTTTCAGAGATAGACAGGGTACGTTCGGAAGAGAAGAATCCTGTGACACGAGGGGTACTTGCCGTTCTGGAGGCTAAGATCTACGGAGATCTGTATACAAAAGACCGGTGGACTATAGATCAGCGTCCGGAGATTGCCGCCCGCGCTGTTACGGACGATTACAATTTGTGGAACGGTACCATGTTCGTCCGTAAGGTACGTTCGCTGGTGGGTGATGCCCTGAGCGATATCGATACTCTCAAAGCGACTCCGATTGATGCGTATGGTGAATCGGTGGAGATAGAAGGGGCGGCGCGTACGTTTTATCCCACAATGTTTGATTTCGTAGCGTGGCGTTGTATAGCATGTCTGAATGTCTTCACTTCATATTCAGCGTCATTTTCGTATGCATTGCTTGAAAATCCGTTTGATACAACGCTATATCGGCCGGGTACTACGGACAGTTTGATTCTGGAAATCTACCGCAGTATCGCTGACGGGCGTCAGGATAGCGCTCCCGGTATGCTTGCTCTTTCGGGAGCGATGCGGTTTGTGGCTCCGAGAGTTTTCACAGTAGAGCGCCCGGCATTCGACTTTGCTTATTCGCGTGAGAATAACGCGGAGGAGACTGAGGCGACACGCTATTTAGATGCTTATAGGAAATATATCGGAGAGACACAATATGCAGTGGAACTGCTGCTTGCCGCGCGCCGTGTTGATCCGGGGTGGACGATAGCGCGCGATTATTATAATGCACTTGACAATTTTGTATCAGATTATCCCGGTTATTTCAATATCGGTGGTGTAAAGGATAAACTTGCCGATATCAGTATCCGTACAGTGACCTTGCAGCTTCCCCGGCAGATTGAGAGGGGGAAGCCATTCCGGATTGATGTGTCGACGCAGAATGTCGGTGAGCTTACATTGAAACTTTATAAGCTGAACAGCAGTGCGGTCAAGCGCGATGCATCCCGTTACAACGGCTCACTCGGCTCTCCGGTTGAGACAGTTACTGTAAAGCTGGATGGTGAGGTTCCGTTTGCAGGTGTGTCGGAAGCATCGCTTACGGCTTCCGAATACGGAAGGTATGTAGTGACGGCTGATTTCGAGGGTAAGGAAAAAGAGGAAAACGGTCATCAGATCATTGACTGTTCGGACATAGCGACCGGTGTGGTACAGGAACCGGGTGGCAGGCAGTGCGGAGTGGTGATGAATGTAGGTGACGGGGCTCCTGTGTCGGATGCGTCGCTTATTTTCTCTCCGTGGGACCGCCGTTCGGTGCCTTCGTCTCTTCCGGGTGTGACAGGTGCCGACGGTTTTATGGAGTTCAAGACCGACAAAGCGGGGACGGTATATGCGACTCTCGGCGATGATATATTTTCCAGAAGTGTGAGTGCGTATGTCCGCAACTATGATTCGGCAGACGGAGGGGTTTATGCCTCGGTAGTTACATCGCTCGGGGTCTATAAGCCCGGAGATAAGATGGAGTATGCGGTGGTTCTTTACAATCTTGACCGTTCAGGCCGTTCGCCGGTTGTTTCACGCCAGTTCACTGTGCGTATGCGCGATGCGAATTATCAGGAGGTGTCGAGCACCAGACTTACTACTGATGGCTGGGGTCGCGCGCAGGGTGAGTTCAATCTGCCGGAGGATGGACTTACAGGCATGTTCGCCCTTGAGATCGCTGATGAAGATATACGTAACCGCAACCGTTTCTTTATGGTAAGTGACTATAAACTTCCTACTTTTGAAGCTAAAATAACATCGACAAGACGTCCGTCACGCATTGGTGATGCTGCGGTAATAGAAGGATATGCGAGAACGTATGCCGGTTTCCCCGTAGAGAACGCTGCGGTAAAGCTACAGCTTAAAGTGCGCGTCGGCGGATGGTGGGCCGCACGTGTGACTCCTGTATTTTTCGAGACGGAGACAATGACTGGCGAGGGAGGAGTGTTTACCGTAACGGTGCCGGCTGATGTGATAGCCTCGGCTCCGATAACTGACGGGTATTTCGTGGCCGATTTAGCCGTGACTTCGCAAGATGGAGAGACACACTCCGTGACCGGTGGTTTCAATATGGGGAGACCGGATTATATACGTGCTTCAATTCCGGGAGAATATAACGCATCGACGGGAGATGAGGTTAGGGTGGAGCTACTTGATTACGATGATAAGCCGCAGACGGCGGAGCTTAAATACAAAATAAACAAGGCCGTGACTGAACGTGGGGTCACCACTTATCCCGATCTTGTAAAGGATGGAACCTTCAGACCCGGCGACTTCGGTAAGATTCTTGCAGGTTTGCCATCAGGCAGATATGGCGTGATACTTTCCACTTCTGATCCGTCGCTGGCTGAACCTACGGGGGTAGCTGAAGTTACGGTATGGCGGCCCACCGATACGGTATGCTATGCCGACAGGTTGCTGTGGATCCCTGAAGAGTCGCTGACAGCCGACGCAGGCGGTAAGGCAACGGTAACTTTGGGCAGTAATGCCCCCGGGAACAATATCCTTCTGATTCTGTCGGACGAAAAAGGAGATATAGTGTCTTCGGAATGGATAGAGGCTACGGGTATGCAGCATGTTGATGTACGGTTACCAGCCGGTGTGACCGCTCTGACGGGGTATCTGTCGACCATACATGACTGTGATATGGCTACGGCGGTTTTCACCGTGCGTCAGGCTTCGTGCGGGAAGAAGATCACGGTTCATACCACGACTTTCAGAGACAAAGTTGTTCCCGGTGACAGGGAACATATAACTCTCAAAGTGAGCGGCATGGATGGTGCCTTGACAGAAAGTGCTCTTATGATAGATATGAGCAGTAAGGCGGTGGACGCTATACGTGAGAATCGTTTTTCGATCAATCCGGCGGAACTTGGATCACAGAGCCCGTATATGTCGTATCCGAGTTTCCCGACAGCGTGGATTCACGGTGCTTCGAAAAGCGGGAGATTCAAGAGTGTCAATGTGGTTGAACCTGTGTTCCGTATGTACGGACGCAGTTTCACCCGTGATGGTGTCTATAATATGTCCTCGATACGTATCAGGGGATCACGTAAAATGTCGACGACAGAGGTTGCGGATGATGAAATAGCCGTGGAAGAGGTAGCGGAACAAGTATTAAACGGCGCTGCGGACCAAAAGATGGCGTATGCGGCCGGTAGCGTAACGACCATGACGGCAGACGGCGGAGGTACTCTTGAAGAGGATGCTGTTGCTGTAGGAAACGAACCGGGTCCGGAAGCAGATGCGGAGATATCCTATCGTCCCTCTGAGCTACCACTGGCATTTTTCCGTCCGATGCTTACGACAGATATGGATGGTAACATTGAGATCGCGTACACAGTTCCGGATGCGAACACTACATGGGTTCTCCGCTCGTTGGCCTACAACCGAGAGCTTCAGACGGCAGTGGATAAGGTTGAGATTGTGGCCTCAAAGCCGATAATGGTGTCATCGAACCCGACGCGTTTCCTTCGTTGCGGTGACAGGGTGAATTTGCCCGCTATGGTTATGAACGCGACTGACAGTACGGTAGTAGCCCATAGTGTCGTGGAACTTCTGACGGTAGGGGATAGAAGGCGTATAGCTATGTCTGAATCGACTGATACACTTGCCCCTGGTAAAAGCTGTGTGACAGGTATCGGATTCGATGTTCCTGAAGATCTCGGTGGGGTTATATTCAGGGTAGGATCCACAGCCGGTAATTTTACAGATGGGGAGCAGGTGTTCATTCAGATACTTCCATCCGAACAGAATGTTGTCGAGACGGCCAATTTCTATATCGCACCCGGAAACAATCATTTTACCAGGGAGTTGCCGGCAGTAGATGAAGGACGAGCATATCTGAGGTATACGGGTAATCCGGCCTGGGAGGTGGTTTCGGCCTTTCCCGGCTTGAGGAATAGCGATTTCAACTCATCGTTAAGCGCAGCCGGAGAATTATTTTCAGCGGCGGTGGCCGATGGCCTGATGAACCGTTATCCTGAGATCGCGCGTACTATCCGCCGGTGGGCCGATAATCCGGCGGATTCGGCTCTTGTATCTCTTTTGGAGAAGAACAGCGAGCTCAAGGATATGCTTCTGGATTCCACTCCGTGGGTCGGTGATGCATTGGACACTGCCGAACGGATGCAACGGCTCGTGTTGTTACTTGACCGCCGCAATACAGCGAAAACTATCTCCAGGGCAGTAGGGGCGCTCCGCAAGATGTTTGTCAGCGGTCAGGGATGGTGCTGGACCTCAAGCTATCCGGAGTATTCCGAGTGGTGTACGATGCAGATTCTCGATATTCTGGGAGGTCTTAACCGTATGGGGTGGCTTCCGGATAATAATCAGTTGAATAGCATGATTGAAGAGGCTGTGAAGTTTTGCGACAAGCGAGCGGCTGCTGAATACGCCAAATATCCCAAGGGCGATTTCACCCGATACTGTTATATGCGCATGAAGTATAATAACATAAAACTGTCGACGGCAGCTTCGGGAACAGTTTCGGCTCAGGTGGCGCGGATAGTATCGTCGTGGAAAGAACACGATGTGATGATGAAAGCAATGGATGCACTCATACTGAATGCCAACGGTTATGCGGCCACAGCACGCCAGATACTCGCCTCGCTCAATGAATATGCTACATATACGCCTGACCGCGGTATGTGGTGGTCGCAACTTGACAACCGCTATTCATTATGGTCGATGAACCGCGTCGGAGCCACCGGTATTGTTCTGGATGCGTATGCATCGGTGGATCCTTCGGCACCGGAGGTTGACCGTATCCGCCAGTGGCTCGTGCTGAACAAAGCCGATAACAGTTGGGGAAATGCCATAATAACCACTCAGGTTATAACTTCGCTGCTGACGTCAGGCGGAAACTGGACAGTAAACAGTGCGGCCATAGCCGTGAGAGTCAACAATACCCTCCTAACCCCATCGGAGGAGTATGCAACCGGAGCCTTTACCGAACAGATAACATCTATGGTGAAGAACGGGGGAGAGCTTGTGATAGACCGACAGGGGGACTACCCGTCGTTCGGAGGTGTGGTGACGATGCGCGTATTGCCGATGTCGGAGGTGAAGTCTTCGGGGAGTGATGAACTCTCCGTAGAGAAATACATGACGGTATTCAACGGCTCGGAGTGGGTTCCGTCGGAAACTTTTACCGTTGGCGACAGAGTGAAGGTGACACTGGCCCTGCGGGCAGATAAGGATATGAGTTATATGGTAGTGACTGATAAGCGGGCTGCGGGGCTGGAACCTGTGGATCAGCTTCCTGTGCCGATGTATGCCGACGGATTATGTTTCTACCGTGAGAATCGCGATTCGCAAACCAATATTTTCATAGATTTTCTTCCCAAAGGTACATATATGCTGGAATATGAGCTTTTTGCCTTACAGGAAGGCCGGTATTCATCGGGCGTGGCGCAGGTTCAGAGCCAATATAATCCTCTGAATGCCGCTCACTCCGGCGGAAGTTTCGTGACAATTAAGAAAAAGTAAACTGATATTAGATATATGAAACATCGGTTGGAAATTAGTCTGATCAGAACCTGGATATTTGCAGTGGTGTGTGTATGTGGCATATCTTTAAGCGCCGGGCCGGTTCCGCTAGCTGAAGAGTCAACCCATGTCCCCAAACATGAGATGCGGGGCGCATGGCTCGCATCGGTGTATGGTATTGACTGGCCTTCCAGACAGGGAGCTACCGTGGCTGTAGCCGATGAACAGCGTCGGGAGCTGATAAAGATTCTGGATATCTTGAAAAATGCGGGTATAAATGCCGTGATGTTTCAGGTCAGGTCGATGGGTGATGCGATGTATGCATCCTCTTTTGAGCCGTGGAGTCAATATCTGACCGGTATGCGTGGCGAGGCCCCAGTCAAGGGTTGGGATCCTCTGGCGTTTGCAGTGGACGAGGCGCATAAAAGAGGTATGGAGCTGCATGCGTGGGTGAACCCCTACCGATTGTCGAACGGCGCTGTTCCTCCGCGTGCAAAAGTAGCTTCCGGGAGCGGATATTTTGATCCGGCAGCCAAGGGGTGGACCATGACATGGCGTAAGCCTGCGGCAAAAGGGCAGAAAAGCAGCACGGTGAGTGTTCTTGATCCGGGAAATCCCGAAGCACGGAAACATATTGTGGAGGTGTGTCGTGAGATTATCACGAAATATGATGTTGACGGGCTTGTGTTCGACGACTATTTCTATCCGGACGGACTACCGATTGGCAACGGTTATGATCTCACGGAGTATCAGAACTATCGGACGCGGTATAAAGGGAGTGGTGAAGCGATGAGTCAGGCCGACTGGCGACGCGATAATGTAGCGCGGACGGTGGCCGATGTAAAGAATATGATCGACAGCGAACGCCCGTGGGTGAGATTCGGTATCAGCCCGGCCGGTGTGGCCGGCGGCAATGGTGTAGCATGCCGTAAATATGGACTTGATGCGCCTGATTTCGGTAAAGACTGGATGTACGACCGCATATATTGCGATCCTTTGCAGTGGCTTGCCGAGGGAACTGTTGACTATGTATCTCCTCAGCTTTACTGGGCCTCGGATCATGCGACGAATCCGTATGAACCCCTTTCTCGGTGGTGGGGGACGGTAGCGGAGCGTTTCGGCCGCGACTGTTATCCGAGCCAGAACGTAGGGGTTCTTCCTGAGTGTGAACAGGCTTGGGAGGAACAGAGCTTTCAGGTTGGTATAAACCGCAGACATTCTGCTCAGGAGCATGCGGGGAGCATCTTTTATTCAACAGCTCATCTTACAGGTAAAAAGATGAAGGGTTTGGGCGACTATCTGATAGCGGGATGCTACCGCTATCCGGCTCTTATGCCTCCGATCAGATGGAAAGATGCAAAGAATCCCGGCACCGTGAGGAAAATCGGACTTACGGACGGCATATTGAGCTGGCCTCCTGTTGAGAATATGCGATATGTAGTTTATGCGGTTCCGGAGGAGGTGACGCTTCTTGACGCTCTTGCCGAGAACGGGCGCAACTTCGATTCACAATATATAATTGGTATCACATACGGTAATTCGTTGGAACTGGCTGCGGATAAAATGGGGAAACATTGGTATGCGGTGGCCCTCTACGACCGTTTCGGTAATGAATGGGATGCAGTGGTGCTGGAACCGGATAAATGATAGATAGTGAGATGGATACAAAATATATGAGACGGGCGCTGCAGCTTGCGCTGAACGGAAGAGGGGGCGCTTCTCCAAATCCGATGGTGGGTGCGGTGATAGTGTCTCCGGACGGGAGAGTGATAGGTGAGGGGTGGCACTGTGTGAGGGGACTCGGGCATGCTGAGGTAAACGCCGTGGCATCTGTGAGGGAGGCCGACAGATCGTTGCTGACGCAAAGTACGATGTATGTGACGCTGGAGCCATGTTCACATTACGGGAAAACTCCACCGTGTGCCGAACTTATATTACGCACCGGGATTCCCAGGGTAGTGGTTGCCACCCTTGATCCTAATCCTAAAGTAGCCGGAAAAGGTATAGCTATGCTCCGTGAGGGGGGAGTAGAGGTTGAGACCGGTATGCTTCAGCAGGAGGCACGCAATCTGAACCGGCGTTTTTTTACATCGCAATTGCTCGGGCGACCGTGGATCACATTGAAATGGGCTTGTAGCGCCGATGGTTTCATGGATCACCGGCGTACGGAAACGTCGCCGTCCCCTTACCGGTTCTCCGGTAACATGACAGGTGTGATGACTATGCAGTTGCGCTCACTTCACGATGCAGTTCTCACAACTGCGTCTACAGTAGAGGCTGACGATTGTCGCCTGACGGTAAGAGGATGGTACGGACGCCAGCCATCGCGTTATATCCTTGATCTGAGAAAGAGGTGCGGGATGAATCATGCGGTGTTCCGCCCCGTACCCGCAGAAGCGGGCAGTATGGCAGAAAGTGGTCTTGAGGCTGATTTGCGTGGTTTAGGACCCGGCAGGGTGATAACAGAAGGCTGCTATGACAATCTTCCGGCTATTTTCAGGTATCTCTATTGTGAGGAGGGGGTAAGCTCTGTGTTGGTGGAAGCCGGTCCGACATTTCTCAATAGCTTGATTGAAGCAGGATTATGGGATGCCGCCCGCGAGGAGGTTGCTGAAAATATCGAGCTTGGTGAGAAAGGTAGATGTCAAGCGCCGGTACTTCCGGGCTATATGCTGAAGTCAAGTTCGATAGTGGATGGCAGCAGGCTCAATTTTTATCTTCGGAAGCGGAATGTAGATTTTCGGGATCTCTAAATCCATTGAAAATAAACCAAAAATTATTTAAAACAGTCTGCAAGAATTGGTGTGTAACAGTATTAATTATAATTTTGTTGTTCCAAAGCAGAGGGATTACCACGATTTTCATTTGGTTTTAGGTGAAAGTTGACAAAAACTTGTTAACTTTGCAGTTTGAAAGCCGTGGCATCGCGCTCCTTTGCGTTAAAGCCGCAAGTATCACAATTAAGTTAAAGGCAAAAATGCCGATATGATTACGAAAAAAAGCATATTTATTATACCGCTTATCGCGGGTCTGCTTTCTGTTGCATCATGCAACTCGGATGATGATTACGAGTATGAAATGATTGACTACAGTGGTGTAGCGATAACCGGATTCTCGCTGCAGGAGGACGATGATATTCTGAATAACCTTGATTCAGTGTTTTTTACTATCGACTTGGTAAACTCACGCATATTCAATGCAGACTCCCTTCCGTATGGGACAAAGGTTAATGAACTTGCTGTGACAATTACGTCAGATCTGTGTGATCAGTTGATTATCAGCTCACCCGGTGAAGATGGTGTGGAAGAAATAGACTATATTACATCTCCGAATGAAAAGATAGATTTTTCTCGCGGCGCTGTTGATCTGAAAATAGTATCGGGTGACGGAGAATATTCACGCAATTATAAAATATATGTAAACGTTCACCAGTTGTCGCCCGACAGTCTTTATTGGGCTTCTGTGAACGAGGCTCAGCTTCCAACGGTTTTTGATGTTCCGGTGTCCCAGAAGAGTGTGCGCATGGCCGACAAAGCTTATTGCCTCACTACAGACGGTGATGCGTTCTGTATGGCTGTAAGCGATGACCCGTTCGCTAATCAATGGAGTAAAGTAGCTGTAAGCCTTCCATCCGATACGGATGTGCGCACGTTTACAGCCACGGATAATCAGTTGTATATTCTTGCCGGCGGAAACCTGCTGCAGAGTGCGGATGGTGTGAACTGGACCGCATGTAACGAGACGTGGCGCAGCATAACCGGATCATATGGAGATATTCTTCTCGGAGTGAAGGAATCTCCCGACGGGAACTGTTATCATGCTTTCTTCCCCGACGGGAATTATCCAGCAGAGCAGATAGATGCGGATTTTCCTGTGGCGGGTAATTCGGGATGTGTGACGTTTGACTCGAAGTGGTCTTCCTCTCCGCAGATCATGACTTTCGGCGGTAGAAATATGGAAGGGGAATTCACAGGCGCCACATGGGCGTTCGATGGTAATTCGTGGGTGAAGCTCTCCGGGAATCTGCCTGCCGGTGAAGGCTATGCGGTTTCAAAATATACGGTGGCGGAGACAGATACATTGTCGTGGACGATCAAGCATAGCGAGGTGATACTTGCCATTGGAGGCAATCAGTATGATGCAAAGGATGGAATGACCGTAAGTCGCGAAGTTTATATATCACGTGATTACGGAATGAACTGGCGTAAGGCATATGATGATCTCCAGCTTCCGAAGTCTATTCCCGGCATGTATAATGCCGATCTGCTTGTGTTTGACACCACGCTTTCCGTAGGTGATGAGTATACGTCGCGAGGTATAGGATGGCAGGAGCTGCCGTTAGTTCAGTCGTTTAGCCCGGTCTCCCGTGCTGTCACACCTATCACATCCTGGGATTGTCCTTATCTGTATCTCATGGGAGGTATTGACCGTAATGGGAAGTTGCAGCCTAAAATCAGGCGTGGAGTGGTGAATAGCCTTCGCTTCCGTCCGCTTCAGTAAAGGTGTCGCACCTTTATAGAATTAAGTAAGGAATTTGATCATAATATGAGAAGATTACTCGCAATGCTATGTCTGATGCTTGCTCTGGGAGCCTCACGGCTTTCAGCGCAGGAAGAGACATATAAATTTGACATAGGCGGTCAGATCGGCATGGCGGGTTATCTCGGAGATGCTTCCGCCAGTATATTTTCGCATCCCGGTTTTTCGGGAGGGGTATCGTTCCGTTATCTTCCCGATGCCCGATGGGCTGTCAGAACGCTGCTGAATGTACATTCGTTAAGTGGCGATACATCTGGTATGGACGATGTGCTTCCCGAAAACAGAGAGTATTCATTCAAGTCTACGGCGTATGATCTGGGTGGAAGAATAGAATTTAACTTTTTCAGCTACGGGATAGGTGAGACGTATAAGAAACTCCGCCGTTGGAGTCCATATCTTACATTGGGAATCGGTGTCACACTTGCGACCTGCGAGGGGGAGTCGAATTTAGGATTCAATATTCCTATGGGAGCGGGTTTAAAGTATAAGCTCAGGGAGAGATGGAATCTCGGAATTGAATTTACGATGACAAAAGTCTTTTCCGATCATGTGGACGGGGCTCTTTCAGATCTTCAACAGATTAAAAGCTCCTTCCTGAAAAATACGGACTGGTATTCGAATATCTCCGTATCGCTTACATATGAATTCGGCAAGCGGTGTGCGACTTGCCATTATGTGGACTGAACAGAACGAAAAATGAACGCTAGCGAAAATACCAACCGTAAAGTTCCCCGTCATGTAGCAATAATCATGGACGGGAATGGCCGTTGGGCCCAGGCCCGCGGACTTGACCGTTCGGAGGGTCATGTGGAGGGAGTGAATACGGTGCGCCGCATCACTGAGGCAGCCTCGGAGGCAGGTGTGGATTTTCTCACTCTCTATGCGTTCTCAACTGAAAACTGGAACCGTCCTAAAGAAGAGGTCGATGCCCTGATGCATCTGATCGGTATTGCGATAGAGCGCGAAACTCCTGATCTGATCAAGAATAACGTTCGGCTCACGATGATAGGTGATGTGGAGCGAATGCCGATAGAGGCTCTTGAACGTTTGCGCGGATGTATCGCGAAAACGTCGCATTGCACCGGGTTGAATCTGAATCTCGCTCTCAGCTATTCGGCGCGGTGGGAAATAGCTGATGCTGCCAGACGTATAGCAATTGATGCGGCAGCGGGGAAAATAGATCCATCTGTGGTTGATGAAGCTACAGTAGAGAAGTATCTATCAACATCATCCATTCCAGATCCGGATCTTCTGATACGTACCGGCGGAGACATGAGGGTGAGTAATTTCCTGTTATGGCAGATAGCATATGCGGAACTGTACATGACGCCTGTTTTTTGGCCGGATTTTACCAAAGCTGATTTTATGGAGGCTTTGACGCAGTTCGGTAACCGGGAGCGGCGCTTCGGTCTGACGGGGGAGCAGGTGCGAGGATCCTGAATTAATCCATGTATGTAATCTCTCCTTTATAATATATCTCGCTCTCCGATAGAAATATGAACCAACAAAACGTTATCCGTTACGTTATGCGAATAAAACTGCTTTTAGTTCTTGTCTCTCTTGTATTTTCAGCCGGTGTGCTTCGTTCTCAGGAGCGCACGGATACCATCTATAATCCTCCGGTAGTATATACCGGTATGCCTTCGGAGTATGAGATCGCCGATATCAGTGTGACGGGTGCCGACAACTACGAGGATTATATAATCATAGGATATTCAGGTCTGAAGAAGGGAGATCGGCTGGAAATTCCCGGTGACGAGATCACAACGGCCGTGAAGCGCCTTATGCGTCAGGGACTGTTTGCACAGGCGCAGATTCTTATCGACAAAATCGTAGGTGATAAGGTATGGCTGAATATCAATATCCGTACCCAGCCCCGCATATCGGAGGTTCGCTACAGCGGAATGAAGAAAGGAGAGCGTGAGGAGATACAGAAGCGTCTGCAACTGATGGTAGGTAACCAGATCACGCAGAATGTCGTCAACCGTGCGACTGCCATCATCAAGCAGTATTATTCCGAGAAAGGTTTCGGAAACGCCGATGTGAAGGTAACCCTTAGCGAGGATCTTTCGAAGAAGAATGAGATGATTGTGAATATCCATGTCGACAAGCATGGCAAGATGAAGGTTCACAAGATATATATCGACGGTAACGAAGTGTTATCCGACGGCAAACTCAAGCGGGTTATAAAGAAAACGAACGAAAGTGGCAATCTGCTGAAACTCTTCAGTCAGAAAAAGTTCGTCGAGCAGGATTATCAGGACGACCTGAACCGTATTATACAGAAGTACAACGAGCTCGGCTATCGTGATGCCAAAATATTGAGCGATAGTGTCGTCCCCTATGAGGATAACAAGGTTGACGTGTATATAACTCTTGAGGAGGGGAAGAAATATTATATAAGCGATATCTCATGGGTAGGTAATACCATATATACTACCGACCAGTTGAACTATATACTCGGTATGAAGCCCGGTCAGGTGTACAACCAGAAAGAGCTTGACAAGCGATTGAACACAGACGATGATGCGATTTCGAGCGCTTATATGGATAACGGCTATCTGTTCTATGAGCTTATACCGATCGAAAAGAATATCCGCGGTGATTCTGTAGATCTTGAACTCCGTATGATCGAGGGTCCGCAGGCGAGGGTCAATAAAGTGGTGATCAACGGTAACGACCGATTGTATGAAAAGGTAGTGCGTCGTGAATTGCGTGTGAAACCGGGCGAACTTTTCAGCAAGAGCGATCTTATCCGCTCGGCGCGTGAGATTGCCCAGACCGGTCATTTCAATCCTGAAACTATAGATCCGCAGGTTCAGCCTAATCAGGATAACGGTACGGTGGATATTGCCTTCAATCTTGAATCGAAAGCCAACGACCAGATAGAATTCTCGCTCGGTTGGGGGCAAACCGGCATCATCGGTAAGGTGGCGCTGAAGTTTACTAACTTCTCGATGCGAAACCTGTTCAATCCCAGCTCATTCAGGGGATTGATTCCGCAGGGCGAAGGTCAGACATTCACTATCAGCGCCCAGACTAACGCACGGTATTATCAGATGTATTCAGTGTCGTTCCTCGACCCATGGTTCGGCGGGAAGCGTCCGAATTCTCTTCAGGTTTCGGCATACTACAGCCGTCAGACCGGTGTGAACTCGTCGTATTACAACAGCAACTGGTCGAATCCCTATCTCTATGGAGGCTACGGATATGGCTACGGTTATGGCTCGAATTATTATAACGACTACTATTCCAATTCAATTCAGAATGCATACGACCCCAATAAGGTGCTTCAGATGGCAGGTATCACAGTGGGATTCGGAAAGCGTCTGAACTGGCCCGACGACTACTTTACCTTTACAACCGAACTCAGCTACAACTGGTATTACCTGAAGAACTGGGAATATCTCTATTATATGAGCAACGGTACGTCGAATGCTCTTGTGCTGGGTCTGACTCTGCAGCGCAACTCCATCGACAATCCGCTCTATACCCGCAGGGGATCCTCATTCTCACTTAATCTTCAGATCACTCCTCCGGCTTCTCTCTTCGGAAAGAAAAACTGGCAGAAGCTGGCAGAGGAAAATACCACAGCCTCGAAGAAGGAGATGTATCGTTGGATCGAATACTGGAAGTTGCGTTTCAAATCGCGTACTTACACCCCGCTTACCGATCCGGACGGGAAATGGACTCTGGTGTTGATGACGCGAGCCGATATAGGTATTCTTGGCAGTTATAACAAGTGGCTCAAGTCGCCGTTTGAAACATTTTATGTCGGTGGCGACGGTATGAGCGGTTCGTACACTTACGCTACAGAAACAATTGCCCTTCGCGGTTATGAGAACGGCGCTCTTACGCCATGGGGTAAGGAGGGTTATGCCTACACACGCTTCGGAATGGAACTTCATTTCCCGTTCCTGTTGCAGCCCACCACCACCATTTACGGTCTACTGTTCGCGGAAGGCGGTAATGCATGGACGGCGGTAAAAGATTTCTCTCCGTTCAATCTGAAGCGAAGCGCCGGTGCAGGTGTCCGTATTTTCCTCCCGATGGTAGGTCTGATGGGTATCGACTGGGCATATGGTTTCGATACCGTGTATGGTCAGAAGGGTGGCTCTCACTTCCACTTCGTGCTGGGTCAGGAGTTCTGATGGCCAAAACCGTGTGTTAAACCTTTTGAGCGTTCAAACGTCTATAATAGTATAGTCAGGTTTAATTTAGATATATACGGATATGAAAAAAATACTATTATCTCTCCTCTGTCTGCTTGGGGTTGCTTTTGCCGGCTCCGCCCAGAAGTTCGCTCTGGTCGACATGGAATACATACTTAAGAATGTTCCGTCGTACGAGATGGCTAATGAGCAGCTCAATCAGCTTTCGCAGCGTTGGCAGAAGGAGGTGGAGGCTCTGAGTAAAGAGGCTGATACGATGTATAAGCAGTATCTTGCCGATAAGGTGTTTCTTACAGAGGAGCAGGTTAAGAAGCGTGAGAGTGAGATCGTGGCCAAAGAACAGGAGGCCACGGAGCTTCGCTACAAATATTTCGGTCCAGAGGGTGAACTTTACAAAAAGCGTCAGACATTGATGAAGCCTATTCAGGACGATGTTTACAATGCTGTAAAGAAACTGTCGGAAGAGCGTGGCTATCAGGCTATTTTCGACCGGGCCTCATCGGCGAACATAATATATGCCTCGCCGAGGATCGACGTAAGCAATGAAGTTCTTGCGAAATTGGGTTACAGTAACTGATAGCAAAACGTAGATACGGAAAATTTAATATCAAAAACATAATACAACAAATGATCAAGAAATTTCTTTTGGCCCTTGCTGTAGCACTCCCTATGTGTGCATGGGCGCAGTCTCCAAAATTCGGAACAGTAGACGTTGATAACATCATTCCTAACATGCCCGAATTCGTAGAAGCTCAGGCTAAAATCAACGAGGCTTCCAAGACTTATGAGAGTGAATATGCTAAAATCGACGAAGAACTTCAGAAGAAGTATGCTGAATTTCAGGAACTGTCGAAGGACGCTACAACTCTGCAGTCGATCAAGGAACGCCGTATGCAGGATATTCAGGAGCTTGACAAGAAGGCGCAGCAGTTTGCCCAGACAGCTCAGGCCGATCTTCAGCGTCAGCAGGCCCAGCTTCTCCAGCCTATTCAGGAGAAGGTGATGACGGCAATAAAGGCAGTCGGTTCTGAAAATGGTTTTACCATGATTTTCCCCGAGGGTGTGGCAGCATATACTGCGACAGACGTTCAGGATGTGACTCCTCTGGTGAAAGCCAAACTTGGTATAAAGGAATAAGGCTTATACCTTAGTTCTATATCTACAAGGGGGTGCGATGCATATATATCGTGCCCCCCTTGTGTGTATATGCAGGATGTGTGGAGATCGGTCGGGTTCGGAGGTCACGGTGTCGTCGCGACTGTTAGCGGGCGGATTAAAATTATATTTGTGATATGGCGGATAATTATCTTGAAAGGAAGATGGAGGATCTTCGGGCCGGACGGTTGGATCGCCGTAGCGCCAGATGGTCGTCGGTGGAACGGGTATTGGTGTTGGGTTGTGACCGGACACAGGAAGCGGTATCCGATATCGTGAACAGATTGCGTGGGAGGGGTAGGAGAGTGGCATTCGCAGGAATGGACCGTAAGGATGGCGTAGCGCTCGCTTGCAGTTCGGGGGCGCAGTATCATCCTGTCGACTGGATATCGGATACGGTTGGTCTGGAGAAAAGTCTCAGGCTGATATGGCGCGCATGGAGAGGTGTCGATCGCGTGGTAATAGTGTGCGGCCGGTCAGAAGGGATAAATGAAAATAGTGTGTTCATGGCAGATGGTTTGCAGGGGACGGTTGCTGATATCGTGGAGCGTGTGCGTCGTTCGCAGCCTGTTCCTGATAATGGTATTACGGTGTATGAGACTGCTGTTGCATAGTGATAAAAATATATGCATCGGGTAGTGTGGATAAGTCTCTGAGCATTTTTAATGGTTAAAATGGCTTATAATTCAAAAAAAAACCTTATCTTTGCCCACGAATTGGGGTGGAATCTGTGTCGGCCGGTATGCACCGGCGGGCTGAAATGTGTGGGGACGCGATTGTAATTGTCAGCATAACAGAGGGATGGGAAAGAACACGAAATAAGAATATTTCAAAACATTATGATATCATTAGGAATTTTTGGTATTGACAATGCAGTGATGGCCCTTGTGGCGCTGCTTACAGGCGCCGCTCTCGTGGCGCTGGCACTGTGGCTTGCGGGGCTCATTTCACCCCGTTCGTTCAACCCGCAGAAAGGAGAGGCTTATGAGTGCGGTATTCCTACGCGCGGTGTCTCTATGACCCGTTTTCATGTAGGTTACTATCTATTCGCTATCCTCTTTTTAATGTTTGATGTCGAAACGGTTTTCCTGTTCCCCTGGGCCGTATGTCTCCGTTCGCTCGGAGGTGCCGGGGTCGCTTGCGTAGCCGTATTTTTTGCCATCTTAGTGCTTGGTCTTGTATATGCCTGGCGGAAAGGAGCGCTTGAATGGAAATAAAGGATGTGACAACGAAATCCATGCCCTATGACGCATGGAAAGATAACGAGTATATAGAGAAACTCGTTCAAGAGCTGCGCGACAGCGGCACCAATGTATTGGTGGGAACTCTCGACAAAGTTTTCAACTGGGGGCGTTCGAACTCCGTGTGGCCGCTGACTTTCGCAACCAGCTGTTGTGGTATTGAATTCGTGTCGCTCGGTGCCGCGCGTTTCGATATGGCGCGTTTCGGATGGGAAGTAGCCCGTTCATCGCCCCGTCAGGCCGACTTCATGATGGTGGCAGGAACGATAGTGAACCGTATGGTGCCGGTTTTCCGTCGCCTATATGATCAGCTTGCAGAACCCAAATATGTGATTGCATGCGGTGGCTGCGCTATTTCAGGCGGTCCGTTCCGCAAATCATATCATGTAGCGAAGGGTATAGAGGATATTGTGCCGGTCGATGTATTCGTTCCCGGTTGTCCTCCCCGTCCTGAAGCCATGATTTACGGTATCATGCAGCTTTCCCGCAAAATGAAGGTAGAGCGTTTCTTCGGCGGTGTAAACCGCAAGATGAACCGCAAGAAATATCTTGCCGAGCATCCGGAAGAAGCTGAGTGACCGACGGTGAGCTCCAGCCGCAGAAGCTATGCCGGGGGTAGATACGATTCTTCCGGTTGTAATAAAGGAGCGCTAATCAATATTCTGGCATACGGACAGAAAATGAGTGTGAGGTATGGCACGACATATCCGCCCGCCTGTTCAGCCGCTTGTAAACGGAATAAAGTAGTAAAACAAAAATATGGCAGAATTGCAGAACAAGATCTCGAAACAATTCCCCGGAGCAACCTTCGAGGAGGGTGAGATTCTGCTCATCAACATCGCCGACGCGCAACTTCATGATCTGGTGAAATGTCTGCGCGACGATCACGGGTTCGATTATCTGGTGACAATCGTCGGTATGGATTGGAAGACCTCGATGGGTTGCATCTATTACCTCGCCAATGCCGAAATGAGCGAATTCGTGTCGGTAAAGGTTCAGACAGATGATGTCGAAAATCCTATGCTCCACAGTATTGCGGATCTTTATCGCATAGGTGTGATACTTGAGCGTGAGGTATACGACTTCTTCGGTATTATTTTTATCAATAATCCCGATATGCGCCGTCTGTTCCTGAGCGTCGACTGGAAGGGGTATCCGTTCCGTAAGAATTATGATATCAATACCCCTGAGAACGCTCCAAGTATCGAAAACGAGCGTCAGAGCGATTACACTCAGAGTTGGGTAGAGCTGCCCGACGGAAAAATCGAGAAGAAAGAAATCGAGGTCTTCAAACCTGAGGATTTTGTTGTCAATATCGGCCCGCAGCACCCTGCGACCCATGGTGTGCTACGCTTCCGTACTGCTATCGACGGCGAAACAATCGAGAAGATCGATGTGTACATGGGATATATCCACCGCGGTGTAGAGAAGCTGTGCGAGGATCTGACATATATGCAGACCCTCCATTACATGGACCGCCTCGATTATTTCTCGGCTCACAATTATCATCATGGCCTTTGTCTCTGCATCGAGAAGGCTGCCGGGATCGAGGTTCCCGAACGTGCGGTTGTGATCCGTACGATCATGGACGAGCTTTCGCGTATCGCCTCGCACTGTCTGTTCATCGGAACGTTCTGCATGGACCTCGGTGCGACAACCATGCTGTTCTATACCTTACGTGTGCGTGAGCAGATTCTTGACATCATGGAGCGGACATGCGGTGCCCGCATGACTTTCAATTACGATTGTATCGGCGGAGTTATGGCGGATCTCGATCCGGACTTTGTGAAAGATACCAAAGAGCTTCTTGCCGTGCTTGATAAGAATGTGGCTGAATACAACAAGCTGTTCACAGGTAATGTTATTGCCAAGAACCGTCTGGAAGGTGTAGGTGTGTTGAGCTATGAAGACGCCCTGTCCTATGCTATAACCGGTCCTTCAGGCCGCGCTTCAGGTTGGGCGTGTGATGTTCGTAAGCTCCGGCCTTACGGCGCTTATGACCGTGTGAAGTTCGAGCAGGTAATCAGAACAGAAGGCGATTCAATGGCGCGTTTCAAGAATCGCGTTGATGAGATTCTGCAGAGCAAGCATATCATCGAGCAGCTTATCGATAATATTCCGGCAGGCGATTATCTCGCAAAGGTGCCGAAGGTACTGAAACTCCCTGCAGGACATTGGTTCCAGGTTGTGGAAGGTTGCCGCGGTGTATTTGGTGTGTATATCGAGAGTGATGGCGGAAACAAGCCGTACCGTCTGAAACTTGCAACTCCGAGTCTGAATGCAGCGGCAGTAGTGGATCACATCACCCGTGGACAGAAAATTGCCGACCTTATCACTATCGGTGGCTCGATGGACTATATAGTTCCCGATATGGACCGCTGATGCCGATCCTACATATAACAAGCTATCACGTTTCTTCAGATAATAACGATTAAGAGTTATTCGACTACAGAATATCACGTTATGAGTAATTACACAATTGATAACTTCCACTCTATGACAGAGTGGTTCGACCATCTTCTCAACGGGTGTATGCCCGGCTGGCTCGCCACCACAATAGAGTGTGTGCTCGTAGGTGTCGGAATTCTTCTGCTCTACACTGTGCTTGCGCTGTTCTATATTCTTTACGAGCGTAAGATATGTGCTTATTTTCAGTGCCGTCTGGGCCCGAACCGCGTAGGCCCGTGGGGTCTGTTCCAGAGTGTTGCCGATATGTTCAAGATGCTTGTTAAAGAGCTGATTGAGCTGAAGCATATCGACAAATTCCTGTTTGCGCTGGCGCCCTATCTGGTAATCATAGCTTCAATGCTGTGTTTTGCCGTTCTGCCGTGGGGCAACGGTTTGCAGATAATCAATTTCAATATCGGCATCTTCTTCCTTATAGCCTGCTCTTCGATTGGCGTTCTCGGTATTCTGCTTGCCGGGTGGTCCTCGAATAATAAGTTCACTCTTATCGGTGCCCTTCGTTCGGGCGCGCAGATGGTGAGCTATGAGCTGTCGGTAGGTCTTTCAATACTTACCATGGTTGCTTTCGCGGGTACCATGGATGTGGCGGAGATTGTAGAGAAGCAGGCCGATCATTGGTTCATTTTCTCTGCCCACATACCAGCAATTATCGCATTTGTGATCTATTTGATAGCCGGTACGGCTGAAACCAACCGTGGCCCGTTTGACCTTCCCGAGGCTGAGAGCGAGCTTACTGCCGGTTATCATACCGAGTATTCCGGTATCCATTTCGGTTTCTTCTATCTTGCAGAGTATCTGAATCTTTTCGTAGTATCCGGTGTGGCTACGCTAATGTTCTTCGGCGGCTGGATGCCTTTCCGTATCGAAGGTTGGGATGGATTCAATGAAATCATGGGTTACATCCCATCGGTGGTGTGGTTCCTGATGAAGGCTTTTGTGATTTCATTCATCATCATATGGTTCAAATGGACCTATCCCCGTCTGCGTATCGACCAGCTTCTGTCGCTGGAGTGGAAATATCTTCTTCCGATCAACCTTGTGAACCTTGTTCTGATGGTAATAATCATCTGGCAGGGGTGGTACTTCGGATCTTTCTGAGCAGCCCCGCTAACTAAGTGATATCTCAGCGATTCCAATTTTAGAAAAATAAATTAGAATATCCCATAATCATACCTCATCATAATGAGCGATAAATTCGGAAAAATAGCCCAGGTAATCGGTCCGGTGGTCGACGTTATCTTCGAAGGAGAGGATAACATTCTGCCCCCCATTTACACCGCCTTGAAGATCGACCGTGAGGACGGTTCGATGTTGATTCTTGAAGTAGAGCAGCATATAGGTGAAGATACCGTGCGTTGTGTGGCAATGGAGAGTACCGACGGTCTGCGCCGCGGGCTTCGCGTCGACAACCTTGACCGCCCGATAGCAGTGCCTACCGGTGATCAGGTAAAAGGTCGCCTGCTGAACGTTATCGGTGATGCAATTGACCATCTTCCCGAACTGAAACGCGACAATCTTCGTGCTATACATCAGCCCGCACCTGAGTTCGAGGATCTTACTATCGGAACTGAGATTCTTTATACAGGTATCAAGGTTATCGACCTTCTTGAACCCTACAGCAAGGGTGGCAAAATCGGTCTGTTCGGCGGCGCCGGTGTTGGTAAGACTGTGCTTATTATGGAGCTTATCAACAATATCGCGAAGGGGCACAATGGCTTCTCGGTGTTCACCGGTGTCGGCGAACGAACTCGTGAGGGTAATGACCTTCTCCGTGAGATGATCGAGAGCGGTGTCATGAAGTATGGCGACAAGTTCCGCGAAGGTATGGAGAAGGGTGAATGGAATCTTGCCGATGTCGATATGGATCAGGTTCGCGATTCTCAGGCAACCCTGGTGTTCGGTCAGATGAACGAGCCACCGGGCGCACGTCTGCGCGTGGCTCTGAGCGGTCTTACGGTTGCAGAGCAGTTCCGTGATCAGGATGGCGGCGGTAAAGACATTCTTCTTTTTATCGATAATATTTTCCGTTTTACTCAGGCAGGTTCGGAGGTATCGGCGCTTTTGGGGCGTATGCCTTCTGCTGTGGGATATCAGCCTACACTTGCGTCGGAGATGGGATCTCTTCAGGAACGAATCACCTCTACGAAGAACGGTTCGATCACATCGGTTCAGGCTATCTACGTGCCGGCCGACGACTTGACAGACCCCGCTCCTGCAACCACGTTCAGCTTCCTTGACGCGACAACCGTGTTGAGCCGTAAGATTTCCGAGCTTGGTATCTATCCTGCAGTGGATCCTCTGGAATCGACTTCGCGAATTCTCGATCCCAATATCATCGGTGAAGAACATTACAACACGGCCCAGGCTGTCAAGCAGCTTCTCCAGAAATATAACGAGCTTCAGGATATTATCGCTATTCTCGGCGTGGATGAACTTTCTGACGAAGATAAGTTGGTGGTTTCGCGTGCCCGCCGTGCGCAGCGTTTCCTCTCGCAGCCTTTCCATGTCGCAGAGCAGTTTACCGGTCTGCCCGGTGTGATGGTTCCGCTGAGCGAGACTATCCGCGGTTTCAAGATGATTCTCTCGGGCGAGATGGATCAGTATCCCGAACAGGCATTCCTGAATGTTGGCACCATCGACGAAGCCATCGAAAAAGGCAAGAAGATGCTTGCCGAAGTGAAGGCATAATATTAACTACTCAACTTTAGCATCCGATCTACACGATGACACTGAAAATAATTTCTGCCGAAAAGATACTTTTCGAGGGGGAGGCGGCCTCTGTCACGCTTCCTGGTGAGATGGGGCGTTTTACGGTGCTTCCTCATCACGCTTCGATTGTGTCGACGCTTGTCAGCGGCAAGATTGTGTATAAACTCGATTCCGAGGAGCATTCTGTGGATGTGGCAGGGGGCATAGCTGATGTAGACAATGATGTGGTTTCGGTGTGTATCTATTGATGGCATATCATATTCAGAACCAATCACTATCCGTTAAAGTAACGAAATGAAGCGTATTCTTTTGATATTGACTCTGATGATTTCTCTTTCGGTCTTCTGTAGAGCAGAGGTTGCCGGAAGCGGGAACATCGTTGAGGAGGACATCGCCGGACAGCTTGACAATGCAAGGGAGCATGCCGAAGAGGAGAAACCTGATCTTAAGGAGATTATCTTCGAGCATCTCGGCGACGCTTACGGCTGGGAAGTTCCCTTTAACCATCACAAGCGGATACCTCTTCCCATTATCGTATTTGGCACCGACGGACTTCATATTTTCTCTTCATCCCGTGTTACGGGGGGAGATACGTATGTGGACGGTAATGCCACATTCCGTATAGCTCAGGAGGGGGAGTATAAAGGAAAGCTTGTGGAAATAGTGGATGGCAAGGAATCTAAGCCCTTGGATATTTCTATAACCAAAAATGTTTGTGCGATATTTATCGCATGTCTGATTGTGTTATGGTTACTTATCGATCTGGCCCGCTGGCATCGCAGGAATCCTTTCAAGGCGCCCCGTAAAACGCGTGGTGCGATCGAGAGCCTTGTGACATTTATATATGACGGTGTTATTAAGTCTACCCTCAAGGATAAGGCGCCGAAATTCGCGCCTTATCTTCTCACGGTATTCTTTTTCATCTTCTTTATGAACCTTCTGGGTCTTATAGTGGTGTTCCCCGGTGGAGCGAATGTGACCGGCAATATAGCGGTGACGATGGTACTCGCCATAATGACGTTTATCATGACAAACTGCTTCGGCAACAAGCATTATTGGAAAGAAATCTTCTGGCCGGATGTGCCATTGTGGTTGAAGTGCCCCCTTCCCATCATGCCTGTGATAGAGATTTTCGGTATGTTTACGAAGCCGGCAGCTCTTACGGTGCGTCTGTTTGCCAATATGATGGGTGGCCATATGATCGTGCTGGTTCTTACGCTTCTGATATTTATCTTTGGCGCTATGGGATATGCCGTTGCAGCCGGGACTTCTGTGGTATCAGTGGTGTTTTCGGTATTCATGCTTCTGATCGATGTGCTTGTCAGTTTCATTCAGGCGTATGTGTTTACTATGCTTTCAACGATCTTTATCTCGCTGGCTCAGGAAGAGCATCATGAGAAAGAGGATCGCAAGCGGGAAGAAACAGCCGGTGGCAAAGCTGATGCTCCTTCAGTAGCGGCGGCCAAATAATCCGGTCTATAGAAATGAAATAAATAACAAATCATAAATAACTTTCAAAAAACAAACAACAACTATGTTAGGATTGATTTTAGCAGCAGAAGCTCTTGTAGGTCTTGGCGCTTCTATCGGCGCTGGTATCGCAGCCATCGCAGCCGGTATCGGTATCGGTAAGATTGGTTCATCTGCAATGGAAGCTATCGCACGTCAGCCCGAGGCTGCCGGCGACATCCGCTCGAACATGATTGTGATCGCCGCTCTTGTAGAAGGTGTAGCACTGTTCGCTGTAATTGTAGCTGTACTCGCTCTGTTCGTTTGATATCTTGATGCGGCAGGTATTAATGTTCTTGCCGGCAAAAATGTTACGTCCGCAACCGGCGTGTGCGGAGATACAGCTATGTCTCCGCACCGCGCGATGCGGTGGCTCAGACAAAGGCTCTATGCCGGTCGCTTTACTTTTTTCTTAACGAATCCGTCGCCATAGACGGAGCCCTAAACACAACGAATCTTTTACAAGACGTTTATGGAACTTTTTAAAGTAGATTTCGGTTTGACAATCTGGATGTTCGTGGCTTTTGCGATCCTCCTGTTCATTTTGTGGAAATACGCATGGCCTGCGATTCTCAAAGGTGTGGACAGCCGCGCTGACCTGATCGAGAAGGGGGTCGAATATGCCCAGAATGCAAAATCGCAGCTTGACACTGCCCAGCAGCAGGCCCAGCAGTTTGTGGCTGAGGCCCGCCACCAGCAAGCCGACATCATAGCTGAAGCCAACAAGATGAAAACGCAGATCATCGAGGAGGCACGCGACGAGGCCAAGAAAGAAGCGCAGAAAGTGATGGACAGTGCCAAACAGAGTATCGAGCAAAGCCGTAAGGAAGCTGAACAAAGCCTTCGCGATGAGGTGAGCCGGTACGCGCTCGCTATAGCCGATCAGGTTACCCGCGAACAGCTTAAGGATACAGAGGCTCAGCAGCGTTTGGTGAATTCGCTTCTCGACGAGATAGAAAAGAGTAACTGAGCGGACTTTCATCAGGTAATCCAGTAACCAACCAAACATTTGAATATGAATGACGGTCTGATTCCACGGCGGTATGCCAAGGCATTGCTGAAAGTCGCCATAGAGCGCCACGATGACAAGAGGATATATCAGCTATCGAACACCCTGTACGACAGTTTTGCCTCATGTCCCGCGCTTCAGAATACGCTCTCCAATCCGTTCATCGCTTCCGACAAGAAGATTGAGCTGCTCATGACGGCATCAGGTGCGTCGGCTTCGGATTCGACGTTCTCGGATTTTCTTCAACTTCTCAAGAAGAACGAACGTCTGGATTTGGCTCGCGACATAGCCCGCTCATATTGCGATGATTACCGCAAGGCGAACAATATCTATCGTGTGACGGTGACGGCAGCTGCCAAAATGGCAGAAGCGGAAGAAAACAGGCTTAAGCAGCTTATAGTTTCTCATCTGAACGGGGGTACGATGGAATACACCTTTAAGGTGGATCCGGAACTGATAGGCGGTTTCACCGTGACAATAGATTCCGAGAAACTCGATACTTCAGTGAAGAATCAGCTTGAACAGCTTCGTTTAAAACTGCTCGGCTGACCAGAATCCAACATAGAAAAGTTATTTAGGAGTGTAGCTGTGAAAGGCTCACCCGTTAACAGAAAAGAAATTAAGAATACTCTCTTACCTTATATAATCACTACAGAATGATTAATCCAAGCGAGATATCAGAAGTTTTAAAGCAGCAACTCGAGAACGTCAACAGGACGGTGGCATTCGAGGAGGTAGGCACTGTGCTTAATGTCGGCGACGGCGTTGCCCATGTCTATGGTCTCGACAATGTTTGTGCCAACGAGTTAGTGGAGTTTGAAAACGGTGTGAAAGGCGTGGCGCTCAACCTTGAGGAAAGTAACGTTGGTGTGATTCTGCTCAACGATGTTAACAAGGTTACAGAAAACATGTCTGTTCGCCGTACCGGTGAGATTGCTTCCATTCCCGTAGGTGAGGGAGTGTTCGGTCGCGTAATAAATATTCTCGGTGAGCCAATCGACGGTCGCGGTCCTATCGAAGGGGATCGTATCCTTATGCCTCTTGAGCGTAAGGCGCCGGGGGTTATCTTCCGTCAGCCAGTAAACCAGCCTCTCCAGACCGGTATAAAGGCTGTTGACGCGATGGTTCCCATCGGCCGTGGTCAGCGCGAGCTTATCATCGGCGACCGCCAGATCGGCAAGACAGCCATCGCGATCGACACGATAATCAACCAGCGTAAAAATTTTGAGGAGGGTAAGCCTGTATACTGTATCTATGTAGCGATCGGTCAGAAGGCGTCGTCAATCGCAGCGCTTGTGGAGACGCTTCGTCAGCATGGTGCGCTCGACTATACATGTGTGGTGGCAGCGTCGGCTTCGGACTCTGCCGCTATGCGCTATTATTCGCCGTTCGCTGGAGTCGCTATCGGCGAGTATATTCGCGATACCGGCCGCGATGCTCTCATCGTATACGATGATCTTTCAAAACAGGCTGTGGCATATCGTGAGATTTCGCTTATCCTGAAGCGTCCTTCCGGTCGCGAGGCTTATCCGGGTGATATTTTCTATCTGCATTCGCGCTTGCTCGAGCGTGCTGCAAAAATTATCGACAATCAGGAGGTAGCCGAATCGATGAACGACCTTCCCGCCGTACTCAAGCCGATGGTGAAAGGTGGCGGTTCGCTCACGGCTCTCCCAATTATCGAAACACAAGCCGGCGATGTCTCTGCATATATCCCGACCAATGTGATATCAATCACAGACGGCCAGATCTATCTTGAGACCGCTCTCTTCAACCGTGGTATACGTCCTGCCATCAACGTAGGTATCTCCGTGAGCCGCGTGGGTGGTAACGCACAGATCAAGTCGATGAAGAAGGTGGCCGGTACATTAAAGATCGACCAGGCTCAGTTCCGCGAGCTGGAATCGTTTACAAAGTTCGGCGGTGATATCGATCCGGTGACAGCACGCGTGATCGACCGTGGCCGTAAAAACGAGCGTCTGCTCATTCAGCCTCAGTATAAGACCTGGGCAGTAGAGGAGGAGGTTGCCGTGATATTCTGCGGTGTAAATGGTCTGCTGAGTAATGTTCCGGTGGATAAGGTTGCAGAATTCCAGGATGCTCTTCTTCAGCTTCTGCATGCAAAATATCAGGCTGACGTACTTTATGTGATCCGTGGCGGAAAGCTGACAGACGACTGCACCGCAAAACTGACGGCTGCTGCAAATGAAGTTGCCGCCCGGTATGCCGATTGAAAACACTCTGTTTTATTAACCGAGGATTATCACAAAAGAATTTTATTGACCGTAAATGGCAACACTAAGAGAATTAAAGGGACGAATAGGCTCAGTGGCATCGTCGGAGAAAATCACCGGTGCCATGAAGATGATTTCGTCGGCCAAGATGCACAAGGCCGAATTGGCTTTGAAGCAGCTTCGGCCGTTCCGTGACCAGATAGAGACAATAATTGCCAATCTGCTTAATTCCGATGCGACATTCTCGTCACCGCTAATGACGGCGCGTCCCACGGAGAATATAGCTGTTGTGGTATGGGGGTCTGACGACGGTCTGTGTGGTGCCTATAATGTCAATATCTTCAAGCAGCTCATTCAGCAGTTAACTCAATATCGCGAGACATTCGGAGCAGAAACCACCATCACCGTGATTCCGGTAGGTAGCAAGTTGGCTAAGGCCGCAGCCAAGCTCCGGATCTCCGGCGTGACAGTGGCCGTTCCCGAGGGAGTGGATTCCAAGAGTTCCGATACGGCGGTGCGCGATTTCGCGTGGAGCTTACGCGATAGTTTTACCGGCGGGACTTACGATCGTGTCGACATGCTGTATATGTCGTTCAAGAGTGTGAGCCGCCAGCGCCTGGAGCATCATCAGCTTCTGCCTGTCACGTATGACGCCTTTGCCGAATCATCGGCCATGGGGAGTGCCAGACCTTATCTGTTCGAACCGTCGGCCGAAGTGATATTCACGCATATCCTGCCAATGTATCTTCTCGCCATGGTGCAGGATGTGTTCACCGAAAATAGAGCCAGCGAACAGGCGGCGCGCGTGATGGCCATGCAAAGTGCCAACGACAATGCCAAAAAGCTCCGCGAGCAACTGAATCTGGAATTCAATAAGCTGCGCCAACAGGCAATCACAACCGAGTTGCTTGATATTCTCGGAGGTCAGGTGCGCTAACGAATAGGCGATACATAGGGGCGCGGTTGATCCGGCACCTCTGAAATATATATATGAAAGAGTAATTTTGTACGTTTTATAATATTAAAATGGGTAGTGTAAAAGAATATTTTTCATCCTTAGGGAAGGGTGTCTCAAGCCTGATAAAGGGTCTTGAGGTTACCGGCAAGGAATTTGTCACCCCTAAGATAACGGAAAGATACCCTGAGAACCGCGACAGTATGCACGTGGCACAACGCTTCCGTGCTACATTAGAGTTTATCTACGACGCGGAGGGCAACCACAAATGCATAGCCTGCGGCACATGCGAGCGTAATTGTCCGAACGGTACCATCAATGTAGAGACCAAGATGGTGGAGACCTGGGACGGTAAGAAAAAAAAGAAACTCGACCGCTATATCTACGATCTCGGGAGTTGTACGTTCTGCCAGCTGTGTGTGACGACATGTCCCACGGATGCCATTCGTTTCAGCAATGATTTCGAGCAGGCGGTGTTTACCCGCAGTAAGCTTGTTAAGCAGTTGAACTATCTCCCTGAGAAGCCTGAGCCGGAGCCTACTCCGGAGCAGCGTGCGAAATTTGAGGAGGAGAAAAAACGCAAGGCCGAGGCTGCCGCCGCTGCCACTCCCGCCGCTCCAGTGCAGCTTGACGAGAAAGCTCTCAAAGCTATCGAGGCTGCCGCCGGCGATCCTGAAAAGCAAGCCAAACTCCGCGCGGCGTTTGAAAAAGCGGCTCGCCTGAAAGCTGAAAAAGCTGCTGCGGCCAAGAATTCAGAAGAAACAAAAAAGTAACATAGATCTATGGAATCAGTAGGAAGTATCATCGTATATGCGGTAATTGCTCTGGCGATTGTCGTTTTCTCGGTGCTTGCTGTCACCACACGCAAAATTCTGCGTGCGGCCACTTACTTGCTGTTTGCCCTGTTCGCAACCGCGGCTCTATATTTCAAGCTCGATTATGAGTTTCTGGGTGCGGTTCAGATAGCGGTATACGCAGGCGGTATAGTGGTGTTGTTCGTTTTCTCCATATTGCTTACGAGCAAACCGGGCGACAACAGCGCAAAGTTAGCCTCAAAGAAGCGTGCGCTCGGCCTTACCGGGGCGCTTGCCATGTTGCTCGTGGCAGGGTATGCGCTTGTAAGCCGTGTGTCGTTCCTTACGGCGACACCTTCGGGCGACAACCCCTTGATGAATGAAATCGGCACGGCACTTATGGGAACGGGTCATGGAGAATATCTCCTTCCGTTCGAAGCCATAAGTGTATTGTTGCTGGCATGTATAATCGGTGGCGTAGTCATCGCCCGCAAACGATAAAGGAGGGAGAACGATCATGGAACTGACAATGATTTATTATCTTATACCGAGCCTTATCATGTTCTGCTGCGGTGTCTATGGCTTTATCACCCGCCGCAACATGATTGCCATTCTTATCTCGCTTGAGTTGATGCTGAATGCAGTAGATATCAATTTCGTGGTATTCAACCGCTTCTTATTCCCTGGTGAGATGGAGGGTATGTTCTTCACGCTGTTTGCAATAGCTCTTGCCGCAGCTGAGACAGCCCTTGCCATTGCGATTATCATCAACGTATTCCGCGTGTCGGAGAATATCGACGTGCGCGACGTAAGTAAAATGAAACATTAATGAGATAGCGCCGATATGCAACCTGTCATACCAATTATTATCCTTGCCCTCCCGCTTGCCATGTTTATGGTACTGGGGCTTATGGGCCACAAGATGAGCCACCGTCTGGCTGGCATTCTTGGTACCGCGGGCATGGGCACCACGATGGTGCTGGCCTATATTGTGTCGTTCACCTATTTCTTCTCCGGTAACCCGTCGTTTGTAGATGCCGAGGCTCATACACGCCTGCAGGCTGTGATCTTCAACTACGACTGGCTGGCTTTCACACCTCAGCTGGTAATCCGTCTGGGATTCCTTCTTGACCCGATTTCGGCTCTGCTGCTGGTTGTGATCACCACCATTTCGTTTATGGTTCATCTTTACAGCAACGGCTACATGCGCGACCATCATGGAGTATGGGAGAAGGGCTTCCAGCGTTTCTATGCGTTCCTGTCGCTTTTCAGCTTCTCGATGCTCGGTCTGGTTGTCGCCACCAATATCTTCCAGATGTATATCTTCTGGGAGCTTGTGGGTGCTTCATCATATCTGCTCATCGGTTTCTATTACACCAAACCGTCGGCAGTATCCGCTTCTAAGAAAGCATTTATAGTAACTCGTTTCGCCGATCTCGGCTTCCTCATCGGTATTCTGATCCTGTCGTTCTACACGGGCACTTTCAATTTTACGGATTTGACTTCAGTTGAAGTTGCCGACGGTGTATATCAGGTCAGCGAGGCTACAGCCGCTTCAATAAAGAATATCTTCGCGACCTCCGCGGCGCCTGTGTTCATGGGCGGTTCGGTTCTCACCTGGGCTCTTGTCCTTATCTTTATGGGTGGTATGGGTAAATCAGCCATGATGCCGCTCCATATATGGCTGCCCGATGCGATGGAGGGTCCGACACCTGTGTCAGCCCTAATTCACGCAGCTACCATGGTTGTGGCAGGTGTTTACCTTGTGGCTCGTCTGTTCCCTCTCTATCTGATGGAGGAGATGTCGCTTGAGATCATAACTGTCGTAGGCGCGCTCACGGCTTTATATGCTGCGATGGTTGCCTGCACACAGATCGACATAAAGCGTGTACTTGCGTTCTCTACTATTTCTCAGATTGCATTCATGATGGTTTCACTCGGCGTTGCCCGTCCGGAGTTCCATCATGGGCTGGGATATATGGCGTCCATGTTCCATCTCTTCACCCATGCGATGTTCAAGGCGCTCCTGTTCCTCTGTGCAGGCGCTCTGATTCATGCTATCGGGTCAAACGACTATACCGCCATGCACGGTCTCCGCAAATATATGCCGGTCACCCATATCACATTCCTTATCGGCTGTCTGGCAATCGCAGGTATCATCCCCTTCGCAGGTTTCTTCTCGAAAGATGAGATCCTCACCGCTACGCTTGGTCAATCGACATTATGGTATGTGTGGATGTCGGCGGTTGCCGGTCTGACAGCTTTCTATATGTTCCGCCTGTATTACCTTATATTCTGGTGGAAGGAACATAAGATTCCCGAAGGACATCATGCTCCCCACGATCAGCCCTGGACAATGACTCTTCCGTTGGTAATCCTCGCGGTAGTTTCAGTCTTCGCAGGCTTTGTCCCGATGGGCAATCTCGTGACATGGAACGGACATGAGATGTTCGACAACGTGAATTTCTTCACTAACCTCGCGGCTCTCGACTGGAGTGTGGCATCGATAAGCCTTGTTGTGGCAATCATCGCTATCGCGATAGCTACGGTGATGTATAAGAAAGAGAATCCTCTGCCCGAGAAGATGAAGAATATGCTTCCCAATCTCTGGCGCTGGTGTCACCATCGCTTCTATTGGGATGAGCTTTATATGTTCATCACCCATAAGATTATTTTCGGATGTATCTCGAAGCCTATCGCATGGTTCGACCGCCATATCATCGACGGTGCCATGGACGGTCTGGCTCTCGTTACCCAGAAGGTATCATATGCCATCCGCGGTCTTCAGTCGGGCAACATCCAGATGTATGTATGGTATTATCTCGCAGGTGCCCTCCTGCTCGGAGCGATTACAGCCATTTGCCTCCTCTGAGCCATATATGCGTGAACCAATCTTGAGAATCACAGACAAAATATAGTAACAGCAATGTTTTCGAATATACTGATTTATTTCGTGATTATCCCCTTGCTGATGCTCGGGGGATTCGCGCTGTGCCGCTCTGAAAAGGCGGTGCGTACAGTTGCCGTAACGGGTTCGCTGGCTCTGCTTGCGCTTTCGGTGTGGCTGCTGGTTGATTACATCGCGCTTCGTAACGCGGGCGAAACCGCCGAGATGCTCTATACAGGGAGCTGGGTATGGTTTGCTCCACTCAACATCCATCTTGCAGTGGGTGTAGATGGCGTATCGGTAGCGATGATTCTTCTTTCGTCGATAATCGTTTTCGCAGGATCGTTCGCATCCTGGAAAATCGACAATATCCGTCATTTCTTCATGTGGCTTCTGCTTCTTAGTACGGGGGTATTCGGCTTCTTCATCAGCATCGACCTGTTCACCATGTTCATGTTTTATGAGGTCGCCCTTATCCCGATGTACCTTCTGATCGGTCAGTGGGGAACAGGTCGCAAAGAGTATTCCGCAATGAAGCTCACCCTTATGCTTATGGGTGGATCGGCATTCCTTATGCTCAGCCTTATCGGAATTTATTACCATTCGGCTCCCGAAGGCGGACAGCTTACATGGAATCTGCTCGAAATCGCCCGGAACGATGCCATAAGCAAGGGCTGGCAGTATTTCCTCTTCCCGATGTGTTTTGTAGGTTTCGGTGTGCTTGGTGCCATGTTCCCTTTCCACACATGGAGCCCCGACGGTCATGCCTGCGCTCCGACAGCAGTGTCGATGCTCCATGCCGGTGTGCTTATGAAGCTCGGCGGTTACGGATGCTTCCGCGTGGCGATGTATCTGATGCCCACCGCGGCTCAGGATCTGGCCTGGATATTCCTTATCCTCACGGGGATTTCGGTCGTTTACGGTGCGTTCTCCGCATGTGTGCAGACTGACCTCAAATATATCAACGCTTACTCGTCGGTATCGCACTGCGGTATGGTTCTCTTCGCCATCCTGATGATAAACACAACAGCGCTCACAGGTGCCATCATGCAGATGCTCTCGCATGGTCTTATGACTGCCTTGTTCTTCGCGTTGATCGGTATGATTTACGGACGTACACATACGCGTGATATCCGTCTTATGGGTGGTCTGATGAAGATTCTTCCTTTCCTTGGTGTCGGTTATGTGATAGCCGGTATGGCATCGCTCGGTCTTCCCGGTCTGAGCGGCTTCGTGGCGGAAATGACGATTTTTGTGGGTTCTTTCCAGCATACAGATATGTTCCACCGTGTGTTCACCATTCTTGCATGTTCTTCGATCGTGATCACCGCGGTATATATCCTGCGTACAGTTGGCAAGCTCCTGTTCGGTCCGGTTTACGATGAACACCACCTGACGCTCACTGACGCGACATGGTGGGAACGTCTCTCGACTATCACACTAATCATATGTGTGGCCGGCATCGGTTGTTTCCCCAACTTTTTCGAGTGGTTAATACGTTTCACCTTCAGCCCGGAAATATTCCGCGCCATCGGTCTGAACTAAGTTGAATATCCCAATCGTAAATTAAAATGGATTATTCTCAGTTTCTCGCAATGCGACAGGAGATAGGGCTGCTGATAGTCTTCCTTCTGGTATTCCTGTATGACACTTTTATGCCCAAGAAGGCACTTAATGCCACCGCGGGTTTCACAACAATACTTTTCCTGCTTTTCACGGCTGCAAGTTTCCTTTGGGGCAACAGCGGTACTGTGGACGCGTTCGCTGGCATGTATTCAACATCTCCGGTATGTTCAATGATTAAGAATATCCTCAATGTAGGTGTTCTTATCGTACTGATTCAGTCGTGCAAGTGGGCAAACGGCGAACTGATGATCATGCGTCGCGGTGAGTTCTATGAGCTTCTGCTCGTGACATTGTTCGGCATGTATCTTATGATTTCCGCCCGTCACTTCCTGCTGTTCGTAATCGGTCTCGAATCGGCATCGCTTCCGCTGGCTGCGATGGTTGCATTCGATAAGAACCGTTACGAGAGCCATGAGGCTGCTATCAAATATATGTTGACAGCGGTTTTCTCCTCGGCGGTATTCATGATGGGTCTGTCGTTTGTCTACGGCCTCGCCGGTTCGCTCTATTTCCATGACATAGCGCTTCAGCTTGGTTCCGGATACAACGCTTTGCTCATCGTAGCGCTGGCATTTGTGATCTCGGGTGTGGGCTTCAAGCTTTCGCTTGTTCCTTTCCATCTCTGGACAGCCGATGTTTATCAGGGTGCGCCCACATCGGTAACATCTTATCTTTCGGTAATCTCAAAAGGAGCTGCGGCTTTTGCGTTCCTCGTGATTCTGGTTCAGTGTTTCGGACAGTTCTACTCCATGGTATGGGAATGGATGCTTTACGCGCTCATTATTCTTACCATTACGGTCGGTAACCTCTTTGCAATCCGTCAGAAGAACATGAAGCGCTTCCTTGCTTTTTCATCAATCTCTCAGGCCGGCTACATTATGCTCGGTATCGTGGGTTGCAACGAGATGGGTATGGCAGCAATGATGTATTATATTCTTGTCTACATCTTCTCGAATCTCGCGGCTTTCGGAGTTATCGGAGCTATCGAAAATCAGACAGGAAAGGTAGAGATGACCGATTACAACGGTCTGTCGCGCACCAATCCATGGCTGGCATGCTCTATGATGCTCGCCATGTTCTCGCTTGCCGGTATTCCTCCTTTTGCCGGTTTCTTCAGCAAATTCTTTATCTTTACCTCTGCCATCAATCAAGGTTCGGTAGCGATATACGTACTGGTGCTCATAGCGCTGATCAATACAATCATCTCGCTTTACTACTATCTGCTTGTGGTGAAGGCTATGTATATTTCTCCTGAGGAACCGCAGATCGCGACATTCCGCTCGGCATGCAGCGAACGTCTTGGACTTTGGATTACGGTCGCCGGTATCGTCGGGCTTGGTATAGTAAGCTTCTTCTACGATTCTATAATGGAAGCTGCATCTTCGAGCAGCCTGTTCGCATTCATCGGATAAACACGCTCTCCGGCAGAGCCTTTAATAAATCAGCAGCCCCGCGGAAATTTCCGCGGGGCTGCTGATTTATTGTCTGAAGCTATTCAGAGTTTCTTGAGTTTAGGAAGGAGATATCGTGCGGTATGGGACGACGAGTCGCGGGCAACTTCTTCGGGAGTTCCGCAAGCAACAAGGCAACCTCCGGCAGCTCCTCCTTCCGGACCGAGGTCTATGATGTGGTCCGCACATTTGATCACATCCATGTTGTGTTCGATAATCACTACTGTATGGCCTTGCGCAATCAGGCGGTTGAATGAATCCATGAGAAGATTTATATCGTGGAAATGCAGCCCGGTTGTAGGCTCATCGAATATGAACATGGTTGGCTCATGTTTTTCCATCGCGAGGAAATATGCAAGCTTAACACGCTGATTTTCGCCTCCTGAAAGCGTTGATGACGATTGGCCGAGCTTGATATATCCCAGGCCAACGTCCTGAAGCGGCTTCAGACGTCTGACAATCCGCTTCTCGACGGTACCATTTGTCTCAGAGAAGAATTCAATCGCCTGGTTGACGGTCATGTCAAGAATATCGTATATGTTCTTCCCCCGGTATTCAATCTCGAGAACATCGCGCTTGAAACGCTTGCCTCCGCATGCCTCGCAAGGAATCGTTATGTCGGCCATGAACTGCATCTCGATGGTTATGGAGCCTTCTCCCTTACACTCCTCGCATCTTCCTCCCTCGGTATTGAATGAGAAATATGCCGGGGAGAAGCCCATCTGACGTGCGCCCTGTTGATCAGCGAAAAGCTGTCTGATCTCGTCGTATGCTTTAAGGTAGGTGGCGGCGTTGGAGCGCGTAGACTTTCCTATTGGATTCTGGTCTACAAATTCCACAGCTGCGATGCGGCCGATATCGCCTCTGAGTTCTCGGAAGGCTCCCGGGGCATCAGTTGCCTCACCTAACTGCCTAAGCAGGGCGCGGTAAAGAATGTCGCGCACCAGGGTTGACTTTCCGGAACCGCTGACGCCCGTCACGACAGTGATTACTCCGAGCGGGAAGCGGACATCGATGTTTTTAAGGTTATGTTCCATAGCCCCGCAAACTTCAATATAGCTGCTCCATTTCCGGCGTGAGGAGGGGAGTGGTATTTCCAGTTTGCCTGTGAGGTATTTCGCGGTGTAACTGTTTACGGCCTTGTCAAGTCCGTCGACAGATCCTTCATATACGATCTCACCTCCGAGGCGTCCGGCTTGCGGACCGACATCTATTATCCAGTCTGCGGCTTCCATAATCTCTTCATCGTGTTCCACAACAATGACAGTGTTGCCGAGACTTTGCAACTTCCTCAACACTCCGATCAGTTTCTGTGTGTCGCGCGAATGAAGGCCGATACTCGGCTCATCAAGAATGTACAGAGAACCGATAAGGGACGAGCCGAGCGATGTCGCGAGATTTATGCGTTGGCTTTCTCCACCAGATAGTGTGGAACTGAGGCGGTCGAGAGTAAGGTATTCAAGGCCGACATCAACCAGAAATTTCAATCGGTTGGTGATTTCCGTGAGCAAGCGGCGTGCAACAGCGTTTTCGTGTTCCGTAAGTTCAAGCGAGCCGAACCATTCAAGCAAGTCGGAAACCGGGAGACGCACAAGGTCGGAAATTGTTTTTCCGGCGATTTTCACATACGATGCTTCTTTACGCAAACGGCTACCGTGACATTCGGGACATATGGTTTTACCCCGGTATCGCGCCATCATCACCCGATACTGTACCTTATACTGGTTTTGCTCAACCATTTTGAAGAACCCGTCGATACCGCTGAACCCGTGAATGCCGTGCCAGAGCATGTCTTTTTCTTTGTCAGTGAGTTCGCAGTAGGGGCGGTGGATCGGAAAGCCGGCACGCGACGCCACACTTATGAACTCACGTTTCCATTCACCCATCTTTTCGCCACGCCAGCATGCCACTGCGTCGTCATATACCGAAAGGGCCGAATTGGGTATAACGAGGCGTTCGTCAATACCGAGACATTTGCCGAATCCTTCGCATCGCGGACAAGCTCCATAGGGATTATTGAAGTTAAAAAGCAGGTCGGACGGATCGATAAATGTGATCCCGTCAGCCTCGAAACGCTTCGAGAATTCATGACGCTTTATGCTGCCGTCAGGGCTCCAGACTATCAGTACGCAACTGTCGGCGCCCTCAAAGAAGGCTGTTTCCGCCGAGTCGGCAAGGCGCGACTTCTCGTCTTGATCGTTGCTTACGGCGAGACGGTCTATCAGAAGTTCATATTTTTCATGATCTTCCCCGGAAGTGGCATCTGTCACATCCTGAAATCCGATAAAGCTACCGTCGCGGTAGAGGCGTGAGTATCCGCCCTGGCGCAGCACCTCGAGGTGTTGCGTCAGTTTGCGTCCCTGGGGTATATGCAGGGGAGCTACAACGGCTATGCGTGTGCCTTCGGGGTAGGCTAGAGCCGTGTTGACGACATCCGTAACCGTATGGCGGCGTATTTCTTCGCCGCTTACAGGTGAATATGTCCGGCCTATGCGACTGAACAGCAGCCGCAGATAGTCGTAGATTTCGGTAGATGTGCCTACTGTACTTCTCGGGTTGCGGGTGTTGACTTTTTGCTCAATGGCGATGGCAGGGGGGAGCCCCTTTATATAATCGGCCTCAGGCTTATGCATTTTACCAAGAAACTGGCGGGCATAGGCGGATAGACTTTCCACGTAGCGGCGCTGCCCCTCGGCATATATCGTATCGAATGCCAGCGATGATTTGCCCGATCCGGACAATCCGGTGATAACAATCAGTTTACCGCGTGGAATGGTGAGGTTTACATTCTTGAGGTTGTTAACTCTCGCACCCCGCACGGTTATGACCCCTGTTTCCGAGATGGGTATGGCAGTCTTAAGTATTGCGGAATCGTTTTTTGCAGATTTTTTGTTCATGATATATGTCATTGCCGTATGACATACAGGAGTATGCGATGGCCTGTATATATTGGTGGAATTTATTACAAAGTTAGCCAATATGGTGCTTATTAAGAAATTGTTAAAGATTTTTTTGCTATATTTGTGGAAATGCAGTACTTACGGAAAACTATTCTGGCAGAGGTTTGTTATAAGAGTGTACGACAAATAAAATTTAAAACATATAACACTAAAAACAATCAGTTATGAAGAATATCGATATAGTATTCGCTGTAGTCGGAGGCGCACTTGTCGGCGCTTCACTCGGGCTGCTCTTCGCTCCCAAAAAAGGTGATGATCTCCGCGATGAGATCGCAGATTTCCTTAAGTCGAAAGGTCTCAACGTAAAACGCTCGAGACTTGATCGCCTTGTGGAGGAACTTCAGGAAGAGGTACAGAAATAATTCGCAGATAAATATCAACAACTAAACTTCAGAGATATGAGATCATTAAACCTTTTATATGCTTTCCTCGGCGGCGCTATAGTAGGCGCAGGTTCCGCGCTGCTTTTCGCTCCTGAAAAGGGGGAGGACGTGCGTCGTCAGATTCGTCAGCTTCTTAAGAAGTATGGCGTATGCAAATATACCAAACAGGAAGAGCTTGAGGAGCTTGTAGAGGAAATAGCAGCGGAAATAAAGAAAGACTGATGTTTCTTCGCGTGGGAAACACATTCGTGTATTTCCCATTGGTTTCTATAAAAATGAATATAGGGTGGAAGACGAATCCGGCAACCTCTGGTTCGCCTTTCACCATTTTCTGCAATCTGGTTCAGACATGACCCGACATTCAGCGGGGAGGCGGTCAGTAAATATGCGTTGAATCCGATTATATGTCCTCGCAACTACTTGTTTATGAATATGACAGGGAATATACATAATACGATTTCAAGTTTGAAAGAACAACTCGCGAGACTTGCAAGGCTCTATCTTGACAATGTAAGGCTTACTGTCTCCGAGAAACTCACAGTGGTATTCTCATCCGCGGTGTTGCTCATCATTCTTCTGGTGTTTGGTATTTTCGCATTGGCTTTCCTTTCCGGAGCAATAGTTCAGTTGCTCGCACTCGTACTTCCGCAATGGGCATGCTATGCCATCTGCTGCGGAATGTTTATGGTTGTCATATTGCTTGTGATCCTGCTGCGTAAAACGCTTATCATTGATCCCATAGCGCGTTTTGTAAGCCGTCTGGTCTTCGAGCATGACCATCCGGCTAAGGAGCAGTCAGAAGAAGAAAAGAAATGATAGAACGTATTAACCGAGTGAGATTATGACAACACAACAGAATATCATATCCGAGGGGAGCGGTGCCTCCTATTCTTACAGCAATAAGGTTGACAGCTACCGGACGCCGGAGGAAATCATCGAGACACACGTTGAATTCAACAACGGCCTTCCTGGCGAAAAGAAGTCTGCTCTCAGGCATAAAAAACATGGATTCAGGGGATATACTCTCGAGGAACTCCGCTATCGTCGAGTAGTGAACCGCCTGAAAATAGATATAGCCCAGGAGCGGCTGAGAATGACGGTCTCGCGTCAGGCTAAAAAAGAGGAGACAACCGTAGCGGGAGTTGTAAGCGGTTTCCAGAATATAATGCGCTATGCCGACATAGCAATGGTCGCATTCGGAATAACCCGCAAGGTAAGTTCATTTTTCCGTAAATTCTCCCGTCGGTAATCATACCAGTGGGCATCTCTTTGGATAGTAGCGATGCTCCAACGAGGCCGGAATCCGGTTATTTCGGCTATTTTGATGCAGTTTCCTGAAATGGCTTCGGAAACATTTGGTAATGAGAAAAAAAAACGCTAACTTTGCACCCGGTTTTGGGCCTTTGGCGTCCATACCGATAGCAATAACAATTTTTCTCAAAACAAAAGTTTCAAATGAACCACTACGAAACCGTTTTCATTTTAACTCCCGTTTTGTCTGATGCTCAGATGAAGGAAGCGGTAGACAAGTTCACAAAAGTGCTTACCGACAACGGTGCAGCTATCGTGAACGAAGAAATCTGGGGTCTGCGCAAGCTCGCTTATCCCATTCAGAAGAAATCGACAGGCTTTTATGCCCTCGTTGAATTCGACGGCGATCCCACATTGGTAAAGAAGCTCGAAACAGCTTTCCGTCGCGATGAGCGTGTGATCCGCTTCCTCGTGTTCCGCAACGACAAGTATGCGGCAGAATACGCAGCAAAGCGCCGCAACCTCAAGGCCGCCAAAGCCAATGCACCTAAAGAAGAAACCGTAGAAACCAAGGAGGACTAAACAATGGCACAGACTCAATCAGAAATCCGTTACCTCACTCCGCTGTCAGTGGATGTCAAGAAGAAAAAATACTGCCGTTTCAAACGCAGCGGTATCAAATACATCGATTACAAAGATCCCGAATTCCTCAAGAAGTTCCTCAACGAGCAGGGTAAGATTCTTCCCCGCCGCATCACCGGTACCTCGCTGAAGTTTCAGCGCCGTGTCGCTCAGGCTGTTAAGCGTGCCCGTCACCTCGCTCTTCTTCCTTTCGTGACCGACTTGATGAAATAATTACGGTATTTGAACCGAATCACCAATCTTTCACAGACATCCCAATTATGAAAATTATACTTAAAGAAGATATCACGAACCTTGGCTATAAGGACGATATCGTAGAAGTTAAAGACGGTTACGGACGTAACTACCTTATTCCTCAGGGCAAAGCAGTTATCGCCAATCCCTCCAACCTCAAGCAGCTTGAAGAGAACCAGCGTCAGCGTGCCCACAAGCTCGCCAAAATCAAGGCCGATGCCGAGGCAGTTGCAGCTTCACTCGCTGATGTAGCTCTCACAATCGGTGCCAAAGCATCTGCCAACGGCACTATCTTCGGCTCTGTTAACAATATCCAGATCGCCGAAGCGCTTGAGAAGCTCGGTCACAACATCGACCGTCGTATTATCGTGCTTAAGGAATCTGTCAAGGAACTTGGCAAGTATACAGCCAAAGTAAACCTCCATAAGGAAGTTTCTGTTGAGATTCCTTTTGAAGTAGTAGCAGAGTAAGAAATAATTCTTATTAAATAAAGTCAGGAGCGATTCCACCCAGTGGAATCGCTCCTGTTGTTTTCGACAATACGGCGCAACAACGGGGTGGAGAGATATGGAGCTGATTGAACTTGATAGCGGTTTCAGATTGGGGATAATAGCGGGGCTATGTGTGTCGGCAAAGGCTTATACTCGTTGTTGCTGAGGTATCCAGCCATATGTCGTGATCAAATAGCGATCTCACCACGCTCCGGTTTAAATTCCGGCAACCGGTAGCCTCTTCCTGGGTCAACGTAAAATGTATGTTGTTAAAGTATTCGCAAAGATGCACACCTTAGCTGCATGAAAAAACGGCAAGCACTTAAAACGACTCAATCCGGAATTCCAGTGCATATTTACCATCGCGGCGCCTAAAGGCGCCGCGATGGTAAATATTTAACTTTTTAACCGGTTTTATACATTGACCCCCTTCCTCTTAAATTATCCTCGTGTTGAGGCTGGAGTTCAAAAAAATGTGGCTGTGTCGTTTTTCATCGACACAGCCACGCATTTATGCAGGTTTGTTATGACTGCTTGGGTATGGAATTAGTCTTCGTTGAGATTAACGCGCTTGAAAGCTGCTACAGCAAGACCTTTGGCGTTCTCTTCGAGATATTTGCCAATTGTAAGGTTTCCATCTTTGATGAACTCCTGTTCCATGAGGCAGTTCTCCTTGAAGAACTTGTTGAGACGACCCTGGGCGATGTTCTGAATCATCTGTTCGGGGAGGTTGGCAGCTTTTGCTGCACCTGTCTCGGCTGCGATAGTGCGGGCCTTGGCGGCTTCCTCTTCTGTGAGCCAGCCTTTGGCGATGTTTGAAGAGATGTGGTCTTCGCTGTCAACGAGGTTGGGGTTGATGCCGGCTTTCTTGAGAGCTGCCTCAACTGCCTTGCGTACCTGCTCCTCTTTTGTCTTCTCGATAGCGACGCTGAGCTCACCGTCGATGGTAGCCTGGGGAACACTGTTGCGGTCAACGGCTACAGGGTTCATTGAAGCGACCTGCATGGCTACGTCGCGGCCTACCTGATAGTCGACACCTTCGAGATTGAAACCTACGATGGTTGCGAGCTTGTTGCCAAGGTGATTGTATGAAGTTGTTGAGGGTGCTTCGATGTATTCGTATGCTCCGAGTTCTGTCTTTTCGCCGGTTTTACCGCCTTCCTCTACAACGAGGTCGGCTACTGTGCGACCGTCAACGGAAACAGCCTTGAGTTCGTCGATGCTCTTGCAGCGGTTCGCTACCGCGAGATCGAGAAGTTTCTGGGTGAGTTCTACGAAACCTGCGTTTTTAGCAACGAAGTCGGTCTCGCACTGAAGAGCTACTATAGCGGCGAAGTTGCCTTCGTTCTTTGCAAGAACGCAGCCTTCTGCTGCTACACGATCTTCGCGCTTGGCTGCTACAGCCTGACCTTTTTTGCGGAGAATCTCTACAGCTGCTTCGATGTCGCCGTTGGTTTCTGCAAGGGCTTTCTTGCAATCCATCAAGCCTGCGCTGGTAAGGTGGCGCAGCTTGGTGATTTCGGCCATTGTTACTGCCATAATTCTTTTCTGGTGTATTGTTATTCCGTATTCGCCGCCGGACAGTTTGTTTGACCGCTGTCCGGCGGCAAGTTGCGGAAATGTGTTAAAACGGAAATGTTATGTAAACGTTCGTCTGTTGCTGTCAGAACACATTATTCTGCAGCTGCTTCTGCTGCGGGAGCCTCTTCTGCTGCTTCTGCTGCGGGAGCTTCAGTGTCGTTGCGGCGAACAGCGCGACGACGTTCGCGACGGGGAGCTGCGCCTTCAGCGTCTGCTTCCTTTGTGTCGATTTTCTCTACCTTACGCTCTTCGAGACCTTCGGCCATTGCAGCGCATACAGTGTCGAGGATAAGCTCGATTGATTTGGATGCGTCGTCGTTGGCGGGGATTACGAAGTCGATGTCAGAGGGGTCGGAGTTGGTGTCGACCATAGCGAAGACGGGTATACCCAGACGGTTTGCCTCAGCTACCGCGATGTGTTCTTTGAGTACGTCAACTACAAAGAGAGCAGAGGGGAGACGGTTGAGGTCGGCGATAGAACCGAGAGTTTTCTCGAGTTTGTCGCGCTGGCGCTGAACCTGAAGTTTCTCGCGTTTTGAGAGGGTATCGAAAGTGCCGTCGGCTTTCATTTTGTCGATGGCAGCCATCTTCTTGACAGCTTTGCGGATGGTGGGGAAGTTGGTGAGCATACCGCCGGGCCAGCGTTCGATCACGTAGGGCATACCTACTGATTTAGCTTTTTCAGCGGTTACGTCTTTGGCCTGTTTTTTGGTGGCTACGAAGAGAACCTTCTTGCCGGATTTTGCGATCTGCTTGAGAGCGGCTGCTGCTTCGTCGAGTTTGGCAGCTGTCTTGTAGAGATCGATGATGTGGATACCGTTACGCTCCATGAAAATGTAAGGAGCCATTGCAGGATTCCATTTGCGTTTGAGGTGACCGAAATGGCAACCTGCTTCGAGTAACTGGTCAAATGTTGGTGTAGACATTTTATGTAAAAGAGTTGTTTACGTTCTTTTGGATATTACAACCCCGGGGTAGGGAACGCGGTCCATCCGCGGGATTTAGATACTAAACTCTGAGGAGAGGGAGCTGTTTTGGTGTCGGTATCGGCGCTATGCCGCCGGCCTGCCAAAAAAATCTGTTCTTGAAAGCGGTAAATGATTAACGCTTGGAGAACTGGAAGCGCTTGCGTGCTTTGGGACGACCTGGTTTCTTGCGTTCTACAACGCGCGGGTCGCGGGTCATGAAGCCTTCTGCACGGAGAGCTTTCTTATCCTCGGGATTGATTTTCACGAGGGCGCGGGCGATAGCGAGGCGGAGAGCTTCAGCCTGACCTTTGTAGCCGCCGCCGTCGAGGTTCACGCGGATGTTGTATTTCTCTTCGGCTTCAAGAGTTTTGAGGGGCTGCTTGACGATGTACTGAAGGATAGAGGAGGGGAAGTACTTGTCGAGCGAGCGGTGGTTGATAGTGATTTCGCCGTTGCCTTCGGTAAGGATCACGCGGGCGATGGCTGCTTTACGGCGGCCTACTGCATTAACTGTTTCCATTGTTCAACGTTGGGTTAGGCGATTATTTCACTTTGTTGAGATCAAGCACTCTGGGGTTCTGGGCTTCGTGGGGATGGTTGGGACCATTGTACACGTGCAGGTTTTTGATGAGCTTGCGGCCGAGACGGTTTTTGGGAAGCATGCCCTTGACTACGCGGAGGTAGAGGGGGTGCATGCCGGGTTTGAGGTGCTTGTTAAATGATTTTTTCATCAGCACTTCGGGGGTGAGCTCGCGCTGACCGCCGGGGTAGCCGGTGTAGTTGAGGTAGATGCGCTCTGTCATCTTGTTACCTGTAAGCACACACTTGTCGGCATTGATGATGATAACGTTGTCGCCGCATTCTACGAAAGGTGAGTAGGTGGGTTTGTTCTTGCCGCGCAGGATTTTAGCGACCTGCGAGCAGAGACGGCCGAGAACCTGATCGGTTGCATCGATTACCACCCATTCTTTTTCAATGCTCTGCGCATTGGGGGTAAGGGTTTTGTAACTTAAAGTATCCACTTCTAAAAGTTTAATAAATAATTAATTACACACACCAACCTGCCGCTTTAAGGCCAGGCCAAAGGCGCTTGAGCGGAGGCGGTTTTCCGTTTTTTGGATATAATCGGACTGCAAAGGTAGTGATTTTTACCCAATTATCCAAGAGAATATTCGGTTTGTCTCTATAATTTTTTCATGAGTTTACCCGGTAGTATGTCAGAAATAACATCCGATGCCGATGGATGCATAAGCAAGTGTATATCCCGGTATCCGGGCGTCGGGGGTGTCATATGCTTTAACCGGCTGTATGATGCCGCTGAGAAGAATATATGAGTTGAAACTTCGTGAATGAGCCAGATTGAAACCGACTCCTAACGAGCCATATAAATCCGATGAGCTCGGGCGCTCGAGGATGGAGTTGAACGAGAGGCCGGCCTTTACTTCGAGGAAACAAGGCTGGTGACTGCGGCAAAAAGATGTGCGGGCCATGACGTATACCGGATAGCAGCGCGATGAATTGTTCATCATGCTTATGATGGATGCGCCGACACCTGCAAACTGCATTATCCCTCCCTTGTAGCCGAATCCTCCTCCGATGTTGAGCATTGTCATGTCGCGTGCCGTGAGGTCTACGCCGCTTGCTATATCAACTCCCCAGGTGAAGTGGCCTGTGGAACCGTTTGTTATAAATGGGTCGGGTATGGCCTTTTTTGAGGGTACGGCATCATCGGCATATGTCGTGAGACCGGTCTGCATAAGCGCCGTACAACACGACAGTATTCTGAGCATATGTAAAAGTTTCTTCACCGGTCGGGGTTATTTGTCGTTGCGTAGAACCAGGCATGTCCAGTTGTCACCTTTTACGGTATGGGTGAGTTCCGCAAGTCCCAGCGGGTGTGCGGCTTCGAGAATGACTGGGATATCATGCTCATAGAATCCGCTGAGAAGCATCAGTCCGCCCGGACGTAGAGCCGTGGCATAGGCTGCGATGTCGTTCGTGATTATGTTACGGTTGATATTTGCAATAAAGATGTCGGCCTGCAATCCGTTCAGATGCGATGCATCGCCGAGGCGAACGTCGATTTCAGGATGGCCATTCGTGACTACGTTTTCTCTTGCGTTGGCTTCTGCGGCCGGATCTATTTCTATCGCTACTACTGGGGAGGCACCGCGCATGGCTGCCAAAATAGCGAGGATGCCGGTTCCCGTTCCCATATCTATTACACTTTTGTCTCTCAGAGGGAGATCGAGCAGTTGCTCTATTATCTGTGAGGTTGTGGCGTGGTGGCCTGTTCCGAATGCCATTTTCGGATCAATCACAATATCGTGTTCGCAGTCTGGGAAGTCTGTATGGAAAGAGCTGTGGATCACACATCTGTCGCCGACAACTATGGGCTGGAAGTAGTGCTTCTCCCATTCGCTGTTCCAGTCCTGTCCTTCTACGGTTTCCGCCTTTGCTGTCACGGTAAGATTCTCGAACGGTATATTTCCCAAAATGTCTCTTACAGCCTCGTCTCTATATTGCTCCTTGCGTATATATGCCGTGAGTCCTTTCTCATCCGGGCAGAAACTCTCGAATCCTTCTTCCGCAAGCATGGCGGCGAGTACGTCGGTTACAGTCTCGGTCATAAGAGCGCTGTCGGCCTGGCCGTTTTGTTCCACATCGAGCCGCAGTTCTATATAGTCGTTCATTTTTAGAATTGTAATCGGTTGTCTGTGCAAAATTATGCAAAAATCCTGATGCTTACAAATAAAACGATAGCGAAGGTTCTCCTTAAGCGGAATCCGTCGCTATCGTTTTGTTTGTATTATATCTCGCGGTGATGGGATCAGCGTATTACTGTTTTGCTTACGCTGTTGCCTCGGCGCACTACGTACACTCCGGGAGTGAGCGAGTTGCTGTTTACGCGTATACCTTGCAGGGTGTAATATTCGGCTGGGGCATCGGTATTCCAGTTCTCGCCTATGGCGATGTTCTCAACACCGGCTGCACTCAGGTCTACTGTTCTGCGGCCACTCCATTCGCTGTCGGCATATTCGTCGGTATTCAGCGCTACGGCTTTTATGCGGTAATCGTAGCGTTCGCCCGCTTTGAGATCGTTGAATGTATAGCTGTTGCCTGTTATGTCTGTGACAGTGATACGTTCGTTGTCGATCTCGGCACGGCGGATACGTACGGTTGTTCCGTCGAACATCGTGGAAGCGTCGCCGGAGTAGATGTTTGCGTATCGCAGTAATATGCGGTTCTTGGCGGCTGCGGTTGATATTACAATGCGTGCAGCTTCTCCGGGGTTGCAGTCGAGTACGAAAGTGTATACGCCGAATGCTGTGCCAAGCGGCTGCTGTTTTTCTGAGATTGTATTGCCGGTCTGGTCTATGGCCTTCACGATCATCGTAGAATTGTCGCTGCCGTAGCTCGCAGCTTCTATTACCACAGAAATCATGCTTTCGGTTCCGGACTGGAAAAGGGGAGATATTATACCACCTTTGTTTTTCGACGATCCAATCTTGAAACATTCATATATTACGTCCCAAGTGGCGGTGTAGTTGTATTGTTCAAGTTCCCAGCCTCCTTCAAGCTCTTCGCCGAATGTGGTACACAGAATTTCCTCTACATCGAGATGTGGAGTGAGTTCGATGGTGTAAGAGACATCTTCAGAAGCGCTGTCGTGGGTCCATGCGGCCGTGAAGCTCGTCTGCGTGTTGACCGTATGTTCTTCAAGCACCGGAACGGAGAGCGGCCTTACGGCTCCTTTCATGTAGGTGAATGATATTGTGCCGTCGTCGTTACGGGTGATCGCTGTGAGGGGCTTCGACAGCATACCGCCGCTGTTGAGCGATGCTGCCGGACGTGAAGTGTCGGTGAATGAAGTGGCGGTATCGCCGATGCCGGGCCATAAGTCACCGCTTTCGCTGTTTGTGTTCAGGCGGTTGTCGGCAGGCACGGGACACATGCGTTGCGGTGTGGCGTTGTTGACTGTGTTGTTTTCCCATGCGTCCTGATTATAGGTGACATGTGTTATGAGCATGCCGTCCGCAGGCATATATTCATCCCATCCCTGACGTTTGCGTGCTTCGAATATGAAATATTCGTTGGGATCGCGGTCGGAGGTGGCTTTTATAGCGACATCTGTTGCTTCGTCGCCCATATTCATTACCGGAAGGGTGTAGGTGGTGTTGGGCACGGCTTCGTCAATAGTGATCCATCCCATGAATTCTTTCTCGTATGCGCTGTATCCGATAGGGGTGTAGCCGTCGTTGTTGTAGCATCCGCCGCACATCAGCGACCAGTTGCCCATACCGTAGTAGCCATAAGTATACGTGGTTTCGTAGAAGTCCGGCAGGCCGAGGCAGTGAGAGAATTCATGGCACACGGTTCCGATACCGTCGATTTTGCTTGTATCGGTGCCGGAAAGTTCGTTGAACACGGCATATTTGTCTATAGTGACACCATCGAAAAACAGCGAGCGTCCGAATTCAGAGGCAGAGAGTTCCCACTGGTGAGGCCATATGGCGTCATCATCGGCGTACGAGGCCTCGCCGACACCGGCGTAAAGTCCGATAACGACATCGCATATGCCGTCGCCGTCGTTATCGTAGATGCTGAAGTCTATTTCGGAGTTGAGCGCCGTACATCCTTCCGCAACCAGTTTGCCGGCGCCCTTGTCGTTGCCATAGCGGTCGTTCCCACCATATGTGGCACGGTTGCCGGTAGCTTTAAAGGGTCCGTATATATCGAATTGCGGACGATATTTACCGTTGCTCTGGTCAATGAAGTACTGGCGCGCACTGACAGTCTCGCCATTGAAAAAGTCATTGAAAGTTTCCTTGGCGTCTTCTCCGTCGCGGAAGTCCATATCGTTGTAGGATAGCAGAATCACCGGAATTCGTGCTTCGCCGTTGTTGGGAACCTGCGGTTGGGCTTTCTGAAGAGCAGCAGCGGCCTGGATACCGGCACTCATAACTGATCTGCGCCGGAAGTCGGACAGCTTGAGCCGTGCGGCTGCCACCTTTTCCATCTCAAGCGATTCCGCATTGAGTTTCAGAAACCGGGCTTCTTCCGATGTGCGTGAGCCGGGGTCGTGTGCCATCACTTCCGACAATCCTTCGGGGGTGAGGTAGCGGAAGTCGCCGATAAGATCCTGGCGTCCCACGGTTAGTCCGTCTGTAGTGACGTATGTATGGAAATGTTCGTCACCTTTCAGTTCTACCGTGATGGTAGAGCCGTCGCTCTGGGTGAAAGTTTTTTTACCCGGTTTTGCCGGTACGGCCATGGCCGAGAGGGTGATAATTGCAGCGGCAACCGCTGTCGTCAATCTTTTTTTCATTCTGTTATATCTCTGTCATCTGATGTTACACGATTGTATGCTTTAACCCCTGAATCATGACGTATGCGATATGCAGGTATTGAACGTGTGCATATATTCCGTCGTAATGCAGTTGGCGATTCAAAGGTAGGTATTGTGACCCGATTCCACAAGTTTTATGGACAAATCTACCTGTTTTCAGAGTTAAAAACCCTCAGAAGAAACCTCCAGAGGGACTGATAAGGGGTAGTTCTCAGTTCGCGATGAAACTCCCGAGCTTCGGTGGCAGGGTAGTGGCGCATGAGTAGGTTCTTGCAAACTGGCGCAACATTAATAATGTTGACCTTTTCGGTGCCGGAATTCGGCTGTGGTTCTCGTCTTTTGCTGTCATACCGGCTGTTCTTAACGGAGTAGAGACATTTTTCATAGGCATATGTATTGTGATGAATGGGTGTAAGGGGGTGAGTTCGTGAGCCGTTGTTTTTACCGGCTCATATTTATAACGCCGCGCGTAGCCGTTTATTATGGAACCGAGGCTTTTTTTATGCGATTTAAGGCTGATAATGTGCGCGATATTGTGAAAAAAGGTTTTATCGGATGATGAAATTACAGTTAAACGTTTAACAGAGCTGAATATTGTGCTGTAATGTCGTAATTTTTGCAAATTCTCAGTGGCAAGGTTTGGATATTTCACGGAGATTTGCTAACTTTGCATTAGTAAAATCAATGGATATTAGTTCAGCCGTGCAGGTTGACAGAGAGTTAAAGAATATATTATAAACAGAAATCACTAAACTAAACATCATTTGCCTATAGCCAGAACTTCTACTTAATCTTTAAATCACACAAGACAATGCAGAACATTTCCCGGCTTACCGACGAGCAGTTGGTTATGGCTTATGCCAAAGGTGACAATCAGGCTTTTGACACCCTGTTACGTCGCCATCAAAACCGCGTGTTCAACTACATTCTAAACATAATCAAGAACAAAGATGTGGCCGACGACATCTTTCAGGAGACGTTTGTAAAGGCCATTATGACAATTAAACAGGGACGCTATACCGACAGCGGCAAGTTTTCGGCATGGCTCACCCGCATAGCCCACAACCTTATTATCGATTACTTCCGTCAGGAAAAGAGCGAGAATACTGTTTCGGTGGATCGCGAGGAAACGGATCTCCTTAACCGTCGCGACTTCAGCGAAGACAATGTGGAGGATATGCTTGTGACCGGTCAGATCAACACAGATGTGCGCCGTATCATGGAGGCGCTCCCGGAATCGCAGCGCGAAGTACTCGAAATGCGCTTCTATCGCGATATGAGCTTCAAGGAGATTGCCGAGGCCACCGGTGTGAGTATCAACACCGCCCTTGGACGCATGCGCTACGCTGTGCTGAATATGCGCCGCATAGCTGCTGAAAACAACATTGTTCTTACCCGCTGATAACGCCCGTAGAGGCGCCCGGGTGTATGTTCATGAATGTGTTGTTGATACTTATTATCGGATACGGCTGCCTGCAAGGCAGTCTCATATGTTAGAAGTATAAGAATATTCAATAAAGACTGATTACAATACCCCCGCGCAATGCAGACATCAGCATCGCGCGGGGGTATTGTAATATTTACGGGGTGGAGCGGAATTATTATATGATTCCACGTATATCCGCCACTGATGCGAAGTTATGGCGTCGCAGGTAGTCCGTAATCTCTTCTGCTATACGCTGGGGAGCGGCAGGATCGATGAAATTTGCCGTACCTATTTCTACGGCGGTAGCTCCGGCCATTATAAATTCCAACGCATCGCGACCGGTCATTATGCCACCGAGACCGATTACAGGTATTTTTACAGCCTTGGCCACCTGCCACACCATGCGTACTGCTACAGGGCGTACCGCCGGACCGGACAGACCTCCGGTGACGGTAGATAGATAGGGTCGGCGCCGCTCCACATCAATTGCCATTCCGAGCAGAGTATTAATGAGCGATACAGAGTCAGCTCCTTCATCCTCTACCGCGCGGGCAATTGACACTATATCGGTGACGTTAGGGGAGAGCTTTACAATCAGTGTGCCATTCCACGCCGCACGCACCGCGCGTGTCACTTCGGCTGCTCCATCGCATGTTGTACCGAACGCCATGCCCCCCTGCTTTACATTCGGACACGAGATATTCACCTCTATAGCCTTTATTTCGGGAGCGCGATCCTGAAGACGGCGGCATACCTCGACATAATCGGCCACTGACGCGCCTGATACATTTACTATCGCTTCCGAGCCATAGTTTATCACCCGGGGATAGATGTGGTCTATGAAATAGTCTACCCCTTTGTTCTGTAACCCTACGGCATTAAGCATTCCCGAAGGAGTTTCGGCCATGCGGGGGTATGGATTACCTTCGCGGTGGTTGAGGGTTGTGCCTTTCACTATGAATCCGCCTATGGAGCCGAGATCCATGAAATCGGCGAACTCTTCGCCATATCCGAAAGTACCGGATGCAGTCAGCACCGGATTTTTCAGACTAAGGTTTCCTATTGTGACCCTTGTATCGGGAGTGTATGTTTCTGCCATATCTTAGTAGAGCTTTTGTTGAACAGAGGCAAAGTTACTCATTTTCTTCCGAACCGCAAAAACGACCGCTTTGTTAATCTCTGCATCGAATTCGTGATGTGGTTGACGTTCGATAATGATATAGCATCTCTTGCAGGTATGGTAGTGCGTTCGGTTAGAACGGGCGCTCAATCCTATACAATAAATCTAAGCGAAATGCCCGCGTGGATATGTGTGGTATCCGCCGCAGGCACTTCGAGAAAAGTTGTAGTAAGATAAGATAATCAGGTCAGAATGAGAACTGGCACATGATGCCCGCACGGCGTGCGTAGCGGTGGTCGCCGTTCATATTCATACGCATGCCCAAGTCGATTTCCGCACCTAACTGCAAACGCGACCATACGTTCCAGAAAACATTGACGTCGGCACACCAGCCATATTTGTATTCATCGCCCGCAACCTCGTGGTCGGGAAGATAGCGCGTCTGGCTGAAATTGGCGCTCATGAACACCTTTTCAGAGAAGTTGTATTGTGCGCCGAGGCTGTAACCGTAGGCACGCGGAGCGTAAAGTTCGCCGGGTTTGTCGGGGTTTGCCACGAGATCATAGTTTCCGGCGAGCATGTCGTTTAGCAGACCCTCGTAACCTTTTCCGTAATTTACGGTCACATATGTGGTGACATTGCGGTGGGGATGTGCCATAGAGCTGAGTTGCAGGCCCCATCCTGCGAGATTATGATTCTTTTCTTCAATCAGATCGCGGTAGCCGAGCTGACGCACTATACCGGCCAGGCGCACATGTTCGTTGTTACCCCACTGATACTGGATGAATGCTGCTGCATCCGGTAGCCAGCCGGACGTTTTGGCTGTCATATCTTTGGTTACATCTATCTGTGTGGATGGTGTCTCAAGTGAAACGGCAGCGGTCCAGTGTTTGGAAATCTTCGGCATATATCGTACAAGGACATCGGTATGCGACAATTTGTTCGTGGCTCCCTGCGAATCTACCGTAGGCGCTATAGCGATAGGGTCGGCAAAGGTCGAGGTAGCGTAACCTACCGTCCAGTCGCCCAATACAGCATATGCTTTTTTCAAATGAAAATCCAGTCCACCATAACCCTCGAAATTAGCTTCGATGTACAGTCGATATGTTCCGAGTTTGCTACGTCCGATCATCTGGAAATAAAGTGCGGTTCCCGACGGGGTGGTACCGAAATGTCGGGAATTTGTCGGATCTGGTGTAATGGGTATCATGTAAGGTACGAAAGCATTGCCGGGCATAGCTCCTCCCCAGTCGTACCATCCGCGCATACGCACTATTCCGCCTATACCCATTAGCATACCGGGATTTTTGCTCATGAACAGGAACGTGGGGGCATCAGGATCCTGCGAGTGGCGGAACTGATCGTAGTAGAAGGTTTCGAGCAATCCGCGTATCGAATCACGTTCTACAGCGGTTTCAGAATTGTCGAGCCGTATCACGCGTTGCCCTCCGTTTTCCATATTGATTACACGCGAAGTGGTTACCAATGAGTCGATGTGGTCGTCAACCACACTTCTGTTTTCTGCCGATGAGCCGGCTGCTATTGCTGTGCCTACAGCTAATGTGATGAATTTGCGGATCATAGTTGAAACTGTTTGTTAAACGTTGTTATGAACTCTTAACAAATAGAACAGTACTAAAGTTGACCGTATTCCCAAAATAATCGTGTTTTCAAGAAATATTCGTATCTTTGATTCGGAAAACGTGGATACAGTACATGTATAGGAAACATTAATTTTTACCATTGATTAAATTTTGGAGATTACTGCAAATAATATCATGCTCGTAATGGCAGTGTTACTGTCACTGAGCGTTTTGGTTGGGAAAGCGGGAAGTCGATTCGGTATGCCCGTCCTGTTGCTCTTTCTTGGAGTGGGTATGATTGCCGGCGTAGACGGTTTCGGCATTCATTTTGATAGTGCTGAGGCCGTACAACTCATCGGCATGGTGTCGTTGAGTATAATATTGTTTTCAGGTGGTGTCGATACCAAGTTCCGCGATATTCGCCCAATCCTTGGAGCAGGGCTTACGCTTGCAACTGCCGGTGTGTTGCTCACCACGGCGCTTACCGGAACCTTCATTTACTATACTTTCGGCGCTGTCGCACCGGAGTTCGGGTTCGGCTGGGCGGAATCCCTATTGCTGGCGGCAATCATGTCATCAACAGATTCAGCATCCGTATTCTCAATCCTCAGCAGTTCGCGCACAGGGCTGACACAGAATCTACGCCCCACCCTTGAACTTGAAAGCGGCAGTAACGACCCGATGGCATACCTGTTGGTGATCATATTGATAGAGATAATTGAGAATGGAGCGCACATCACATCGGGCGTAATGTGGTATTCATTAGGAATGCTCTGCATGCAGCTCGCTATCGGAACCGCGGGAGGACTTGTAGTGGGATATCTTGCGGTAAAAGTAATCAATCACCTCAGGGTGAGCAATGAATTCTTATATCCCGTTATGATGATAGCCTGCGTATTTTTCGCATTTTCTCTCACCGAACTTGCCGGAGGCAACAGTTATCTGGCGGTTTACATAGCCGGGCTTTATGTCGGTAACAGCAAGCTCGCGCTTAAACGCACTATCACCACTTTTTTCGGTGGATTCACATGGTTGGTACAGATAGTGATGTTCCTGTCGCTCGGATTGCTTGTGAATCCGCATGAACTGATCCATGCCCATGTAGTTATTCCTGGTTTAGCGCTGGGTGTGTTCATGATATTGGTATCGCGACCGGTGGCGGTGTTTCTGTGCCTTCTCCCGTTCAGAGCTTTCTCTTTCAAAGCGCGTTGTTATATAGCCTGGGTAGGATTGCGAGGTGCGGTTCCCATCATTTTCGCCACGTATGCCCTGACATCCCCTGAGGTGCTTCATGCCCGTCTTATGTTTAATATGGTATTTTTCATTACCATCCTGTCATTGCTTGTGCAAGGCACTACTGTCAACTCTATGGCACGTATGCTTCGTTTGAAAGAGCCGTTGCGTGAGAAAGAGTTTAACCTCGACCTTCCGGACGAAATCACGGCTGCCATGAGCGAGATGCCGGTAACTGCCAAACTGCTTACCACTGGTGAATGTCTCGCCGACATTACTCTTCCTCCGAATACTCTAGTGGTGATGATCAAGCGCGACGACCGTTATCTTGTCCCTGTAGGTGGAACGCGTCTGCATCTTTCTGATACACTCTTGCTCATATCTGAGGAACATAAGAATCTGAATACATTTATTTCCGATAATTCTTGAGAAAAAGTATCCACTGGATATGGAGATTAATTCCGATAGTGTTAACTTTGTGCCACGAAATAACAATACAATAAAAATCTATTAATAGAGCAAATATGAAAAGAACTGCTGCAATGGCGCTCCGTGCGCTTATGATAGTGATGGCTGTTATTGTGGGAACCTCTTTCTGCCATGCGGATGAAACCGAGATCACCGAGGAATTCGCCAACGAAGGCATTGAAAAGGCTGAGGCTGCCATGATGAACATCGTTAACAATATCAACGAAATCAACACCATGGAGGAGCTTGCAGGCTTACAGAAGGTGATTAACAGTATGGAATTCCGCAACGTGCGTAAGAAATATGGCAAAATAAAGCTTACCGATGATTACCGTGCCCGTCTGCTCGTTGTAAATAAAGCAATGCTACAGGCTATGATGAATATGCTCGATCGCGTTGCCGCTCCATTCGAGATCCGCGAAGCCCTCAAGCAGGAAATGACTGAGGAAAAACTTGAGAAGGAGCTCAAGAAAGCAAAAACCCTCCGCGAAGCAATGTCGTAACCGTAGTATGATATGGTACTGATATCATAATCATACCACTGATCCGGCTGCAATACCTATTATAATGGCTGTGTCGTTTATTTTGAACTGATACAGCCATTTCTGTATCCGGAATACAATTCCAGTACGGCCACCGGTTCTACGATGGTGAGAACACATGCAAAAGTGGCTGTGCCGACGGCACAGCCACGAAATGTGATAATGGGAAATCAGGTACGCTTAATGTATGAGTATAGTGGAGAGAGTTCTTGTTTAATCTTTATCATTTGCGCCGGCGTACTGAGCGCACGGCGTTGTTTGATGTCGTTTTGGGGGCTTTTGCCTTTGCGGCACGGGCTTTGGGCTTGCTCTCTTTCTTGGGAGTGGCTTTCTGGCTCGAACGGCTCGAACGGGCTGACCGTGCTGTGGTTTGCGTGGTGTTTCCGTCGCGTGAGGCGATGTCACCTTCACCGGCTGCTTCGGCTTCTGCCTCGGCTGCCTCGCGGGCTTCGCGTGCGGCTATCACCTCTTCGCGCGATGGTACCCATATATTTTTGTCGAATGTGTCGAGACGGTTCTGTATGCTGTCCTGCGCCCTCTTGCGGTCATCGGGATCCGGGAACATCTGCATCATCGACTTGTTCGTGAGGTTGCGGGTCTTGTAGATGTCGCCGTCATACATCGAGAGGGTGAAGAAATCGTCGTAGGTATATTTCGGCAGGTTATTGTCGTCATCGATAAAGATATATTGCTGTGCGAGATAAGGGCGGAGGTCGGCGAGCTTGACCCAGAACATGGGATAGCGCACTGCATCGCCTCCGAAGTCATCACTGCGGTGGAGCACGGGGCATATCGCCTCAACTATCCGTTTCGTCTTATTGGTGCGCGAATCGAATTCCCATTTTTCGATTATGTAGTAAGAAAGTACCTCGTTGGTCGGAACATCGCTCTCTTCAATCGTATATATGGGATTTTTCTCCGACGATCCTTTAGCATCGGTATACAGCACGTGGAAGCGGTCGAGCATGTCGCGCACCTTTACTTTGTACTGGTCGGTAAAGATTTCCTTCCCGTCTTGATATTCATAAGCCGCAATCTGGTTGTTGGCGAGAAGACGCATTATGATGCGGAACAGGTTCTCCTGATCGTCGATGAGTTCTTCAGGATAGTAGAGTGACGCGTTCTTGGGGTTATCGAGTTCAAGATCGCGATAAATCACGCGCATCCACATCTTGTCGGCGTCGCTCGTTTCCGTTTGCTTATAAAACTCCTGCATGCGTTCGGTCACACCCGGAGCCTGCTGTGAGGCGGTGGCACCGCGGCGGTCGGTATCGCCCGCACGGCGGCGCACGATTGTGCTGCTCGACGATTCATCCTGAGCGAAAGCTCCAACCGCGGTTGATGCTACGGTGAGCGCTGCTATGGCATATTTTAAGAACAACTTCATGTCGGTATGGTGGTCTGTTGTTTTAATGTTTCTGAGTTAATGGGCGGAGAGTGGAGCGCAATCAGTTTACTATTACTTCTATCGGAGCGAGATCGCGGGTGACGCCATCAGGACCTACTGCTTTTACGCGGCTTATGTAGAAGCGTTTGCCGCGGCTAAGCCTGCGGAACGAATCTTTCTGGCGCTGTGAGAAGTTTGCGCCATCTGATACCTCCGGTATGGCGTTGCCCATCGAGTCGAAGAATACAGTCTCGAAGCTGAGAACCTTGAACTGGATGTTGAGCAGATCGTCGTCGATAGCGGCTTCTATGCCGGGAGCGTTTACAAGATATGCTTTTGACAAACCCTTGCCTCCCCCTTTGTAGGAGATAGTATTGCCGTTGTTATCCTTGAATGGAATGTAGGGAGTCGGATCCGGTAATTTGCGTACACGGAATTTTGTTTCGGACATCTTCATCGGATGGCCGTCCATTTGTGCGCTTACACTTACAACCGCGTCTTCGCCTACTTTGTCGGGGTGGGCTATCCATACATCCCCGTTTCGGGTGAGAGTCCCGTTGGTCATGGAGGCTGTCACCGTGCTGTTGGCAACTCCGGGCACAGAGATTGACAGTGGGTTGTCGATACCCGCGTAAAGCACATTCATCATCGTTGCAGATACGGTCGCCGTAGGTTCGATTACCGTATAGCTCGATTCGAACGGATGGCGGGTGACGGATCCGTCGCCGTGGGGCACTTCAAGATACCCTTTGTAGTCGAATGTTCCGGTAGATCCGGGGTTAAGTTCGTAGATACCGCGCTCATTGGCAAGTTTGTTCCCGTTCACATAGATTTCCGGGCGTGCCGTGGTATCGACTGCCGCGAGTACTATGTTGGCGGAGTATTTGCCTCCACGCATTACGAAACGGCTTTGTGGAATCACAAAGGCATTGAGTTCGTTCACACGCACGTCTCCTGCATCCACATTGGCGAGCAATGTCTGAAGCGCTTCACCTTCGGCATACTTCACATCGTTCTGAAGTTTGGTCAGAAGGGTTATCGCTGCCACAACCGGCTGAGTGTCGAACTTCGATTCTTCCCAACTCTGTTTCCCGAGCGTTCCCTGACGGAGAACAGGATCGGTTGACAAAGCTGTCTCGATATTGGCACGCTTTACAGAGTCAACCATCAGCGAGCCTATATATTCGCGATATTCATCGATAGCCGCCCGTAGTTGCGGACCCTTCGGATTCTTTCCGGAGAGCATCACGACCGAGGCCGCCTCAAGATTGTCGCGGTTAAGGATATTGCTGACATCACCGTTCTTGCCGTCCGCTTCGTTCACAATAAGCTGTTTCATGGAGTCAATCTTCAGATACAGCTGGTCGGTAGTGCGGCGGACTTCCGAGGCTTTGTCATACCAGCGCTGACCTTTATCGGGGTTTTGGGCTGCAAAATTCTCGAGAGTACTGAGGATGGCGGCGTTACGCTGCTCCACATTGTTGTTGGTTCGCTTCAGACCCTCCTCTACCTGCGTGAACCCGTTGAGCACATCGCTCGATACGTTCAGCGCAAGCATGGCAGTCAGGACGATATACATAAGGTTTATCATCTTCTGACGTGGTGAAAGTCTGGTGTTGTTGCTTCCCATATAATTGGTCTACAGATAAATTCTTTTCGTTAGTCAGACCTGATGATACCTCTGTCTGACGGATACAATTTTGTTGGCGTAGTCTTGCCTGTGGATTCCTGAACTACTGAACAGGCTGCCCGGGAGCATTACCTGCCGGGGCCTGAGGCATTCCTTCAGGAGCCATCATCGGGCGATACATGTTGATGGTCATCGCTGTGATCATCTTCTCATATACGGAGTTGAGTTGCTGCATGTAGCGGGCCATTTTCTCAGTCTCCTCACAGTAGCGGGCGCTGGTGGCCGATGATTTCTCATACATGTCGCGTATATCCTTTATGCCGCGGTTCACGCTGTCGATTGAGTCGAGCTGCGACGATACGCTCTTGAGCTGAATCTCATATATGGTGTTCAGCCCCATGATATTACGGTTGAGATCCTGCATCTGTTCAACATATCCGCGCGAACTTGCGGTGATATTCGCCGAATTCTCGGTAATCGCCTTATATGATTCCAAAAGAACATCGCTTACCTTATTTAGCGAACGTGTGGTGTCCTGAAGATGGCGCAGCTCGTTGGTCATCTCGGTAATCTGCGCTAGGTATAGCTGGGTGGCATCGGAAACCTGCGACATTATTTCGCCCGGCGAAGCATTGGTGCTGAGAACCGGGGCTTTGAGGTCTGGGCGAGCTACAGTTGCGCCACCACCGGTTGCTCCTCCGGCAACTCCTCCGTTGATTACCACACCACCTCCGGCACCGCCATTGAATTCGGGGCGGTCTTCAGGATTGTCGGTATCGAATACGGGAAATACGTTTTCCCATTTATACTCGCGTGGCGGTTTGTCGAACGCCGTGAGCATGAACATGAATACCTCGGTACCCATGCCGAGCGACAGCAGGAAGTTGCCCCCGGGAAGATGGAGAATCTTGAAGAGTGCCCCCCAGATTACGATGGCCGCTCCGATAGAATACGCGAAATTAAAGAAACGCTGTCCCTTCTCGCTTGAGATGAAAGCGCTGAGACCGCGCTTGTATGTCTTGAACTTTCCCATTTTTATGGCAGTGATGGTGGTAGTTTACTTCTTTGTTTTGAGTTGCTGGCCCTTGGCGAATCCTATCTGGGAGCGCACACAGCGGAAACCGATATAGGAGCGCTGCTCGTTCTGGTATTCCCACATGCGGATATCGCTTCGGACGTTATGGGCTACATCTTTCCATGAGCCTCCGCGCACGATCTTACGTTTCATCTTGTAAGGATCCTCTTCGGCGGCATCATAGCGATACTGGGGGTTAAGGTCGTTCGTAAGCTTGCTGATACCTTCGGTATAGGCTGTGGAGGTCCATTCGCTCACGTTACCCGCCATGTCGTACAGGCCGAAGTCGTTCGGCGCGTAGGTGCCGACACGCGATGTGATCAGATGGCCGTCTTTCACATAGTTGCCGTCGTTCGGCTTGAAGTTGGCGTAGAAACATCCTTTATCCTCGCTTATAGGGAGGTCGCCTTCCCATGGAAACATGTTGTCGTTTTCACCGGCTCGGGCTGCGAACTCCCATTCAGCCTCGGTGGGGAGGCGGTATGGCTCTACATAGATTCCCTCTTTGCCGAGCGAACGCTTCAGGAAGTCGGTGCGCCAGTTGCAGAAGGCGTTGGCCTGTTCCCAACTTACACCAACCACAGGATATTCGCTGTAGCCACCGTGGCTGAAATACATGCGGACGTACGGTTCGTTGTATGCATTTTCAAAATCGTTGACCCATACGGTGGTATCGGGATACACATTTACGATATATGTGTTGAGGAAATCGTAGTCGCCCGTGAGGCCGCGGCTGATTGTCTGACGTATGATTTCACCATCGTCGTTGATGAAAGCCGTGTCCTTGGATATTACAGGAATATCGGTAGGGGTGGGCAGATCCGTGTTATATTCGCGGCGACGCGGATTCAGGCGGTTCTTGCGCTTTACGGCCTCTGTCTGGTTGAACACCTCGTAGCGGTAGTTGAGTTGTTCGGGGTCAAGTTCGCGTGCGCCGGTGATCGGGTTGGTACGATATACGCTTTCGATAGCGCGTGCCTCGTCTTCGTTGGGGTTGCGCCAGGGTATGGGCTTGTTCCAGTTCAGATGTGGAGTTACGGGGTTGCCCTCTTTGTCCTCTTCGATTTTGTAATCTTCGTTACCACCGTAGGCGGGATCGGCAAGGCGTTCGCGGATAATTGAGTCGCGTACCCAGAATACAAACTGTTTGTATTTCGAGTTGGTGATTTCTGTTTCATCCATCCAGAAAGCGTCGACCGACATCCCTTTGGGATCGGCTGCGAGATTCCATGCGCTGTCGGCTTTCTGCGGTCCCATCTCCATAGAGCCACGGCTCACAAGCACCATGCCGTAGGGGGTTGGCTCGGCCCAGGCACTTCCGCCTACACCGGTAACCTCTCCTCCGGTGGCGGTGCGGCCTCCGGCGGCACACGAGGCCACCAGCGCTCCGATTGCAACCGGCAAAAGATATAACGAAACGTTCTTCTTCATATGTTGTATTTTCCTCTTGTTATTCAGTTAGTATGTGGTTGTCACAGCCTACACGCTGCATGAACGGCCGTGGCGGCGCTACATTATGCGGATGCTCTTGTGGCGGTGGCGGTTTTTGTCGGATAGGTCGAGTTTCAGACTGTAGCCGGCAAAAATCTCATGGCTCCCCGATGAAGCCTTGGCGATAGCTGATGTCGGATAGTCGTAGCTGTAGCCGAGATAAAAGTTCTTGAATTCAGCTGCCAACACGAGATATACCGCATCGTTCCATCGGTAGCCCAGGCCTGCCGTGAGAAATTTATTATAGCGGCAGCGGGCGGTCGCTTCCCACGTGGTAAAAGTGAAGTCGGTCTTCACAAGTACCGAGGGCATCACTTCAAATAACGTGTTTTTTACGGGAATATTGCTCCCGGCCATAAAATATAGTGTTCGTCCCATCTGGAACTCATAGTTTTTTTCATTGCCGTTCTCGCCGCTTTCGGCGTTCATTTTCATCGACGGCGAGTTGAGGTGGGTTCCCGACAGGCCTGCCCAGAACCATTTGTGAGTGTATAGCAGTCCGGCACCTACATCAAATGCATTTCCCCTTATGTCCTGTTTGGGAATGGCATCGTCGGTCGGTTGGTGATAGTCGTCATCATCGGGTATGTATACCCCCGTACCTTTGAACGACTGATCGATGAAACCGATCTGGGCACCGACCGAAAGCATACCTCCGAAGAGTTTCTGCTTGTAGGCTATCTGCGCTCCGAGGGTCATGTTGCTGAACAGACCCATGCTTTCCTGCTGCATTATCAGACCGGCACCGAAGCGTTTCCCGATGAATTTGAAGGGCATGTCGGCGGTTACCAGAAATGTCTGGGGAGCTTTCTTGATACCAACCCACTGCATTCGGGCCCCGCCTCGGATTTTCAGAAGGTCGGTGGTGCCGATGGCGCCGGCGTTGTAATAGTTGCGCAGTTCGTAGTATTGCGAGAACTGCGCGTCGGACTGTGCGCGGACTGTCAGGGTAGTGGCGGCAATCGTTGTCAGAGCGACAATACATCTGATCAGAAAACGGCGTTGGAGCGCTCCATTAATGGTGAATTTGGATATTGGAAACACGGTGGCGTTGGGTGATTGTTTGTCTGTCGGATTTCTTTGGAAGCAGTGGAGGTGTTACTCGAAATAAAATGTCAGTACCACCATCTGGCTTGTAGCTTTTTTTACAGAGGCTGATACTCCTGTTCTGAGCGGATCGTCTACAAGGTCAGGACGATCGTGTTTTATGGCGTCCGTCAGGCCGAAACAGAATTTAAGTTCCGGAATAAGTTTGAAATACGGCAGGTATAAGTCGCAGCCGAATCCTACGGAAACAAAGAAATCTGATGTATTCGTGCGCAGGAAGTTACCGCTCTTCTTTATTACATCGAAAGCGGGCATAATGCCTGTCACCATATACGGACGTATGTTGCGCATGCGTTGGGCGGCATATTTGAGGTCGACAGGAGCTACGAGATATGCCGATTTTATATCCTGACGCTGCTCCTCTCCACCGGTAGTGTCGAGAAAGCGGACAAGGCGGTTGCCGAAATATATCCCCGGGCTTACGCGTACGCTGAAATAATCGTTCAGCCGCACGCTGAAAAGGCCGTTGACACAGAAGCCGGGAGAAAAGGAGGGCTGTTCCATGAACCATGTCTTACCGTCGTCGGTAACGAATCCGTTGTGGTGGAAATTGAAATCGAAAGTGTTGAGACCTACGGAAAAACCCAGATGCCAGCGTCGCATGTCGCTGTACGGACGGTTTACAATTTTATCGTTCAGGCGGGTACCGCATGCGTCGGGTGTCATAGCGACAGATGCCACTATTGCCAGAATGAATGCCGTTATATGTCGGAATGATTTGTAACTCATTATTGAATTAACGAGGTGTCCGCGCATTTATTGCGTCTGCCGGCCGACAAGAGTCTTAATATTGCGAGCTGGATTTTCCATATCACGATTACTTTCCTGTCATACTCTGATGAAGAACAGTATGATTGAAGGATTGGAAATTAACTGGAAAACCATTAACTTTGCATTCCGAATCGCCTGAAACGATGCCGGATGCAAATATAATCACAGTTCCGAGTGCTTGCTACCTCGTTAAAAACAAGAACAATGAAACAGAATCCTAATTCTTCGCAGACAGATAACGCTGCCTCCGCCCAGAACGGGCTATCCGTGACCTTTATGCTTCTTTCCGTGCTGTTCGTGGTATGTCTGATCGTGTCTAATCTGATTGAAATCAAGACTGTAGATCTCGGATGGTTTACCATAACGGCCGGAGTGGTGGTTTTCCCGGTCTCCTATATCATCAATGATTGTGTGGTTGAGGTATATGGCTTCCGTAAGGCCCGCCTGATGATATGGACGGGGTTTGCAATGAGCCTTATGGTGGCTCTCTTTCTTCAGCTTGCAATAGCGCTTCCAGGAGGGGAAGAATGGCATAGTCAGGATGCCATGGAAGCGGTATATGGAGGCGTTCCGCGCATAATGGCCGCAAGTTTTATGGCTTTCATATGCGGTTCGATGGTAAACGCATATGTAATGAGCCGGATGAAAGTCTCAGCCGGCGATGCCAAACATTCCATAGGGAGTTTCTCGCTGAGAGCGATGGTATCGACTCTATGGGGGGAGGGAATCGATTCCGTCATATTTTTTCCGATCGCTTTCGGGGGAGTGCTCGACTGGACTACAGTCTGCTCCCTGATACTTACTCAGGTTCTGATTAAGACGGTCTACGAAATGGCGGTTCTTCCGCTTACCATAACTATAGTGCGCCGGTTGAAGAAAGCCGAGGGGCTTGACACTATCGACAATGATGTTGACTATCGGTGGTGGCGTCTGGCCGACCTGTAGACTAATCCTCCCATAAGAGGTTTATTTAAAAAAAATTAGCGTTTTTTCTTGCGAAATAGCGCACGTTTGAAAAAAAAGTGCGATATTTGCACTTGCAAAATCCAAGCCATGTTCTGTGACGCTGCTATTCGTCTGAGAACATGTCGATTAGCTGAAAATTAATATATAATATTTATCATACCTCACAACTATGACTAAAGCAGAAATTGTAAACGAGATTTCAAAGACCACCGGTATCGAAAGAGCCGCCGTTCTCGAAACCATCGAAAAGTTCATGGAAGTCGTAAAGGATTCTCTCGCTCACGGCGAAGCAGTTTACCTCCGCGGTTTCGGTAGCTTCATCATCAAGACCCGCTCGCAGAAGACTGCCCGTAATATTTCCAAGAATACCACAATTATCATCCCCGAACATAAGATTCCCGCATTCAAGCCTGCGAAAGTCTTTATGGAGGATGTGAAGTAATCCGGTAATCATACCGTAATATTTCATACTACAATCTGTCACATAGTAACCAATTTAAATATTAACAGATATGCCAAGCGGAAAGAAAAGAAAAGGCCACAAGATGGCGACCCACAAGCGTAAAAAACGTCTGCGTAAGAATCGCCACAAGAAGAAATAATAAGCAGTGATGGATATTGCGGGATCAGGAATATTCCCAGATTATATTCTTTTCAAAGATATATTCCCGGAACGTTAACGTCCGATCCTGCAATAGAATCTTTACAGCTTAAGATACGAAACAAACTTTCATGTGGCCTGTTGCGGAATTACGCATCGAAGGTCGCATAAAAGTTTGTTTTTGTAATATCACCTGTTGTGATGGCCCGCCGGAATCTGCTGAAGAATCCGGTAGCCTGTATGAACCAACCGTATTTATAGAGATATTATCCATTTAATGAAAAGCGAACTCATCGTCGATGTGCAGCCCAAGGAGGTTTCCATAGCTCTTCTTGAGGATGGCAGGCTCGTATCGTTGCAAAAAGAGAGCCGGAACATTGCTTACGCCGTCGGTGACATTTATGTGGCTAAAGTCAAGAAACTTATGCCCGGCCTTAATGCCGCCTTCGTAAATGTAGGCTACGAGAAGGATGCCTTTCTTCATTATCTGGATCTTGGTCCGCGTTTTGCCACATATGCGGAATTTCTGAAACAGCTTTTCCCGTCGCAGGATGGCGATAAAGAGAAAAAAGCTCAGAAAGGAATTCCCGATCTGTCGAAAATAAAGCTACTTCCCGATATCGACAAGCATGGCACTATCTCCGATCGCCTTGTTTCCGGACAAGAACTGATGGTTCAGATAGTCAAGGAACCCATATCGTCGAAAGGACCCAGACTTACTACCGAAATATCCTTCACAGGCCGCTACATGGTGCTGATACCATTCAGCGATAAGATTTCGATCTCTCAGAAGATCAAGACTACAGGCGAAAAATTACGCCTGCGACGTCTGATAGAGAGCATCAAACCCCGGAATTTCGGCGTGATAATCCGCACCTCGGCGGAAGGAAAGTCTGTTGCAGAACTGCTTCACGAGATGCAGACGCTTAAAAAATGTTGGGAAGATACCATAGCGAAGGCGCGTACAGCCACTGTCCCGTCGCTCATTTTTGAAGAAGAGAGCCGCATAGTCGGAATGTTGCGTGATGTGTTCTCCCCCTCGTTCGAAAGCATACATGTGAATGATGCGGAGATCATGACTCAGATCAGAAATTATGTAAGTCTGATCGCACCTGACAAGGCCGACATCGTCAAGCTCTACAGTAAGCCCGAGCCCATATTCGACAGCTTCAGTATCACACGTCAGATAAAATCGTCGTTCGGCAAAACTGTTTCGTTCAAGTCGGGTGCATATATAATCATAGAACATACCGAAGCTCTCCATGTGATCGATGTTAACTCCGGTAACCGTGCTAAAGCCGGTACGGATCAGGAAACCAACGCTCTCGATGTGAATATCCGCGCAGCCGATGAGATTGCGCGTCAGCTCAGATTGCGCGACATGGGAGGAATTATAGTTGTCGACTTTATCGACATGAATAAGGTAGAGCATCGGCAGGCACTATACGACCACATGCGCGAAATTATGGCAAACGACCGTGCGCGTCATAATATTCTGCCTTTGAGCAAATTCGGTCTGATGCAGATAACCCGTCAGCGTGTTCGTCCGGCACTCGACATCGTTACTACAGAAGAATGCCCCTCATGTCATGGAAAAGGTGAAGTGAAGCCATCGCTTCTGTTTACAGATATGCTGAAAGAAAAATTAGCCTATCTCGTGAACGACCTCAAGCAGAAAGATTTTATCCTGTACGTGCATCCTTTTGTAGATGCATACCTCAAAAAAGGCATCATCTCCCTCTACAGAAGATGGCGCATGGAATTTGGCTCCAGATTCAGGGTGATGGCCGACGAATCACTTGCTTACCTTCAATATAAGGTACTTGACAAGCAACGCAACGAGATAGATCTCAAAGAGGAGAAAGATCTGGATAAGGCATCTACTGAAAAAACAAAAAGCAAGACCAAGAACCGGGTATCGTAAGAAATCCGAATCCCGAAAATCGGAAATACATACTGTTTATAACGGTTCCGCAAGGCTCCATACCGGAGATGCGGAACTGTTTTTTTTACATATTTGCACAGGGACATCCGCATAAAAAATAGTCGCAGGCCGGGCGCCGTCGGCATCCTTATATTGCTTCTAATCAACTTCTCTCCATCTTCATATCTCCCTCAGCGATACCCGTAATTAACTATTTTGATGCGGAGGCCGCTTCTTTTCTCTGATTATTTGTGTAATAGTATATTTTTCAATATCTTTGCGAATAATAATTCATAATCAAAACATTTTTCAAGAGACCTCATTACCAATGAAAAAAATCATGAAAAGGGTGCAGATGCTTCTTCTTTCTGCGTTCTGTGCCTTTGGCATTGCGTCAGCAGCATCGCCTGTTTCAGTTCAGTCAGCAGCGCAGGACGATGCATTCCCCATCGTATCAGTCGGAGGATCTACCGCGACCATTGTTTTCGATGCCGATGATGCAGAAGTTGTGGCTACAGTCGCACAGTGCCTTAGCGACGACATCAATCTTGTCACCGGAAAGACATTACCGGTTGCGAATTCACTCGAAGGTATCTCGTATCCGATTATAGCCGGCACGATAGGACAATCGGAATTTATTGATGCTCTTGTAGCCTCCGGAGCCATCGATGCGGGTGAGGTAGCCGGCAAGTGGGAAGCATATGGCCTGGCTGTTGTCGATAATCCCGCCGAGGGCATTGACCGTGCGCTCGTCGCATACGGATCTACCCCCAGAGGCACGGCTTATGCTCTTTTCGAGATATCCCGTCTCATGGGAGTATCTCCATATGTGTGGTGGGCCGATGTGAAACCTGAAGAGCGTGATGCTCTATATGCAACGCCCGGTGTGACCACTGTAGGCGAACCTTCTGTGAAATTCCGTGGTATCTTCATCAACGACGAAGACTGGGGGCTTACTCCATGGGCTTCGAAGAATATAGATTCGAAATACAACAATATCGGTCCGAATACTTATGCCAAAGTGATGGAGCTCCTGCTGCGTCTCCGTGCAAACGTTCTCTGGCCCGCCATGCATCTATGTTCGCAAGCATTCTGGGATAATAAAGATAATCTTCCGGTCGCCAAAAAATATGATATCGCGCTCGGATCAAGCCATTGTGAGCAGATGCTGCGCGATAATGAATGGGAGTGGCGTCGATATGAAGACGGAACCGGAACCTATGATAACTGGAATTATGTTACTAATAAGGCCAAGATACAGCGCTACTGGGAAGAACGTGTCATCGAAAGCAAAGGATTTTCAGCGATGTACACGCTCGGCATGCGTGGCGTTCACGACTGGGCGATCAGCGGATATCCCACCACCGAGGATAAGGTGCGCGGACTGACAGAAATCATTGCCTACCAGCGTTCGCTGATTGAAAAGCATATCGGCGATCCCACAACCGTGCCACAGATTTTCATCCCGTACAAGGAGGTGCTTGAGGCTTACAATGCCGGTCTTGAGGTGCCCGAAGATGTGACGCTCACATGGGTCGATGACAATCACGGATATATACGGCAGCTTCCCACATCGAAAGAAATGCAACGTAGCGGAGGTAATGGCATCTATTACCATCTTTCATATTACGGCACGCCGGCCGACTACCTGTGGATCTGTTCCACATCGCCTTCGCTCATCAGCTATGAGCTTGTGAAAGGTTATGAGAATGGAATACGGAACCTGTGGGTCATTAACGTAGGCGACATCAAGCCTGCCGAGGCTGAGCTTGAATTCTGCATGGATCTGGCATGGGATGTGGATGCATGGCAACCTGACAAGGCCCATGAATACAGTCGGTTCTGGGCTGCGAAAACTTTCGGGGAAGATCTTGCGGATGCTATCGCTGATATCAAGACCGAATATTACGAACTCGCTGCGGCCGGCAAACCCGAACATGTGTTCGGAGTTACATACAACAACGAGGAGATGAACGACCGCATCAACCGCTATGCCGCTATTGTGGCAAAGACCGATATGGTTGCGGCACAGGTTCCCTCACGTCTGCAGGATGCGTTCTTCCAGATGATCGAATACCCTGTAAAGGGTGCATATTATATGAATGTCAAGACATTCCGTGCCAAACAGAGTGTTACCCTCGCATCTGAAGGCAAGCGTGAAGCTGCCCTCGACTATGCTGCTGAAGCCCGTAAGGCATATCGCATGATTCAGGATCTTACCGCCAGATACAATACCGGAATCGCCGATGGGAAATGGAACGGTATGATGGACTGGAAGCCGCGTGACCTCTCGCAGTTCTATATGCCTGAGACAGCTACGCTTTCAAGCATCTCGCAGTTTGCTGTAGAAATGCCTGAAGAGGAGTTTGCCACAGTTGCAGGAGCGGATTATGTGGCTTCAAGCGGAAATATAAAAGAAATGAAAGGTCTCGGGATAGGAGCGGGAAGTGTGGTGGTATGGCCGATCGATTACACACACTACGATGCCAGCAGCGATCTTGAAAATGCCCCTTACGTTCAGTATTCCGTACCGATGCGTGCCGGCAGCAATACCATTGAAGTGCGCTGTCTCCCCACATTCCCGATCCATAGCGGCGAGGATATGCGGGTTGCTGTAAGTGTGAACGGCGGTAAAGCCGACGTGGTTTCACTTAAGACGGAGGCGACAGTAGGCAAGTGGAATAATACTGTCATGCAGGGATATAACGATGCTACGGTAACTTACGAATCGGAGAGTGATGAAAATGTTGATGTAAAGGTCTCACTTCTTGACGGTGGCATTGCGGTAAGCCAGATATATGTGCGCTTCCCTATGGATGCATCCAACAGTCTCACAGACCAGCTGCTCGTGAATCCCGATTTCGAATATGATCACGACGGCAATCTCAATTCCACCGGAACTACTTCGCGCGGCGTGCCTTACGGATGGCAGACAAAGGGTACCCTGTCGGGCAATTCCTATGGTATCAACAACGATGCCACAAACTACCACGGCCACAACGTATGCTGGATGAACTCATCGCCGATGCCCAACAGCTTCGAGCTTTACCAGACCGTTGATGCCGGCAAGATCGAGCCCGGATTCTATCTCGTGCGGTGCATGCTTTGGGTAGAGGAAAATAAGAAAACCAACTGCCGCCTCTTCGCCAACAACAATGTGCAGTATTACGGATACCAGAGCGATTACACGAACCTCCTTACCGATGGCGAAACCAACAGCTATGCAGGTTACGCCGGAGGACAAAGCGGAAGTGTTGTCCTCAGGGAGATGCAGGTGCAGGTATATGTTGCCGAAGGTGAAGATTTACGCATCGGTATACGTACCGGTAATAAACGTAACGACGGAACATATGCGACCGACAATGCCGGATGGTTCAAGGTCGACAACTTCCGCATCGACCGTCTTGAAGGTTACGTATCGTTCTCAGAAGAGGATCTCACCCTTACGGAACAGCTGATAACCAATTACGATTTCGAGCTTTATACAGACAGCCGTGGCAACGTTCATGAGAATACATCGGGTGAGACGCGACGTTATACCCCCTATGGATGGACACTCAACTGCGACTTCCCCGGAACCTCATACGGAATCAACCAGGATGTTGCCAATCCTCATGGGAAAAACGGATGCTGGTTCCTCCCGAAGGAAGGACTGATGCCTGATAATTTCGAGCTGTCCCAGACTATTCCTGCCGAAAAGCTTACCCCCGGAAGATATGTGATATATTGCCGTTTGTGGCTTCAGGATGGATATCTCGGAACCACCCGTCTGTTTGCCAACAATAATGTGCAATACTATGGGATGGATATGGACTATGACAAGAATCTGACTCCGGGCGAAGAAAACAGCTTCGCTGGATATGTAGGTGGACAGGATAATAACTTCATCATGCAGGATATGTTTGTCTATGTAGATATCACACAGGGCGAGGATCTGCGCATCGGTCTGCGCTCGGGCAATATGCTCCCGGATGGATCTGCCGGACCGGAACGTTCGGGATGGTTCAAAACCGACTTCTTCCGCATCCATAAGGTCGTATCCGACGGTATCGGAGCTGCCGTTGTCGACGGTGTGACTTCTATCCCGGGAGTGTTCAATCTCGCAGGCCAGAAAGTTGCCGACGATCCCTCCGATATGGGGCGTTTACCTTACGGCATATACATTGTCGGAGGAAAGAAAGTGCATCATCAATGATCGCGTTTCCCGCCCCGACGGTATGATATGAAAAACATTCCTGCAACTCACGAGCCAATATTTATATGGGAGTTGCGGGAATGTTGTTTTTTTAACAAACTTTCCATACCTTTGTGATAGCTTTCGACAAACAGAAAGAACATGTTTTATCATATAAGGTATCATCACTATTGATATCTTTTTAACAGCCACTTATAAAGTAACTATGTTGCCTGTAATCAAATTCGAGCCGGTTTTTAAATCTGTGCTATGGGGAGGAACCCGCATAGCTGAATTCAAAGGACTTCCTTCTCAGGGCGATCATGTCGGGGAATCATGGGAACTCAGTCCTATGGAAGGACATGAATCCGTAGTGGCCGACGGCCCGTTCAAAGGAAAAACCCTTCCTGAACTTCTCCGCGAGTATGGACGTGAGATAATGGGCGAGCGCCTCTTAGAGCGCTATGGCGACCGTTTCCCTCTGCTTATAAAGTTTATAGATTCTACTCAGGACCTGTCGATTCAGGTGCATCCCGACGATAAACTCGCCGCTGAGCGTCATAATTCACTCGGTAAAACCGAAATGTGGTATTCGGTTCTGCCTACTCCCACCGCATATCTGTATGCCGGCTTCAATCAGGAAATGGATGCCGACAAATTCCGCGCGAAAGTGGCCGACAGTACTATTGTCGATACCCTTACCAAATATTATACCAAGCCCGGTGATCTTTTCTTCCTCCCGGCAGGTCGTGTGCATGCAATCGGCGAGGGTAATTTCGTACTTGAGATACAGGAAGCTTCAGATATCACATATCGCATCTACGACTACAACCGTCGCGATGCTCAAGGAAACCTACGCCAGCTTCATGTCGATGAATCTGTTGATGCGATCAACTATAACGACAAGACGCAGGAAGTGAAAAATGTAACGGCTAACCCCGGTGAGCAGGCTCTTCTCGAGGATTGCAGCTATTTCACCACAACCCTTGTCAACGTTGACGGAGAATATTTCCTTCCTCTCGCAAAGCGTGGCTCATTCACCGTATTGATTGCAACAAAGGGTAATCTTACGGTAGTTGATAGTGAAGGACGTCAGACAACCTTGCCTCAGGGACAGACTGTTCTGGTGCCTGCCGAGGTGCCTGCCGTAACGCTCAAAGGAACCGGAGAGGTAGTTACCGTATATATCAAGTAAATACAATATAAATTAATAATACCATGTATCATTTCGATAATCGAATTGTCATAACCCTCGATGCCGGGGGTACGAATCTGGTGTTCGGGGCTATGCGTGGCTGCGAATTCATCGTTGACCCTGTTACCATTCCCTCGCGTGCCGATAATCTCGACCAGTGCCTTCAGTCGATGGTCAACGGTTTCAAGACTATAATCGACCTGCTTGATGAGAAGCCTGTTGCTATTTCATTCGCTTTCCCCGGCCCGGCCGATTATCCCAACGGAATCGTAGGAGGATTTCTTCCCAATTTCCCCAGCTTCCGCGACGGTGTGGCTCTCGGCCCGTTCCTTCAGGAAAAATTCGGTCTGCCCGTATTCATCAATAACGACGGCGACCTCTTCGCTTTCGGTGAGGCTATGGCCGGAGCGCTTCCTGAAATTAACAAGCGTGTCGCAGAGCTTGGTTCGAAGAAACAGTACAAGAACTTGCTCGGCTATACTTTCGGAACAGGTTTCGGCATCGGATCCGTAATAGATGGTCGCCTGAACCTCGGCAACAATGCCTGTATCGAGACGTTCTGTCTGCCGTCGCAGAAGAACCATGATGTAATGGCTGAGGATTTCGTAGCTATACGTGCCGTAGTACGCGAGTACAACCGACTCGCAGGAACAAACGATACTACCCTTACCCCCAAAGATATATGCGAAATTGCCGATGGCAAACGCGAAGGTAACCGCGAGGCGGCTCTCGAGAGTTTCAGACTGTTCGGTGAAGCTGCCGGCGATGCCATGGCTACAGCAGTTACCATCACCGATTCACTTATCGTAATCGGCGGTGGTCTTACAGGAGCAGCACGCTATATTATGCCGTCGCTCCTGAAGGTACTTCGCTCGACAATCCACACCATCAACGGAGAGCAGCTGCAACGCGTTCAGATGAATGTATTCGATCTTGACAGCGAGCATGAATTCGAGGAGTTTGCAAAAGGTGCGGCTCGCGAGATTAAAGTTTACGGCACAGACAACACTGTAACTTACGACCCCATGAAGCGTACCGGCGTCATGATCTCGAAACTCGGAGCTTCCAAAGCCATTTCGATCGGCGCATACACCTATGCGCTTTCACAGCTTGATCTCGCTGAAGGCAACCTATAGTCTGCCTTACTGCGTTGAAGATAGTTAAATCGGTTATCACCCCCTGCATCCGCTATGAAAATATCGGAGAGCAGGGGGATTTTTTACAGGAAATTGGGTAATTTTGCATAATACTTTCCGCCACCGTAAACGCGGGATACAACATATGGATAAAAAGAACGTAACTATACTCGGAATTGAATCAAGCTGCGACGATACGTCGGCGGCTGTCATACGCGACGGCATTCTGTTAAGTAATGTGATCGCGAGCCAGAAAGTACACGAAGAGTTCGGCGGTGTGGTTCCGGAACTGGCATCGCGTGCCCATCAGCAGAATATTGTGCCTGTAGTTGATGCCGCGCTTAAACGTGCCGGAATTGATCGCGGGGAGTTGTCGGCCATAGCCTTCACCCGCGGTCCCGGATTGCTCGGATCTCTGCTTGTCGGAACTTCTTTCGCCAAAGGAATGTCGCTGGGATTGCGGATACCTATTGTCGATGTGAACCATCTCCACGGGCATGTACTTAGCCATTTCGTCAGGAGAAACATTGACGACCGGGTTCCCGAATTTCCGTTCCTCTGCCTGCTCGTGTCGGGAGGAAACTCACAGATTATTCTCGTGAAAAACTACAACGATATGGAAATTCTCGGACAGACTATCGACGATGCTGCAGGTGAAGCATTCGACAAGTGCGCGAAAGTGATGGGACTCCCGTATCCGGGCGGACCGCATATCGATCGTCTTGCTACTGAGGGAGATGCGCGCCGTTTTAAATTTGCGAAGCCACATATTCCCGGCCTTGACTACAGTTTCAGCGGACTTAAGACATCGTTTCTTTACACTGTGCGCGACGGAGTGAAGGAAAATCCGGATTTCGTACGCGACAATATGCCTGATCTGGCGGCATCGCTGCAGCAGACTATCATAGAGATTCTTCTCGACAAGCTCGACAAAGCTGTGAAGCAGACCGGCGCGCGCACCATAGCCATAGGCGGTGGTGTGTCAGCTAATTCCGGTGTGCGCCGCGCAGTCGCCGAATACTGCGAACGGCGCGATATCGAGGCATTCATCCCCGAAAGAATGTTCACTACCGATAATGCGGCAATGGTAGCCATCGCAGGTTATTTCAAATATCTCGACGGTGAGTTCTGTCCTTATGATCTCCCGCCATTCGCCCGTGTAACTGTCTGAAGAACAGCATATGGAAGTTTCAATTATTGTTATAGGCGACGAACTGCTCATCGGACAGGTGACGGATACTAATTCCGGTGATATCGCCCGTATGATATCCCCGGTAGGGTGGACGGTAAGGAATGTGGCTGTTGTCCACGATGATTCCGATGCCATTCGCAATGCCATCGAGCAGGCTCTCAGCGACACGGATATCGTGCTGATAACGGGTGGTCTCGGTCCTACAAAGGACGATATCACTAAAGCTACCTTATGTTCGATTTTCGGCGGCGGATTGCACCTTGATGAAGGTGTGTTGGCAAATGTAGAAAATATATTCCGCCGACGTGGATTGCAGATGAATGAACTTACCCGTTCGCAAGCGATGGTGCCGGATATGTGCCGGGTGATTCCAAATGACCTTGGCACAGCCCCGGTAATGTGGTTCGAACGTGACGGGAAGGTGCTGGTCGCTATGCCTGGTGTGCCGTTTGAAACGCGACATGCTTTTTCGCAACACGTACTTCCGGCTCTTCTTGAGCATTTCCCCGGCCGGTCGGTCGTAGAACACCGCACCTTTATTGTAGTGAATATATCCGAGAGTGACCTCGCCGGGATGCTCGACGGATGGGAAGAGGCACTCCCTCGCGGGTTTCATCTTGCATATCTTCCTCAGGCCGGTTACATACGGCTGAGGATAGATGCCGTCGGTGAGAACCGTAACAGTCTCGTCGCCGATCTCAACCGGCTGTCGTCATCACTTTCTGCAATTATAGGTGATAGAATCATAGCAAGCGAAGATCTCGCTCCCGAGGAGATTCTGATGCGCTTGCTTAAGGAAAAAGGGCTGACCATGGGTACGGCCGAGAGTTGTACCGGAGGTAACATAGCCCATCGTATGACGATGCTTCCAGGAGTGAGCGATGTGTTCAGCGGGGGAATAGTCTCATACTCTAATGAAGTAAAGATTCGGGCTCTTGGCGTAAGTAATGAAACATTGATGGCATATGGAGCGGTCTCCGAGCCTACTGCCCGTGAAATGGCCGAAGGTGCCCGCCATATTCTCAATTGCGATGTAGCGGTGGCTACATCCGGTATCGCCGGCCCCGGAGGAGGCACACCCGATAAGCCTGTCGGTACTGTATGTATAGCTATAGCTACTCCCGAAACAACAATGTGCGACACTCTTCACCTTCCCGGCAATCGCAGCAGGGTGATAGACCGGGCTACGACAACGGTTCTTGTACGCCTTATTCTTGCATTGCGCTGACAGTCTCAGGAACAAAAACAACGCATAGCGCTTCCGACTTGTCGGAAGCGCTATGCGTTGTTTTATCTTTCTTTTAAATGGAATTAATGAAGTGTTCCGTTGTTGGCCTCGTTGATCATAGTCTGATCGGCTGTGATATATATTTCAACGCGACGGTTCTGTGCGCGTCCGGCTGCGGTATCGTTGGAAGCTACGTAGTTTGCCATAGGAATACCCTGAGCCTGCAGACGGGTAGGTGCGATGCCGCTGTTGGCGAGGAAGCTCTCCACTGCTGCCGCACGCCCGTTGGCAACGCGGGTGTTTACCTCCATTGAACCGGTATTGTCGGTATAGCCGAAAATCTGAACATCGGTGTTCGGATTCATTTTGAGCGAGTTTGCAAACTGAGCCAGCTCGGTCTGTGCGCTTTCACTCAGCGTAGTACCGTTGGTGGGGAAGAGGATTCCGCCGGGGAATGTCACCTTGATGGCCTGCAGACCGCGGTCGTCCTGAACGGTTTCAACCTCAGCATTGGCAAGTTCCTGCTTGAGCTGTTCGGCCTGTTTATCCATTTTCTTACCGATGAGGGCACCTGCTCCAGTACCTACGGCTGCACCTACAGCCGCGCCGATTGCAGCGCCTTTACCACCGCCTATCAGTGCGCCGATACCGGCACCGAGGGCGCCACCGCCGCCACCACCGATGAGGGCACCTTTTCCTGTATTTGTCATAGAGCTGCATCCTGTAAGGAGCATGCCGGCTGCAATTACAGCGCAGCATAATGTCTTGAACGATTTCATAATGTCGAATATTTAGTTAATAGTGTTAATTTTGTTTCTAAGTGCAAATATACGTAATTTCATCCGATTTGCAAATTATGCCTTTTATTGATGAAACAACTGTAAATATTACAATTCGGGTCTCCATTTTGTTGGCTCTATTCTATAAAAAAATGGATGGGAACGGTTGATTTCTGAAAAATAATCAGTAAATTCGCGATACGTTATCGGGCGCTATGATAGCCTGTGGCTTTCTTTACGCTTTCAATTACGTAGTTTTAAGAATGTTTCTATAAACTTCCGATAGAATATTAGTTTAGACGTCTTCGTATGGCAACGTCTCCTTGGAAAACTACTTCACAGAAGTCAAAATTCATTTGTCATATCGGTGCCTTGCTTGCTGTTGTAATGTGGGGCGCATCTTTTGTCAGCACCAAAGTACTTGTCAACAATGGTCTGGGGCCGGTTGAAATATATATCTATCGCTTTATTATGGCGTATGCTCTCGTATTGATAGCCTGCCATAAAAAGCTTTTCGCAAACAACTGGCGCGACGAGCTGTTGTTTGCTGTCTGCGGTCTGTGCGGAGGATCGATCTATTTCATTGCGGAGAATAATGCCGTCAACTATACCCGTGTGTCGGATGTATCGATGATCACAACTCTTGCTCCGCTGATCACTACGCTCCTTATCGGACTGCTTTACCGTTCCGAACGGCCCGGTAAATGGACCTATATAAGTTCGGTCATAGCTTTCTTTGGTGTCGGGTGTATCGTGTTCAAGGACGGTCTGTCGAAAGCGGAAGCTACCTCCGGTCCGGATGAGCTGAGTACTACCATCGGTGATTTACTCGCTCTCGGAGCCGCTTTTTCATGGGCCATATATTCAGTGGTATTAAGAAAACTGAATGTGACCTATTCCGCACAGTTTATCACACGCAAAACATTTTTCTACGGTCTTGTAACGGCACTCCCTTTCTGGTTTTTATCTCCGGAGCCTCTAACTCCCGTTTCGGTGCTGTTGAAGCCTGAGGTGATCGGAAATCTGCTCTTTCTCGGATTGATATGCTCGATGCTGGCCTATCTGCTTTGGGCTGCTGTGATGAGCCGTCTCGGAGCTATCGTTACTAATAATTATCTCTACGTACAACCTATTGCGACAATGATAATCGCCGCAATACTTTTCCCAGATGATCCGATCACAATAATGGGATGTTTCGGAGCCACTTTGATTATCGGTGGACTTTGGCTTGGCGACTACATGACCGCACGCGCTACCCGCAACTCCTGAGCCCTCTGATTCTTACGTCTTGTTCCGATTATCCTTAACTAATATGTTTCCTGCACCCGGTTTGGTTGTAGGAAATAGAGTGGCTGTGCCGTCTCCTCCCCGGGAGATGAAACAGGCGCGTAAATACGGATCAATCTAAAATACCAGTGCATATTTGCTATCGCGGCGCCTAAAGGCGCCGCGATAGCTGCTATTTTGATGCGGTTGTCACATGCATGCACTGGAATTTCGGATTGAGCCGTAATACAGCTGTTTTACTATGTCCACGTTTTTTTAACTTTTCAACCGGGGTTTGCATCTGACCCTTTATATATGTGGAGTGTCATTTCTATAGCGGATATGCAAAAAAAACGGAGGATGCAGATCTGCATCCTCCGTTTTTGTAGCGGGACCGAGAATTGAACTCGGGACCTCCGGGTTATGAATCCGACGCTCTAACCAACTGAGCTATCCCGCCGTTTGCGAGTGCAAAGTTACAACCATTATTTGAGTTTGCCAAATTTTTCGCTCTAAATTTTTGCATTGATCGCCACTTTTACCGAAACGAATTTTTTCGTAATAAAACTAATAAATTAGTTGCATGTTCGGTTTTTTAGTTGTAGCTTTGCGGTGTGAATGTACTACCGAATGTGTGACAATAAATATCATAACGTATGAAACCCGGACGAAAACGACAGATACTCACTGAGAAAGAGACGCCGATAATGCAGATGCTATGGGAGCGCGGCCCCATGTTCGTGCGCGAGATGGTGGAGCTGTATCCTGAGCCCCGCCCTCATTTCAATACAGTATCAACTCTTGTGCGTATTCTTGAGGAGAAAGGCTATGTCGGTCATGAGAAACTTGGCAACTCCCACCGCTTCTTCGCAATAGCTCCGAAAAGCGATTTCAGCCGACGATCGCTTACTGAGGTGATTCGCGATTACTTCAACAACAGCTATAAAAGCGCGGTGTCGGCGCTGGCGGAGGAGGAAAAAATCTCTGTCGAGGAACTCCGCGAAATAATCGAACTTATAGAAAGTAAACGCAATAAACCGTGATGATTATGGGACAGTTGTTCGCCTGGTCGATGGTGTCGTCGCTGACACTTGCCTGTATGTATCTGGTGTATAAGTGGATGCTTGCGGGTGAGAATCAGCATTCATTCAACCGTGCTATATTGTTGATGATCTACGTGGTATCGCTTGTCGCTCCGCTCATGCTGCATTTTGATTTTTCTGCCCCGCATAAAGCCGCTCCGGAGGTGGGAAACATCATGGTCGGTATAGCTGCATCGCCTGTGGCGGCCACGCCCTCTGCAATAGGTCCGTTGCTTCTCAATATGTTACTGATAATATATCTTATCGGTATTGGTGGTGTGTCGCTTTCGACAGTTGTTGTCATTTTGAGACTTATGCATCTCATAAGTAGTGGGGAGCGTCGCCTTCTTCCCGGTGGTAAGATTCTTGTTCTGACATCCGACATCAATGTGGCTCCATTCAGTTGGCGCAGATATGTGGTAATGTCGCATGCCGATTGGGAAGAAGCCGGCGAGGTGATCGTTCTCCATGAAATGCGTCATCTTTCCGCGCGCCATTGGATCGATCTGTTCATTGCACAGGCTGTTGTGGCTTTCCAGTGGTATAACCCTGTTGCATGGCTTATGCGCGAGGAGCTCAAGGCTGTCCACGAGTATCAGGCTGATCTGGCTGTAATGGCCTCCGGTTCCGATATACATGAATATCAGATGTTGTTAATAAAAAAGGCTGTCGGCGCGAGATTCCCGTCACTTGCCAACAGCCTGAATCACAGTCAACTTAAAAAACGTATAACCATGATGTACAAAAATCGTTCATCTGCGGGGCGCCGTCTGCGCAGCCTCGCCCTCGTTCCGGCATGCGCCGCCGCGCTTCTCGTAGCGTGTACGCCCGCAGCCAAGTCTGTAATCGATGATGCCTCTGAAGCCACTCTCGATGTTTCCGGCAACAAAGGTAGTGAAAAATCTCCGGAAACCACTGTCAATATTGATGAAGTAGCGGTGATTGCAGTTGGAACTGCGGCCAAGCGTATGATTACGATTTCAGGAACAGACTCTGTAAAGTCCGACAATACGGACCTTGACGGTTACACAGTCTATATCGACGGTAAGAAGAAAGATGCGGACGCATTTAGTAAGCTTGAATCTTCAGAAATAAAGATGATGAAGGTCGTAAAATCTGAGAATGCCGTGTATGTAGAGACTAAGAACGGGGTGGTGGAGAGTGCGGAAGAGATGCCTGAATTTCCCGGTGGCGTGGAAGCACTCATGAAATATCTTTCTGAAAATATCAGATATCCGTCTAACGCCTATGAAGCCAAAATAGAGGGCCGTGTAGTCGTGAAATTCATTGTCTGTGAAGATGGCAGAGTACGTGATCCCCAGATTGAAAGAAGTGTATCGGAGGATCTGGATGCCGAAGCCATAAGGGTTGTGAAATCCCTGCCCGCTTTCACGCCGGGGAAAAACGGCGGTAAGCCCGTTGCTGTCAGCTTCCGTCTGCCCGTCAACTTCAAGCTACAGAGTTAACTGATACCTCCTGATAATTCAAAGCCGGCTCCGATGCATTAATGATCATGCATCGGAGCCGGCTCTATTTATTGGTTTTGAGAATTACTTCTCGACCTCGCGGGGGAAAGAGGCGATGCGCAGGCGCGCTGCTCCCATCGGCACGAGTGTCAGCTTTGTCTCCTCATTGCTTCGTTCGGCATATTTGGTGGGAAGCAGATCGGTCATACCGGTACTGTCATAGCCCCATGAGGGTATCTGCACGCCGACAGCTGTGAATTCCAGAGGTACGCTTTCGAGGGTGAATGGAAAATCGTCGGCAGGCCAATCTTTCTTTACTACACTGAACTGTAGCGGCAGGTTGTCTTTGTCCACTTTCAGCGCGTAGTTCCACTCGCTACCGGGTTTAAGCACATAGCAGGGCCAGAGCGATGCGTCCACACCTTCCTGCCAGTGCGAATCGTCCTGAACGAACTCCTTGTCGCGGCTGTCATGCTCCTCGGAGATCTCGTCGATTTTCAGCGATAGGGTCAGCGGACCGTAGTTCACGCTTACGCTGCTCTTATTCTGTTTCCAAACATCGGCGCTTACCGACATCGGCAGGGTAAGTTCTACAACGTCACCGTCGGCCCATTCGCGCTCCACGCGCACATATTTGCCAGCGGCAGCTGTAACCGTCTGCGGTTCGCCGTTAACCTTAACTGCCGTTTCTCCGGCCCAAGCCGGGATACGCAGATAAAGAGGAAATCTCACCGCGCCATCGGTGTTAACCGTTAAAGTAACAGTTTCATCGAAGGGGTAGTTGGTGGTTTCGGTGAGCTTGACGGTCTTGCCGTCTGCAACATCGGCTGTAGTTTCGTTGGCGGCATAGAGCATGGTGGCGAGACCGTTGTCGGCGGTTGCCATCACAAGATGCTCAGCATAGTAGGGCCATCCCATGCCGTGGTTATGCTGGCAGCATCGGCTGCTGAACGGGCTCATCGAAAGCATACCGCGCAGGTTGTTGTCGATGCTCGGACCATGGAGCTTCTCGTCGCTGATCGCCATGTTGGGGGAGGTGATATAGCGCAGTGCTTTCATATCGGGGGTGAGGGCCGCGGTGAAGGTGTTCAGCGCCACATTCTCGCAGTGGTCGGCCCAGAAGGGGTCGCCGGTGATACCCATCAGTATCTCGTCGCTCGCCATCTGTTCCACGACAGCGCAGGTCTCCGCTCCCTGACGGGGATCGAAATATCCGTTGCGGGCATTCTCGTCGGCGCCGTACATTCCGCCGGGAACCTGTCCGTAGCGCTCGCGCATTGTGTGGAAATCGTTGTATGTGGCCTGAAGCATGGCGTCGTCGCCGGTGTACATGTAGTAGGTCGCCGGTTCGCGGAAACCCTGTGCCACGTTCACACCGTGCCAGTTTGGCAGGTCGCTGTCAAGCGTCCAGTTCGATGTGTTCTTATGAAGTTTGTCCACGAGTGGAAGCACACTCTCGTCGCCGGTGCGGTTGTAGAGCCACAGAACGCTCCACATGTTGTCACCTCCGCGTTTTTCCTGCCACAGACCTTTCAGAAATTTCGAGTCGTCTACAGTCATCTCCCATTTGAAATAGTCGGTCATGGCATCGAGAACTCTCTGGTCGCCGCTGTTTTCGTAATAGGTCTGGAGCGCCCAGAGCATCACCATCTGCGCCCATACCTCAGGATTGCCGTTCTCGTAGTTGCGCGGACCGAGAAATCCGTCTTCTTTCAGGTTGGAGAGAACCGCGTCGAACCACACCTGTGCCTCCTTTTTCATTTCGTCATCGTCAAGGATGTAGGCCAGACTGCAATATCCACGCAGCCAGTAGGGCACTTCCTCCCAACCGTGGTCGCCGCTGTCGCTCAGCCACTGATTGTTGTTTTTGTCGAGCCAGGCGCTTACAGTACCTAATTTCCCGTTCAGACCCTCTTTCTGGAGTTCGAGATATTTACGTAGCCAACCCTTAGGCTGTACTTTCCCAACTGGAAGTTTGAGCAGGGGAGCGCTTTGCAGCGGGGCGCGGAAACTTGTGTAGTTGTCGCTTGTTCCGGAAGCCGGCCGGTCAGTCACCGTTACGGTTGTCTGAGCTGACACACCTCCTATGGCAAGTAGCACAGCTGCTCCGGCTGCTAAAATTTTGTTATGAGCGGATTGTTTCATATCGTGTTTTCAGTTTTGTCAAGTGGAATTTTTATTTTATAACCGTTTTTTTGCCTCCTACAACATAGATCCCCCGGGGAAGACGGTCGGTGGAGGTGCCGAGATATTGTCCGTGGAGATTGAACACACGGTTGTCTGCCTCGCGGACAATATTTCCGTCTGCTTCTGCTGAGATTATGCCTGAGTTTTCATACGGAGCCACTATCTGCAGACCATAGTCTATATGACCTCCGCCTTCACCTTGTGAAAGTGATACTGCCAGCACATTGTCACCTTCGTGCAAGAGTTCGTTCTGGGCCTTTGTGAGTGTATATGATACATAATTGTTATCGTTCCATCCGGTAGCGCTCCATATGAGATTCCCGTTCAGATATATTTTCGGATTCTCGTCGTAGCTGCATGTCAGTTTCAGCTCAGCGCCGGCAAGAGATGCCATATTGTCGGCGGTGAATGTGAAATGGCGCCGAATCAGAATCGGGCGCACCTGGCTTGGCCATTGGGTTATGAGGAACATGTTGTCGTCGTTGCTCATAGGGCCGAGACTGTCGATCCAGTCACTTTCATCTTCAGTCTGGGCGGCCCATCCCGCAGCTTCAGCAACCTCTATGTCACTGTTGTAGTTAAGCATATAGTATTTACAGGGCCATTCACCGTCGGCAACGGTGTTGAGCAGCGTTGTGGAGAGGCTCATGTCGGCTCCGTACAGACCGCAATCGGCGAAAGCTCCTCCCCAGTTCTGGTGAACGTGAACTGCTATCAGATTCTCGCTCCCATCTGTTTTTAACAGTGCCTTCTGGTCGGCGCTAAGCTCCTTGTATTCTTCATTTTTCCATCCGTCGGACACGGAGTGAACCAACTCGCCGTTTATATACCATTCCGAAGGGCCGTCGTCGTGGCCACACGCCAGATACACTATCCCTTCGGGCAATGACTCCAAAGTGAATGTGCGTCGCATATATATTTCACCGGTAATATCGGATGTGATCCAACGGTGTGATTGCTGGCCTTTGTAGAATGCATCTGAACTGAATGGCGCCCGGGCTGTTTCCCATCCCGACGCATCGTCGGATTTATATTCCGGTTCATACCACTTGTACCCGTCACTGTCGGTATCCGGTTCGCCCCATATATGGTTGTAGTCGGCGTCGGCATAGCGTTTCCCTTCGTTGAACACCCACACTGTGGCGGTATAAGGCGCATCGGGAGTATATTCCGACGATGGTAATATCACCTTCGATTCGTTGAATGTTCCTGTAAGCTCCATTTTCTGCGCTTCAGCGTCAAAGGATGTCGCGCAAGCAAGTAATGCGAGTGTGCATAATGATATTTTAACTTTCATGGAATTATTAATTGGTTACATGTCGCAAATGTACTAACTTATAAAGTTTCATGCAACTAAAAAATATAAAATTTGCCGGAACACCCGGTCCCGGCAAATTTTTGTTAATTAAGGTTATTGCTTTTTATAACGCTATTTTCTTTCCGCTGTCAGTGATGAACAAACCTTCGGTGGGATGAGATACCTGTATGCCCCCCATATTATAATATGTTGCCGGTCTTACAATTGAGGCATTGTTTGAGACAATGTTTTCTACTCCGTTAAGTCCGTCGCACTCCAGCTCTACCACCGTATAGCTGTATGGTGCCAGAGACACGGTTGGCTCGTTGAGAGTAAACGTGGAAGGCACTACACATTCAGGATTCCGAGGTGTATTGCGGGCTCCGAGATCAGCGTTAGAGAGAGAAACACCGTTGATAGACTTCACTGAGCCGGCATTCTCGATATTAAGTTTTACCGACTGTTCGCGTGATGAGGAATTTACGATATGGAATACGATCCTGGTGCCATCCTCGTTGCGGGTTGCCGTCATGTTCAGGTTGGCGTTGCGGAAACTCGGATTCAGCAATACCGGCTGATGGTGGGCGGCTGCCATCTGTTGTGCGTAGTATGGTGGCTGACACCATACTTCAGAGCTGTTGAAGAAAATCTGTCCCTGATTCCAGCCGTTATCGTTCTGGAGGTATGGCTCCAGAGCGTTGGCCGGACTGTCAAGTTCCACGAATCCGTTCATACGGCGCACTACATTGAGTACTATGGCATGGCTCAGCGCGCGGTGGAGCGAATGGGTGTTGCCGTTTTCTTCGAGAATTGCAACATGCATCGTACTCTCGGGGTTCCACTTGTTGAAAAGGCGCTTCATATTGTTGAGATCGCTTTCAATGGCTTTGGCCTGACTTACTTCGTCGGTCCAGGGATGATAGTCCCAAAGCTCCGATTTCCCGTCGAGTTCATGGAAAACATATTCCATAAGATCCTCATTATCGCCTCTCCACCATGCCGCATTTATGAATACCAGATCAGGATATACGGCATGAATGGCATCGTAAAGAATATGGAACCGCTCTACATAATGCTCATAAGCATCTCTTGCGTCAGTTGTAAGATTCTCCTCGTTGCCTATTTCGATATATTTCAGATTGTAAGGCTCAAGTTCTTTCAGCAGCGCGAGCACATCGGCCGGGTTGTCCTCGATATTGATGGCGAAGGTAGGCTCGGTATTTAACATGCGTGCGAATTGCACGAATTCTATTATCCCGAAACCGTTGGTACTGTTGCGATACCAGTGGCCGATATAAGGGGGACGCTGGTCCTCCGGACCCATCATATTGCCTGTCATATATTCTGCTGCGTTGATCATCGTACCGCCGTAGCGAAGGAATGTCAGACCCTCCTGCCGGAATGCTTCGGTGATATCATCGCGGAAGGGGAAACTATCCGTACGCAGCATCGCCATGTCAACGCCGAGACTACCATCATCGCCGAGTGCTACCACAAACCGTGCGTCGGCATCGGTTGCGGATGGGGTGAGTTCGAAGTCGAAACGGTTCCATTCCGAGGCACTAATACCGCTTATCTCCTTACGGGCATATTCCTCAGAGCCGTCTGCATTGCGAAGAGCTACATATGCCTTATCGGTGTCACCTTTCAGATATACATAGCCCGACATCTTTTTACCCTGTTCGATGCCTATGCCCCATTTGTTCAGACCGGAGTTTGCAATACCGTCGCCGGCATTTCCGCTGATCTTCTGATAGTATTCGCCGTGGCATGCACCGCTGTTCTCATGAGAATAGGTTCCGTTTCCGATCGGTTCCCACATCGGACTTACCCCGACGGGCATTTGGCTTACAGCTATTTCCTTTTCGTTGATGGTGAAATTTTTGAAGCTGGCCGGCCCGTCGAAAGTACGCAGACCGATTTTACCCCTCATCAGTGGGTTTTTACTGTCTGAACCGGTATATACCTGCTCTCCGTTGAGTGATACGGTGAAGTTGGCTCCATCGAAATCTACTCTGAGGCGGTTCCAATCCGATGGGGTGAAGTTTACCGGAATATTGGCCAGCGATTCCCAGTTATGATCGTGCTTGCCGATTACAAGATTCCTGTTTTCTGCATTGAGGCTTATCTCATATCCGCGGAAGTTATCGGCACCTTCGCGCGCTTCGGATACATCGAAAATCAGTCCGCTGATCGCGCGGCTGCCATCGTGGCGCAGGGCCACTTCCGCCGCCCCCTTCCCGAGCTCGTTGCTCTGGTATATGATTTTTGCATGCCCGGGTGTAGTGGTGGAGAGTTCGTTATCCGCAACAGTCCAATGGTAATCGTAATGACGGAAACCGTTCACCCCCGTCGGCATGCTCTCGAAGGTTACCGGAGTACCGTTCACCGACAGATTCCTGAAACTTGCCGATCCGTCGTAGCTGCGCAGTCCGATCATGCCGGAAGTCAGAGGATTGTCCGTATCCTCGAATTCACGGATTTTTTCGCCGTTGAGATAAACGGTGACTTTGGCACCGTTGTATTCCACACGCAGTTTGTTCCATTCGCCGGGTTCTATATCCACCGCTTCGTCAACCTTGGGTTGCCAGTTGTGTTCATGTTTGCCGATTACAAGATGGCGTGATCCGGCGTTGAATCCGATCTCATAGCCGCGGAAAGCATCAGCCCCGTCACCGGCGTCGGATACATTGGTGATGAATCCGGTGATTGCTTTGGGACTGTCGATACGCATCTCTACTTCAGCTGTAAGATTTGCACCGTCATTACCTTGAAATACGATTTTCCCATGTCCGGTGGTGTAGAGGCGCAATACGTCTTCCTCTACCGTCCAGGCATTGTCGTAGCTTATAAAATCTTTTACAAGTGCTGTGGTAGGTTCCTCGAAGCTTTCTCCGAAAATACGCTGGTCGTAAAGTCCGCCATATATTTCATGGTTGACATCTTCCGCACCTGCCCCGTAGATCAGTGCGGGAATTCTTCCGGTCTCGGCTGATGCGTCGACTGTGACACCCGTCTGTGCTATCAGTGGCAAGGCTGTCGCGCATACAGCTATTGCCGATAGATAAATTTTCATGATATTGTAATTTATGATTTCTCTGTTCTGTACAAATATATGAAGTTTCGTATAATAATACAAAAAAAATGGATCCCCGAATAAGTAGGGGATCCATAAGATTTAATTTTTATCTGTAGTCAACCTGTTTTCAGGTTGAGACGGATTACTTGTTTACGAGAACCTTCTTACCGCCCTTGATGTAAATACCGCGGCCGAGTTTCTCCATGTCGGTTCCTACGAAGCGACCCTGAAGATCAAAGATACGGTTGTCGTTGACCTCGGTTGCAACAGGAGTTGCTACAATATTCTCAATGCCTGAAGTTGCAGGAACATAGTCGTCATCAAGGATGCTCAGACCGAAGTCAATGTGAGAGCCGCCGCCACCGGTAGTCAGCGATACAGCGAACATATTTTCACCCTCCTGAAGGAGTTCCATCTGTTCAGCGGTGAATTTATAATCGTCATAGTTGCTGTTGTTCCAGTTGGTAGTGCTCCAGATTTCGGTGCCGTTGAGATATACGATCGGGTTTTCATCGTAGCTGGTCTGCAGCACGAGTTGTTTACCGTTGGCAACCTCTTCCTTGATGTTAGCGATTTCCTCTGCTGTCAGAGTGAAGTAGCGACGTATCATGATGGGCATTTCCTGACCCTGCCAGTATGTTGCAGGATAACCGTTCCATTCAGTAACCCAGTCGGGGTCCTCTTCCGTACCCTTGTTTACCTGGTCGTTGGTGTAAGGACCGAAAGCTTCTGACCATTCGCAGCCGGGTTCTCCTTCGAAATTATAACCGGGCTTGTACCATTCCTTTTCGGTGAAATAATCAAGATCATCGTTGTCCATGGGGAAGAAATATTGGCTTGCCCAACCTTCTTTGGTATTGCGTGCGGCAGGAACGATAGGCGAACTCTTGGTCATGTGTGCCCAGTAAAGACCGCAGTCGGCGAACGCACCGCCCCAGTTCTGATGAACATGAACAGCTATCACGTTTTCTGAACCGTCGGTTTTGATAAGAGCCTTAGCTTCGTCTGAAAGAACGATGATTTCACCGTTATTCCAATTGTGTTCTACGGTGTGTACAAGGACTCCGTTGATATACCATTCTGCGGGAGCGTCGTCGTGGCCTACGCTCATGATAAGGTTCTGTGCGGGAAGCTCCTCGTTGAGAGTGAAGCTGCGGCGGAAATAGATTTCAGCCATCACATCACTTTCAGTCCATCGATATGAGGGCTGATCTTTGTAGAATTCGTCATTGCTGAAAGGTGAGGTATGCTCTTCCCATTCGATGTCGTTATCTTCGCTTACGGTCAGTTCATAGTCAAGTTCATACCATTTGTGTCCCTGCTCGTCATCTGCGGGTACACCAAGAATTTTGTTATACATATCCTCGGTATACCTATTACCTTTGATAACCCAGGTTTGAGCATCGTAGCGTTCTGTCGGGGTGTATTCTGATGAGGGCAGGATTACATTTTCTGTCCAGAACCAGTTGGTGATTATGTCTTCCGCTTCTGCTGCGGAAACCATCACCATGCTACCGCAAAGCGCTGCGGCACCTAAAAGTAGTTGTTTCTTCATGGAAATAAAAGTTAAAAGTTACTTAGTTGTTATTGTTGTTAGTATGGTTAGCTAAATTATTGGTATATAGATATTTAACGTTTGCAAAAAGTATGTATGATTATTCGGCTTTGCTTATTAATGACGCAAAGTTATTAAAATTTTTGTAAATAAAAAACAATATTAGTCCAAAATTTATGTTGCTACAAGGATTTTATATTTGGCAATGAAACAGGGTGTGTCTGACTGTAAAGACACACCCTGTTTTTGTTCTGATTCAGTATATTTTATTTTGATTCAGTATATTTTACTTGCGCTTGGCATCGATGTCGCGCAGGAGGGTCTCAACCGCTGTGCGGAGCTGGGTGTCCTCACCTGTGACGATGGTTGCCGGGTCGTTTGCAACCTTTACATCCGGTTCAAGCTGAGTGTTCTCCAGATAAGTGCCTTCAGCAGTGCGGTAGCCGATCACCGGAATACCGAATACCATCGACGGATCCTGCATCGTCACCCAGTTGACCGATGTCATTGTTCCCGGTACAGGCATACCTACAATTTTGCCGATCTTCTGGTGCTGATATACCCAGGGCGTACCATGCGCGTTGCTGTAGCAGGGTTCGGCTACAAGCATGATCGAGGGTTTGTTCCAGCGGCGCGAGGGCATGTCGCACACATCCTTGCCGCGGATCTCCTGTGTCAGATATTTCTCGCCGGTAAACAACTGCTCGATATCCTCATGCATGCGGCCGCCGCCGTTCCACCTGATATCGATCACAACTCCATCGCAATTATTGTATTTTCCGAGCAGGGCGTCGTACATCGGACGATACGACGCATCGTCCATGGATGCGATATGAACATAGCCCAGACGCCCGTTCGACCAGCGGGCGACATCCTCCTCGCGCTGACGAACCCAACGGTCGTAGAGCAGACTGTTGATCCGCGATGCCGACACAGGGAGAATCACCTCCTCTACTTTCTCACCCTTAGGGGTGGTGAAAGCTACAAGGGTTTTCTTGCCTGCGAGATTGTTAAGTAGCGCGTCGGCTGTCTGGCCTGCCGCTATCTCTGTTCCGTTTATGGCTGTGATCAATGCGCCTTCGCCGATTTTTGAGGAGGCGCGGTCAAACGGACCGTTGGCTATAACCTCGTCCACTTTAAGTCCCGGACCGTTGTAGGCCACGTCGTAGAGCAGCCCCAGCGACGCGGTGTTATCGTGGTTGCTGCCGAAATTGCCGCGGAAACGTCCGCCTGTGTGCGATACATTGAGTTCGCCCAGAAGTTCGCTCAGCAGTTCGGCAAAGTCGGCGTTGTTGTTGATGTGGGGGAGGAAGCGACGGTATGCGGCTGTCATGGCCGGCCAATCCACACCGTGCATCCCTTTGTTGTAGAAACGGGCAGCTTCCTCTACAGTCACATAGTCGAACATCGCCTCACGCTCGGCGGCACCGTCGATCTCCTGTGTGGCGCTGAGGCTTATCGATGTAAGTTTGTCGCTTTTCGGATCGAGTTTCTGAAGTCTGCCACCCGTGAGGAATATATTTTTCCCCTCTTTATCGCTCTGTAACCCCACCGAAGAGCGCGATCCGATTTTCGATACCAGTTTAGGCTCACGTTTGCGCAGCGGGAGTTTCCAAAGGTCATATCCGTTCTCGAAAGCACACATGTAGTATAGGTTATCACCGTCGGCGGTTACTATAGCGTCGCTCAGGCTCGATGAATAAGGGGTAAGACGCATTATGCGGCTGTCAATCCCGTCAAGCTCCACAGTGATCGGCTTTACGTCATCTTTATTTTTAGAATCATCACCCTTCTTGTCGCTGTCGGCCGAAGCTGTTTCCTTATCTTTTTTGCCTGTTTTCTTTTTCTTATCACCCTCCTTCTTGTCTGTCTCCTTCTTTTCGTTGTCTTTCTTGTTTTTCTCAGCATCTTTCAGCAGGGCGAAATCCTCTTCAGACAGCATGAAGCGGTCGCGGGCCTCACGGTTGAGGAACACAATCATGATATCGTCCTGCGATCCCCATGAAGCCTGGGCGCGCAGACCGTAGCGTTCGGTGAAATAGATAATGGCGTTTCCGTCAAGCACGAAGCGTGGGTTGTTACAGAAATATCCCGACTGGGTTATATTGGTGATCTCTCCCGTTTCCACATTTACAAGAGCTATGTCGCTGTATGGATCGCGCATTTCCGGTATCAGTTCAATCGCAAGCCAGCGGCTGTCGGGCGACCATACCGCAGTCAGTCCGTCTTCCTGTCCCGGATATGTCTCCCCCTTGGTAAGCTGTTTCGATTTGCGGCTGTCAAGATCCATTACCATAAGCTGGTTGCGATCCTTGATATATGCCATTTTCTTGCCGTCGGGAGATATGAGCGGACGTGAATATTCAGTCACATTGTCGGTGATCCGTTTCGGTGTGGCGACATCAAACATCGCTTCCTCCTTTATGGCGGTGGCATTGGGGAAGTTCGGATCCTCCTCGCGCGTCATTGTGGCGCGGTAGATGTTTTTATGGCCGGAACGCTCTGAGGTATAGTAGAGGGTACGGTTGTCTGCTCCCCAGCTTATCTGTCCTTCAGCCGCAGGCGTATGTGTCACCTGCACGGTGGTGGGATACTCTACCGAAGTTACGAATATGTCGCCGCGGCTTGCGAACGCCACCGATTTTCCATCGGGCGAAACCGCTTCCTGACGTGCGCTCACACTTTTCTCCTCTACTTTCGGCTCATCATCGCCAACTACATCTACCGATATCTTCGTCGGCTTGGTGCTGTTGACGGCGAGTGTGTATATCTCGCCATCGTAAGTGAAAGCCATAGTACCATCGGAGGCTCCCGATAGGAAGCGGACCGGATGGGTGGCAAACTGTGTCACCTGGCGGGCCTCGGCAGGGGTTGCCAGCGGGAAAGCCCATATGTTGAATGTTCCTCCGTTACGTTCGCTCAATATATATACAGTCTCACCATCGGGCGATACAACCGGGTTGCGGTCTTCGCCGGGGCGGTCTGTAAGGTTGGTGTGGCGCCCTGTCGCGGGGTCATACTGCCAGATATCGCGCGTAACCGATGAGGTGTGGTGTTTGCGCCATTCATCTTCGAACCCCTTCACATCCTGATACAGCATTTTGCCCTCTTTGGTGAAAGCGGTCATCTGTGCGGGAGTGCCCAGAACCTGACGGATTGCTTTTCCGTCGGTTGTCACGGCATACAGTTCCGTCATTCTCGACGATGGGAACATAGCCGATTTGGATGGATTCTGTATGGCGGCTGAATAGAGTATCTCTTTGCCGTCGGGGGTGAATGCTTCGGGATATTCAGTCGCCGAGTTGGTGGTGAGACGTGTGGCGGCACCGCCGTTCGCATCCATAATATAGATGTCAGCGTTGCCGTGGCGGTCCGACGCGAAGGCGATCCATTTGCTGTCGGGGCTCCACACGGGTTTTTCCTCATATGAGGTCTGGGTGGTGAGGCGGCGGGCTTCTCCACCGGTTACGGGAACGGTATAGATGTCTCCTTTATAGCCGAAGGCTATGCGTGAGCCGTCGGGCGAAATTTTTACGTCGCGCATCCATAGCGCTTCCGTAGCGCTTGCCGGAAATACGGTCGCTCCGAGCAGCAGCAATGGTAATAGTTTCATAAGGGGTAATTGTGATAAGAATATACAGATAAGATTTGTCGGAGATGGGAGTGGCGTATTTTCGGCTAAGTAAGTCGTGGAAATTATTTTATATTATCCGGCGAAAGAATGCCGCGGACGATGTAAGGTACATTTTAATGCATTGTACGTAATAATTTTCAGGACTTGCTAACTACCTATTTAAGACGGAACATGTAGCCAAGAGTTATGAGTATCGACGATCCGCGCGAGGATGAGAAATAATCTTTCTTTGCGGAAGGAAAGATATTCCCGAGACCGAAATAGTAGCGCCCTTCAAGCAGTAGCGAGTGGCGCTTGCGTATAACGAATTCCACTCCGGCGCCTGCGGTGATACCATAGTCGAAGCGGTTCGTGATCTCCAGTTTCATCTGTTCAAGATGGCGGTTGTCTTGTGGAAAACCTGCAACACTTTCAGGGTTATGGTAATCGAAGTTGGAATTAACCTTGTCGGAAAGCATCAGACCGATCTCTGGTCCGAGGTTAAAGAAACATTTTACCACACGCGAACCGAAAAATATGTGGGTCAGCAGCGGAAGCTCCACATATGTGGTGCGGTGGGAATATTCGAGAGGCGTACCGCTCAGATCCTCTGCCCATCCGCGCTCCTCGATATTGAGTTCTGCCAACAGTCCTACATGGCGCTCCTCGGCATAGCGCACCGAAATACCGAACTGTGCGCCTTGAAGCATCTTGTCTTTGACCGATGGGAAGAACGACACGGTGGAAAGCGATACACCTCCATGCGCCCCGACATGAACATGGGGCACATAATGGCGCTGCGCCGACGCTGTGAAGATACCGGCAATGAAAGCCGACATCAGTGTGAGCAGCAGTATTCGGAGAGGTCTCATTTTTTCCATTCCACCACTCCTCCGGGACGATAATTGATGAAATATAGCGCTTCGTTGACCGGGCCACCGTTGGAGGTTACTTCACCGGTGGCTTCGTCGGTGACGCTGACACCGCTCCATCCCAGACGCCAGTAACTCTGAATGCCATCGAATTCAGGAGGGAACACACCTGTGTTTTCCTTCTCACGGAGTCCTTTCACAATGAAGGTCGCGATGTCGTAGCCGAGGATTCCCTGGGTTGGAACCGCTTCGAACATTTCAGTTCCGTATAGCTGTTTGTAACGGTCTTTAAGGCGTCGTGTGTCAGCATCCTCATCGTTTGCCATGAAGCGTGAGTAAACGGTGGCTTCCATTGAGCATATATCGTCGAAACTGTCGCCACGGAAGGTGACCCATTCCGGATATCCGAACAAGGTTACCGACGATGGATCAGGGGCATTGTCGCGGAAAGCCGTGATGGCTCCTATGAATTTTGCAAATTCGGTTTTCGACCCGGAATTAGGAACAAATACCACCGGCCCGGAAGCTGCATCGATCCCGGCGAGATCCCCCTCGGTAAGCGATGTCGGGTAATTGATCTCCCTGTATTGAACGTCTTTGGCGGCAAGACACTTTTTCAGTCCCCCGGTGAAGGTTTCCTTATCGGCGACACCATCGGAACGGCTCAGGAACACAGGGGTATAACCGGCATATTTTTCCATAAACATCTCTATAGCCTTGGCATACATGGCGTCGTGGGGAATGTTGGTCTGTATCAGATTGCGGTGGGTGCGGTAACTTTCATCCTTTACCGCGAAGATGTTCAGCACAGGGACTTCGTCGCCCACACTTTCCACTATCGCCGACAGATGGCTAACATTGTCGGGTGCGACTACCAGATCAATATCCTCCATCACCGGACGGTGCAGAATTGAATTTACGCTGTCAAGACTGGCGGATGTGTCGAAGAAATGGAATATTACGGGGATACCCTCCTGTTGCTGCATATCTTCGGCACCCATAAGCATGCCTTTGAAAAATTCGGTGTAAAGTTGGGTGGTACGCGACATTGTAGGCTCGTCAAGCATGAAAGGGAGCAGTACGGCTACATTCAGCGGCTCGGCATACTCCTCGATATCGTTGCCGGTATCATCATCATCGTTATCTTCCGTATCGCTGTTATCCGCGTTAACCTCTTCGCCATCTTCTTCTCCGGCTACAATAACAGTTGTATTGTCATATGCGCCCGGATACCTTCTGGATATCTCATCTTCCCCGGAATCCTTTTCCTCAGCTTCTGCGGGAGATGCAGCTTTCGAGGGCACGACAAGGGTTGGTGCCGCGTTTGCGGTTACATGAGCCGCATAATCTTCGGCGAGCTGGCCCACAGGCACATTTATTACCTGACCCACTTTATATTTAAGCGGATCAAGCGACGGATTTGCCTCAAGCATAGCCTCCAGAGCTATGTTATAGGAATTGGCGATTCCGAAAAGGGTTTCCCCCTTCTTTATCGTGTGGCGCACCATGCCGTCTTCATCAGGTTGCCCGACACTGATTTCCGCTGAATCATCGGCATCGGCGACATAGTCGGAGGTTACCTCACCCTCGTTGATTATGAGAATATCACCGGTCTTTAACCCGTCGGCGGCTGACGGATTCATCAGCGCAAGTTCATCGGGTGTCATCCCATACATGTGTGCTATCCCGTAGAGGGTCTCACCTTTCTTTACCACATGTTGCTTCACACCGGCTGCATTGGCATATACTGCCTTACGGTTTTCCAGCTGAGCATCGTCGCCGGAAAATTCTTTTACAGGGAAGAACAGGCGCATTTTGGGCTTCAATCCGTCGGCCGCCGACGGATTGAACTCTATGATGCGGTCGCGGGTTATGCCAAGCCGCTGCGCTACCTGATAGATGGTTTCTTTAGGCTGAACATCATAATAGTAGCAATTCTGACCCTTTACTGATATAAGGGGAAGGTCGCTGACCTCGGCGGAGGCTCCCGGAGTCATAAACAACATTGCCGCTGCCGCTGCCGCGGAGAGCAGAATTTTATTTAGTGTCTGTAATTTCATCAGCTCGGTAATTTAATGCAAAGTTAACATCTTTCCGCCTAATATACAATGCTGAATAACAAGTTTCCCCCGCATCCGCCTGACGGATATGGGGGGAAACCTGTAGGGTTGGCGACGCTTCTCCTTTCAGCCTATGACCTTCTCAAGTTGGCCCGCGGCGTTTTTGGTGTCAACTTTATTTATTATGTGCGTGATGCGATGGTCGGCGTCCGCGACAAAAGTTGTGCGGACGGTGCCCATGTATTCGCGCCCGGCCATTTTCTTTTTCTGCCATACTCCGAAGGCTTGGTTTACCGTGGTATCTTCGTCGCTGAGCAGAAGGAAGGGCAAATCGAATTTCTGAGCGAACTTCACATGGCTTGCAGGGGAGTCCTTGCTTATTCCTACAACTACATAGCCTTTGTCGGTCAGGGCACTGTAGCCGTCGCGTATGGAGCATGCCTCGGCCGTGCATCCGGGTGTGTTATCTTTCGGATAAAAATAAATTATCATAGGCTTGCCGGCGAACATATCGCTTCTGACTATTTCACCGTTAGCGTTTCGTCCTAAAATCTCAGGTAATTTGTCTCCAATTTCCATAGTCGTTGTCTTTGGTGGTTATTCGATAAGTAAGTAGTGGTAGGGATTTTCCGAGTAACGGTTCCCGTAATTTACTTAACAATTCTGCTGGGCTATTTGATTACGGCAAGCCCCCCTTTTGCCGTCTCTTTGTAAAGAGAGGGTATATCGTGGCCTGTCTGTTTCATTACCTCTACAATGCGGTCGAAATCAACGCTGTGTTGTCCGTCAGAGAAAGCTGCGTACAGGTTGGCGTCGAGGGCGCGGGCTGCCGCGTAGGCGTTACGTTCGATACATGGAATCTGCACAAGTCCGCATACAGGGTCGCATGTCAGCCCGAGGTGATGCTCGAGCCCCATTTCCGCCGAATACTCTATCTGGGCCGGGGTGCCGCCGAAAAGTTGCGAGGCGGCCGCTGCGGCCATCGCGCAAGCCACACCCACCTCACCTTGACATCCAACTTCGGCGCCGCTGACCGAGGCATTGTGTTTCACTACGTTGCCGAACAGACCTGCGGTGGCGAGTGCCCGCAGTATGCGTTGTTCGGAGAATCCTTTGGATGTATGAAGATGATATAGAACCGCCGGAACAATGCCACATGAACCACATGTGGGAGCCGTTACTATCTTACCTCCCGACGCATTCTCTTCGGAGACTGCCAGAGCATACGCATAAACCAGACCGCGGCTTTTAAGCGAACTGTTGTAGCCTGCGGCATGAACATAATAGCTCACGGCCTTGCGTCTTACGCCAAGGCCGCCGGGAAGCACGCCTTCCGCCTCTATACCGCGTTCTACAGCCTCTTTCATTACCTTCCATACCTCACCCAGATAATCCCATATTTCCGGACCCTCGGCCATCTCTACATATTCCCAGTAGCTGTGGCCGGTCTCGATACACCATTTCAATATATCCTTGATCTTTGTCATGGAATATATTGATTTTTCCGGACGGCGCTCCTTACCTTCCTCCAGAATATCTCCTCCTCCTATCGAATATACACGCCAGGAACTTATCTCAGCCCCGTTGAAGTCGAACGCCTTGAATTCCATCCCGTTTGTGTGAAATGGCAACACTATATCCGGCTCCCATATTATCTCGGTAGGGGCTACCGGCGACAGTACGTCGAGAATGGCCCGATCCGTGAGGTGTCCGCGTCCGGTAGCGGCGAGAGCTCCGTAGAGTGTTACTTCATAACGCGACGCTCCGGGCGTCTGCTGTAGAAAGAGGATCGCGGCCTTGCGCGGCCCCATCGTGTGGGAGCTCGATGGACCGTTACCTATTTTATATAGATTCTTGATTGTTTCCATTAAGTATGTCGTGACAATTATTTATATCATGCGTGAGCAGACTTTATGTAAGATTTTGCTCGGGAATGAAGGTGTGCCGCGGGCTATATGTTAGCGCGTGCGCTTCTGAGCTTGTCGGAAAAGAGCGAAGATGAGAGGAAAAAGCCGGCGAAAGCATGCCGTGGTTGGTATAACAAGCCGGGATGTATATTATACGTGATAATTTCGGATTGATCCATAATTTTCATGTGTTACTTATCTGAAAACGTTATCAGAATATCAGATATACGTAACTTAAAATGAAAAAGAGGAAAATCCATTCAGATATTCCTCTTTAGCCGATTGTGCGCAGGGGGGGACTCGAACCCCCACGACCGAAGTCACCAGATCCTAAGTCTGGCGCGGCTACCAATTACGCCACTTGCGCCTCGCTTTGTCGTTTTGACAATGCAAAGTTAATATTTTTTTCGGAAACTATCGCCATACTACGGTATGAAAAAATCACATTCCTGGAATTACATCGCGGATACGGTCCATAAGCGACGGACGAAGGTCACGCAGATGTACGTGCAGGCTACCGTCATCTTTTGAAAGAAAAAGTATGGTCGAATGAAGTACTATCGCTATCGCTTCATCAAATTCGAGAATAGCATGGATGTGGTTCACAGGCACTCTGTAGAATGGAGAACGCGAATCAATACTGCCGATAATTATATCATTCCCGTCAATTTCGATCATCGTCTCTTCGGGAAGTTTTTCGAAAAGCAGGGGGATATCGAGCTCGTCGGGAGAGACCGGTCTTTTACTGCATTTCTTGTATATGGCATCGATAACTTTCTTCTGGATCATTGTTGTTTCTAATATTTCGTGAATCTGAGTGACGAATTGGTGGAGAAATGTCCGGATTCAGTGAGTTGCTCTATCCGGTAGCTATTATTAGAACAACGTAAACAGAGAAAGGTTGGATGGTGGCATCAAAAAAAATAAAATTAATTCTATTGACAGATAAAAATACTTACGGGGCGTTCTGCCTAATTGCTGCAGAACGCCCCGTAAGTGTAGAGAATCGTTGTATATTAATGTTTTACGATGTAGCTATAACCTATTATGCAAGGAAGCCGAGCAGTGCGCCTGCCGCTACTGCCGAACCGATCACACCTGCTACGTTCGGACCCATGGCGTGCATGAGCAGATAGTTGGACGGATCGTACTCAAGACCGAGGTTGTTCGATATACGTGCCGACATCGGAACAGCCGACACACCGGCATTACCGATAAGCGGGTTGATCTTCTTGTCTTTGGGTAGAACCAGGTTGAAGATCTTCACGAAGATCACACCCGATGCGGAAGCGATAATGAACGCCATGAAACCGAGCATAAAGATGAAGATGGTCTCCTTGGTAAGGAATGAACTTGCCTGTGTGGAGGCACCCACGGTCATACCCAGAAGAATTGTCACTATATCGGTGAGGGCATTCGAGGCTGTTTTGGCAAGACGGTTGGTTACACCGCACTCACGCAGCAGGTTGCCGAAGAAAAGCATACCGAGAAGTGGCAGACCCGAAGGCACTACGAAGCAGGTGAGAAGCATACCCACGATAGGGAAGATGATTTTCTCGCTCTGAGCTACCGCACGCGCCGGTTTCATCTTTATCACACGCTCATGCTTTGTTGTGAGCAGACGCATCAGCGGCGGCTGAATCACAGGTACAAGAGCCATGTAGGAGTATGCCGATACCGCTATCGCACCCATCAGATTGGGAGCCAGTTTCGACGAAAGGAAGATAGCCGTAGGTCCGTCGGCACCACCGATAATGGCTATGGCACCAGCCTGGTCAGGCATGAAGCCCAAAGCCAGAGCAACCATATATGCACCGAAGATACCGAACTGGGCGGCTGCTCCGATAAGCATTAGCTTCGGGTTGGCGATCAAGGCGGTGAAGTCGGTCATCGCACCGATACCGAGGAAAATCAGAGGAGGATACCAGCCCGCGCTTACACCGTTGTAAAGGATGTTAAGTACGGAACCCTCCTCGTAGATACCGATCTCAAGGCCAGCCTCGGTATTGAAAGGAACGTTACCTATCAGCATACCGAAACCTATGGGTACCAGCAGCATTGGTTCGAAATCTTTCTTGATGGCGAGCCAAATGAAGAACAGACCGACACCGAGCATCACAAAGTGTTCCCAGGTGGCGTTGTAGAAGCCTGTCAGATGCCAGAACTCTGTTAGATTCTGCACCAGAAATTGTCCGAAATCCATGTCGATTCAGGCTTTATGCGATAGTGACAAGAACTGCGCCTTCCAGAACGGAATCGCCTTTTGCTACATTTACAGAAGCTACCTTGCCGTCTACACCGGCCTTTATGGCATTTTCCATCTTCATAGCCTCAAGTGTGACAACTGTATCGGCAGCTTTCACTTCCTGACCCACAGTTACATTGATGTCAAGTACAACGCCGGGCAGCGGAGCTTTTACGGGGGTGCCGCCAGCTGTTGCCTTGGGAGCGGGTTTGGCGATTACTTTCTCTCCGCTCGCGGTGCGCGGTGCGGGAGCTGCTTTCGGAGCTGAAACTTTCACGGCTGTGGTTTTCTGCTCGATTTCAACTTTATAGGGGGTGCCGTTTACCTCAACTTCGGCTATGCCATGGTCGATGTCGCCGATGCCTACCTTGTAAACGTTTCCGTTGATTTTATACTTATATTCTTTCATTTTCAGGTTTTTTCAATGGTTTGATGGTTATGTGTCGCACACTCACTTTCTGGGATTCTGCCGCAGAGTGTAGATGTGGGAATTCCAGGGTGAGTAGGTCTTGCGGCCGCGGTGTATCGTAAGGATTGCACTTTCGAGGTCGTGTGCATTCAGATGCTCGTTAAGAGCCATACCGATGGCTGCTATTACCTCGCCGGTATCTCCTTCAGGACGCGCTTCGCGTGCCACTTCGGTGTGGTCTATGCCGTGGGCTTCCATCTTTTTCTTCTGCAGGCGAGAGGCACCGATGCGGTTGATTACATAGAAGCAGAGGCATAGAAGCAGAAGGGCGCTGAACACAATTCCCATCGCAGTGATGGTCATGCCGAAGCCGTTGGCATCCATCTCGTTGAATGCGTCTACCTTCTTGTTGGTATCCTTGATTACGTTATTGCTCGATGGAGTTACTATGGCGTTAATAGAGCCGTCGCGGATTTCCCATGCCTCAATGCCAACTCCTTTGCCGTCGATCTTGCGGGCATAGGTCGCGTCGGCTGCCAGAACGGGTACAGTCACCGAGTCGATAAGGGTACGGCCATCGGCATCATACACACCGATCCAGTTGGGGCGGTCTGCTGCAAGTTCGAAGCTGGTGTGGAATGTGCCGCGGGCGGGTTTGCCATCGGCCCAGAACACAACATGCTGCCGCTTACCGATCTTAGTGTCCTTGTCGCCAAGGGGCACCGGATACATAGTGCGGTTGGTGGAGTCCGTAGTAAGGTAAACGCTCGAAATTTCCAAAGGAGCGAAGTTTGAGTTGAACAGCTCGATCCACGCGCCTTTGTTTCCGTAATCGTCTTCAAAGTTGCTCTCGTTCACTACCATAACCTCGTTGATGCGAAGTCCCTTGCGCGCCTGAGCGAAACAGCTTGCGCAGCAACAGGTTATGATAGCGGCGAGAAGAATGATATTCTTCTTCATTATGGTCATTCCTTTTGGTTATTAATTACTTACAGAGGAATGTTGCCATGTTTCTTGGCGGGATTGGTCACGCGCTTGGTTGCCAGCTGCTGAAGAGCGCGGATGATGCGGAAGCGCGTGTTGCGGGGTTCGATGACATCGTCGATATATCCGTATTTTGCCGCGTTGTAGGGATTGCAGAACAGTTTGTTGTATTCTGCTTCCTTTTCGGCAAGCACCTTCTTGGGATCATCAGATGCTTTTGCTTCTTTGGCATATAGAACCTCTACGGCGCCGGCGCCACCCATCACTGCGATTTCTGCCGTTGGCCATGCATAGTTCATGTCGCCGCGCAGTTGCTTGCAGCTCATCACGATATGGCTGCCGCCGTAGCTCTTGCGGAGTGTTACGGTAACTTTGGGCACGGTAGCTTCGCCGTAAGCGTAAAGCAGCTTAGCACCGTGCAGAATCACACCGTTGTATTCCTGACCTGTGCCCGGAAGGAAGCCCGGAACGTCGACAAGAGTTACCAGAGGAATGTTGAAGGCATCGCAGAAGCGTACGAAACGCGCAGCTTTGCGGGAAGCATTGCTGTCGAGAACGCCGGCGAGGTATTTGGGCTGATTGGCAACCACACCTACGCTCTGACCGTTGAAGCGTGCGAAACCGATGATAATGTTCTTTGCGTAATCGCGCTGAATCTCAAGGAATTCACCGTTGTCCACGATAGCACCTATCACATTGTACATATCGTACGGGCGGTTGGGGCTGTCGGGAATGATCTCGTTCAGTGAATCCTCCATGCGGTCGATGGGATCGGTACATTCCACTGCGGGAGCATCTTCCAGATTGTTCTGCGGAATGTAGCTCATCAGCTTGCGGACAATCTTGATCGCATCTTCACCATCTTCGGCTGCAAAGTGACATACGCCGCTCTTCTGAGAGTGAACGGTTGCACCACCCAGATCTTCCTGACTTACATCCTCGCCGGTAACGGTTTTTACAACTTTCGGACCGGTAAGGAACATGTAGCTGATACCTTTGGCCATGATGGTGAAGTCTGTGAGGGCGGGGGAGTATACCGCACCACCTGCACACGGACCCAGAATAGCTGAAATCTGAGGAATAACTCCTGAAGCGAGGATATTGCGCTGGAAAATCTCCGAGTATCCGGCCAAAGCGTTGATACCTTCCTGAATACGCGCACCACCCGAGTCGTTAAGCCCGATTACGGGGGCGCCCATCTTCATTGCCATGTCCATGATCTTGCAGATCTTCTGGGCCATTGTCTCGGAAAGAGATCCGCCGAATACTGTGAAATCCTGTGCGAATACATATACGGGGCGTCCTTCGATGGTTCCGTAACCGGTTACCACACCGTCGCCGAGGAATGATTTCTTCTCCTGACCGAAGTTGTGGCAGCGGTGGGTTACGAACATGTCAAGCTCCTCGAACGATCCTTCGTCGAGTAACTGTGCAATACGCTCGCGGGCTGTATATTTGCCGCGTTCGTGCTGTTTCTCGATGGCTTTTTCGCCACCGCCCATGCGCGCTTTCTCGCGCATGTCAATCAGCTCTTGTATTTTTTCAAGTTGGCTGCTCATTTCTTATTTTTGTGTTAGTTATTGGCGTTTTATTTTGCCCTGATTACATCAGCAATCATTAAGCATATTATAATCGCTGCTTACGGATAGCTTACTGCTTGTTGGGGTCTTCGCAGAGCTCTACCAGAGTTCCTACGGTCGATTTCGGGTGAAGGAATGCGATGTTGAGGCCTTCGGCACCTTTACGGGGAGCTTTATCGATAAGGCGGCAACCTTTCTCTTCAGCTTCAGCGAGTGCGTTGGCTACACCGTCGGCTACTGCGAAAGCTACATGCTGAATACCGCCGCGGCCACCGTTATTGGCGATGAATTTGCTTATGGCGCTGTCTTCTGAAGTTCCTTCAAGAAGTTCTATTTTTGTCTGACCGACTTTGAAGAAAGCGGTCTTTACTTTCTGGTCTGCTACTTCTTCGATTGCAAAGCATTTGAGGCCGAGAATGTTTTCGTAGAAGGGGATTGCTTCTTCAAGCGAGGGCACTGCGATGCCGATGTGTTCGATATGGGAAATGTCCATTTCTGTTTGGTTTTAGAAATATATTGTTAACGATTATAATTTCACATGAGATTCCGTGTCAATGGGGCAACCCCTTTTTCAGCAGAATACGCAACAAAATTAATAAATAAAAATCAAATTTCACTCATTTTTTCAGCTAACTTTCACCCTCTCAGAATCGGGAGGTTGCTTAATGCGTTTCGAATGGGATACCGGGTGTTATATATACATTCACATGCCCCGGAGATCCGGGACTGCCGCTTTCCATGCGTGGCAGAAGCCGTATACCTGCCGGATTCTGTTGCAGTCCCATATCGATTACGATATGGCACGGTGATACTTCATCACCTTTGGTGATCCAGTATGTCGACTCCTGAAGGTCGAACAGTTTGTCGGTCGTATGATTGCCTGTTTCTTCTTCGCTGTCGGCATAGATAGCGTTCCATCCTTCACGCGGGAAATTGTTCCCTTCAGGATCGGTGATATGTATTTCTGCAAGGGCGATATTCTCTTCACCCTCTGTCGGAGTAAATTCCAGCGTGACATATCTTCCTGTAGCTACGTTGTCGAAATGCAGTTCTTTCCAACCGTTTTCTTTAGTAAGCGCCGTAGACAGGGCCGGAGGTGTAGCCGTGAGGTCAAGTGTGACGTCCGATGCGTTCATGCGTTGCGGCCGCTCAAGCCGCAGATCGTCGAGAACCGGATGTTTTCTCCCTTCAATGGCAGCCCTGCGCGGCCCGAGTATGTCGAACACCATTATGCTGTTCTCTCCCTGTTTCAGCCAGCAGCCGGGCATATAAAGTGTCTGTTGGGGTCCTATCTCCCAGAAGCGTCCCATGGGGTGACCGTTAACGTAAAGCAGTCCCTTTCCCCATCCCGACATATCAAGGAACGTATCTGACGGTTTATCCACATTGAAAGTACCACGGTAAACTCCTCGCGGCAGGCGACCGTCATCTCCCGGAGTAAAAGCATCGACAGGCACATACTCTCCCCGGCAATAAAAATCTTCCTCGTCCGGCAGATTGAATATCTTCCAGTTACGCAGATCACATACGAATGGGTAGCCGTCGATCTCTGTTGTCACGCTCACCCTGTCGGTAATTCCTTTGAAATCCTTTATGGCTCTTCCGAAATTTATGCGCCCTGTAGCTTCAACAAGTATATCGAGAGTGCTTCCGGAATCAACATCAGGCAGAGTTATCTCTTTTTCCCCAAGCCGGCGGTCAAGCTTGCCGGCATACAGGCCGTTAATAAATATCTGGGCATAATCGTGAGGCTCATCTACGGTGAGTGTACTCCCTTTCGTAAGGCGCGGCAAGGTCGTCCGGTATAGAATCGAGCCGAACCCCTGATCGAATTCTTCCATGGAATGAATCTGTTCGCACAATTTCTCCTCCGGCAGGTTTGCGAACAGTGGTGCCACTTCGGTCAACGCAAACGTAGCTATGCTTATAGGCTTTATAACGGGGGGTATCTTCGTCTGGTTTTTATCATATCTGGCAAACATGCGTCGCAAGGCGTGATATTTCGGTGTCGGATTTCCAGCCTCGTCAATCGGAGCATCGTAGTCATACGACGTGACATCCGGAGCGTAACCCGGTGAATTGGCGCCGGCCCAATGTCCCCAGTTTGTTCCTCCATGCGTCATGTACAGGCTGAAAGAGATACCTTCGGACATCATTTCTTCCAGACCTGCGATCATGGCGTCGGCCGATCGAGTCTCATGTTCGCCGCCCCATTTGTCGAACCATCCGCTCCAGAATTCCGAACACATAAGCGGAGAATCAGGGCGCAATTCCCTCAGCCGGGCGAACTGTTGGTCAATATCAGCCCCTGTACCGAAATTCATGGTCCATACCAGATCTTCGAGGCCGTTGTCGGTAAAGTTTGATGCCCAGTCACACTGAAAGAGAGTTACATTCTCGCCGAAGTTTTTTCTGAGCATGTCGCGTATTGCCGCGACATATGGTTTGTTCACACCGTAGGAACCATATTCGTTCTCCACCTGTATCATGATTATCGGGCCGCCATTTTCTATCGTAAGGCCACCGACCTGCTCTGCAACTGCTTGCTGAAACAGGTCCACATGCTTCAGAAAGCGCGGGTCATCCTCGCGCAGTCTGATATCCTTATCCTTGAGCAGCCACCAGGGCAGTCCTCCCATCTCCCATTCGGCGCATACATATGGCCCGGGGCGCAATATTACGTTCATCCCGTTTTGCTGACAGAGCTTAACGAACTCTCTCAGGTCGTTCTGACCGGTGAAATCGAACTCTCCCGGTTGCGGTTCATGTGTGTTCCAGAATACATACAGACACACAGTGTTCATACCCAGTGCCTTGCACATTTTTATCCTGTGGTCCCAGTAGAGTCTCGGAATGCGGGGATAATGAAGCTCGGCTGCCTTTATATGATAAGGCTCGCCGTTGAGCAGAAAAACTCCTTTACCCGCTTCGAAACTCCCTTTACCTGAGGATGAAACTTCCTCGGCGGCAAAGACTGCCGTAGCCCATAGAATTGTTATGGCGAGAAACAATAGCTTTTTCATGGTTGTAAGGTATGGAAATGCGGTCAGAAGTTTATGGTACCCCCGTCGTTGGCTATGAATACCTCTGCGGGCAGCGTTGGTTCTATGTCGGCCGTACGCCCCATCTGATGGCTCAGGTGTGTCAGATAAGCTCTCCTTGGCTTCACCCGTTCGATAACCGTGAGGGCGTCCGCAAGTGTCATATGCGACATGTGGGGCTCATGGCGCAGGGCGTTAACTATCAGGATATCTACTCCTGAGATTATATCGTAACTCTCATCAGGGATATCTTTCGCATCAGTTATATAGGCAAGGTTCCCTATTCTGAATCCGAGGATGGGCAACTGTGCGTGCATCACCTGGAACGGAACCACTTTCAAACCGCACAGCTTGAAACGTTCACCGTGTTCTATACGGTGAATCTCCAGTTTCGGTACACCGGGGTATGGATTTTCAGTGAAGCAGTAAGGCATCCGCCGGTGAAGATCCATCTCCACATCTCTGTTGCAGTAAATCGGGAAAGCCTCTTTCCCCTTGCAATAGGGACGCAGATCGTCGGTCCCTCCAACGTGGTCGTAGTGTTGGTGAGTCACGAGCAGCGCGTCAATATTTCCCCATCTGTGAAATCGTAGCATCTGCTCACGGAAGTCGGGACCGCAATCAATCAGTATATTACCTTCATCCGTCTCTATCAGAGCCGAGCAACGCATGCGGCTGTCGCGCGGATCGGTCGATCGGCACACTTCACAGTCACACATCAGCTGTGGCACTCCGGTGCTTGTCCCTGTTCCGAGAAAAGTAAGCTTCATAAGTAAGTCGTGGAAATTATTTTATATTATCCGTGAGCGGACTTTCAGCCGGATTTTGCCCGAAGATGAAGGAATGTAGCGAGCTACATGACTGAAGATGAGAGTAAAATACGGCGTAAGGATGCCGCGGATGATATAAAGTCCGGATGTACATATTATACGTAATAATTTTCATGACTTACTTACCTATCCTATCGTCAGGGCTGAAGGTGAAGAGGCAGACAGCGAACGAGATATTCACGCGCCTCCTGCCAGGGAATATACACACGGTCGGAATTTGGTATCAGCCTCACTGGCTTCTCGTTCAGATCCACACGCACGCAATAGTCACCCTTACCGGTACGGAACAGGACAATCTGCAGGTTGGCTGCCATCGGCACTACATCGAAATCTTTCCAGTGCATCGCTACCGTATCGAAATAGTTGGTCATATAATAACAGCCCGGAAGCCTCATAAGCGACAGCAGCGGCATGAGAGTTTCGGCATGCCCGAACCGCAGTTCGACGTTGAACGGCATCGAGCCAGCCACAGCCTGATCGGTAGTGTTTATCAGATTCAGCAACAGATCGGAGGCTATCAGTGCCGGCTCAACAGAAAGCGTCGTAGCCGTACGCCGCAGATAATGGCCTAAATTCTCGCATGCCCAAAGGGAGTTGAGTTCCTCTTTCGTAAAATATTTCTCAAGGTCGATATCAAGTCCCATTGCCGGCAGGCCGACAAGCACCTTATACTCTGTCCAGGAAAGATCCGCCGCCTCCTGACTGGTGAGGAAATCGGCTTTCGTAAAGAGCTTCCGTGCCGGCGATGCAGGTGCCGTGGTTTCGAAGAACATGTTGTAAGACTCCTCCCAGGGCTTCTCTTTCGCCCACTCCACATATGCCTTGTCGACATCGAAGGGTCGCATCAGCGGGGAATTCTGCGCCCCTGACGAGGTATAGATCTCCACCTTGTTGTTCAGCCGGGCGAGCTGATGGGTGAATTCATACATGCTCATCACGCAACGCGGCGCATACGAACTGATAGCGTTTACCTTACCGCCGATAAACAGCTTCGGGTAGGCCAGAAACATACGCGAAGCTATGCCACGCTGCTCAGCCATCCCGAGCGAATCGAGGGCTCCCCAGCGGTTATGGGATATGTCAGCCACATAGTTTACCAGTCGCAGAAGCTCCTGCCCCAACGGTGACAGAACTCCCGCTGAATCGGCATGCACCAGCGCCGAAGTGAGGTCGACCGTGGTTTTTGCAGACGACAGAAAACGGGCTCCGTGGCGACCGACATGGTTCACGAACACCGGGGTCAGACTGTCGGGATACACCGCCGGATCTTCCGGCGCGGGATATGGCTTCGCCGACCCCAGGCAATCGGTCACACTATAGTCCGTAGCAGTAGGATCTGCTCCGGCTGCCGGCAGGCAGATCAGCGCCAGCAACATGGCGCCCATTATTTTCAGTAATCTGTCCACGATTTAATCAGTTTTTGTTAATTTTGCTGTTGCATGGTGTATTGTACAACAACTTTCAAAAATAGTAATTAATGATGAATCCACAAAATATAAATGCGTCAATAGAGGGAAAAGTTCCCGAAGAGGCACTCGAAACACTCGGTTCGATGATTGCCGGCAATCCCGATGACCCTGCGCCCCTGATTGCCCGGGGAAAACTTCTGTGGAGCCTCGGCCGCCGCGGAGAAGCGATGACTGATTACTCGGCCGCCGCACGGATTGATCCCGACGGGCCGGCACGGCTTCTGCTGGAACATTCCTCCTCGATTATGGATTTCTTCAATCCAGACCTGCTGAATCCCTGAAAAAATTCGTAACTTCGCGACATGAAGCCATTCACTCTCAATCTTTGCGGAAGACTGACGGAGATTACCCGCACCCAGGTGATGGGTATTCTCAACGTAACCCCCGACTCTTTCTACGCCGGCTCACACTCCCACGGCGAGAGCGAGGCACGCCGGCGCGTGGAAACGATGATAGCCGAAGGTGCCGACATGATAGATGTAGGAGGCTATTCGTCGCGCCCCGGAGCGGCGGAAGTGGATATTGAAGAGGAGATGCGCAGGGTGCGCATCGGAGTGGAGGCAGTGCGTGCCGCCGACAGCAATATCCCCGTATCGGTCGATACATTCCGCGCAGAAGTGGCACGTCGCGCCGTGGAAGAGTGGGGAGCCGATATAGTGAATGACATATCGGGTGGCACACTTGATAAAGAGATGTTCGCTACCGTAGCCGCGATGCGCGTTCCCTACATACTTATGCACATGCGGGGAACTCCCCGCACCATGCAGACCCTTACGGACTACTCAGATGTGACGGCCGACGTAGCGACCGAGCTGTCGCGTCCGCTCGAACGTCTGCGCCGCATGGGGGTAGCCGATATTATTGTCGATCCGGGATTCGGCTTCAGTAAAACTCTCACGCAGAATTACGCACTGATGGGACATCTGGCGAATCTCGGCGATATGCTCGGATGTCCGTTGCTTGTGGGGATATCGCGCAAGTCGATGATCAGCCGCCTCTGCGACATAACCACCGAGGAAACGCTTCCGGGCACCATAGCCCTCAACACGGCGGCCATGCTTGCCGGAGCGGCCATACTCAGAGTTCACGACGTGGCGGCAACCGTTCAGGCTGCAAAAGTCACCGATACCATAATAAAAAACATGTAAATTCCCCCCCGCTACAGTGATTGAATCTTTCGGCATAAAGGATATTCTCGACATAGTGATAGTGGCGCTGATGCTCTACTATCTCTATAAAATCATGAAGGAGTCGGGTACCATCAACATTTTCTACGGTGTGCTTGCCTTCATCCTGGTATGGGTAGTGGCAGCCGAGATCCTTGAAATGAAGCTTATCGGCACCATTCTCGACAAGGTGATGAGCATCGGACTGCTTATCCTCGTGATTATTTTTCAGGATCAGATAAAGCGATTTCTCGTGGAACTCGGGTCGAAGAAGCGATGGAAGTTTCTTACATCCATGTTCCATCATCGCGGAAAAGACAGTTCGGAGGATATACATACACGTGTGATGCCGATAGTATACGCCTGCATGAGCATGGCCAAGAGCAAGACAGGCGCCCTGATCGTGATTCAGCAGGATATTCCCCTCGACAACTATGAGAAGAGCGGCGACATAATCAACGCCGAGATCAACTCGCGCCTGATCGAAAACATTTTTTTCAAGAATTCACCCCTCCACGACGGAGCGATGATCATAGACCACGGACGGATCAAGGCAGCCGGATGTATTCTCCCCGTAAGCCACGACACCAATGTGCCACGCTCATTGGGATTGCGCCACCGCTCCGCCCTCGGCATTTCGCAGGCCACCGATGCTTTCGCCATAGTTGTCAGCGAGGAAACCGGCAACATCTCCGTCGCCCACCACGGTCGCCTTTCGACCCGGCTGAGTTCCACCGAACTCGAAAAAAGACTGTCGCACCTCAGCGTCATCTGACCGCTTCCGCCGTCGCCACACGCCCCCGCATCGGGCGCCCGCCCGAGCCGTAATGATGAAGTTTTTCCTGCAACACAGGCAGCGGATCCGTCAGCTGCATCAGGTCGTTGCATCCGAATGCCTCCTCAAGATTCACGATAGGTTCGATATTGGCGATGCTCGACCATGGAAGCCACGCGCCGACGGAGCGGAATGCAAAATCTGCCACATTGGTAGCCTCGGGCATGAACGCGCGGTAGCGGTAACCGAGCCGTCCGTCGTAATCGGAGTTCAATTTTGTATTGTTCTGGAGGAAACGCGCCATGTGAAGGTATTGCTCGTTGCCAGTCTTCACATACAGCCGGAACATACCGAAGAATGTGAACGACAGATAATTGTCTGCTCCGGAATGGCCCGTGGATATCAGCGAGAAACCGGATATGCCTCCGTTGGCAAACGGATTCTGCGACGCGTCGGCCCCATCGCGGTTTGGCAGCCGGTAATCGTAGCAGTATGCCCAGCTCATCATACACATTGCGGCATGCTCGGCAGCTCTGAGAAATTTCGGATCTCCGGTGAGGTCGTGGGCGGAATCGAAGGCATACATCGCATATACGGCAGCCTCCTTATCGACAGTATTGGGATTGTCCGGAGTACCGCCCACATATTTCCCCATCTTCTGAAACAGTTCACGATACGAATATTCGGCAGCCTTCACCGCAGCCTGACGGTAGCGCTCGTCGCCCGTGGCGTCGTACATCTTGGCGAGAAACCGAACCGCCACCGGAGTGTTGAGCCTGGAATCGGCATGAGTGTTGCGGTCATATTCCGGAGCAATCTCCCCATCTGTGGAGTACGCCCGGAAGAAAGAACCGTCGGGGTTCTGACGTGCTGCAAGATGCTCTCCTACCCTGCATAGGGCATCGAACCACCGGCGCTCCGGCCGGCCATATGCAACTGATATTCGCCAGGCGTCGAGCAAGCCCTCCATGCCGTCGGTCAGACATCGCAGAAACGTAGGGTAGCCCCGGGTATGCCCGGCAGTATCATCATCTACAGGATCCCACCAAACTATCGGGAAATAATCATCCATTATCGCTTCCGACACCCAGAAATCCACGATAGACCTGCCCATATCGGCCGCCTCGGGATCATTGTTATCAAGCCCGTAGCGGTACAGATGGAAGCCTACAGGGAGTTGCTGTCCTACGAATCCCATCTGGAAAGTGTACACCCTACCTGACGCATCAGGAAGATTGAGCGACCACGGCACCCCGGCCGCACGAATACGACCTGTTCCGAACACGTTGTATTCGTTTTTGAACATATCTATATTCTGCTGATATACCGCTCCCATATCCATCGGTGCTACCGCAGGATTCTCAAGATGATAGGCCACCGTAAAGCTATTGACCATCGCATCGTTGTAGTTATCGCTGCGATCGGGAATAACCGCCAGCGAATAGCTGTGGGCCGTTCCGGTCCGAACCGAGTGGTATCTGTCCGACCACACCGGTCTGCCACGTTTATGCTCCGGAAGCGGCTCGTAGGTTGCAGGGCCTTCAGCCGAAGGATACCGGAAAGCGACAGCCTTTTCGGGCTCCATGATATAACCTATAGACCCGAACAGAAGCGAATCGCATACCTCTGCCGGAGCTCCCCCTCCCGCAAGGCCTCCGACGCTTATCGCCGGATGGATATGAGTGAGGGAAAAAGCCGAGTGGCGCACACTGTCGCGCAACATAGCCATTGGAAGTCCGCAACGCGTCTCCTTCACCATTACGCGTGGATAAGACAGATCGGAAGCGACCGACCCGCGACGCATACACTCCGTATCGCGATACAGAATAGAGGGCATGAAGTATTCATACGCATCGCTTCCATCAGTCTTACCAGGCTGAAGCGCATAGATGCTTGCAAAACCGGATTCACCTCCGGCATCCGAAACTACGGAGACCTCTCGGTGAACCACCACAGCATCTTCTCCTGAGACATCGTAGATATCCGTAACTCCGAATACCGAACCGCGCCGAGTCGTCACCTCCGCAACCGCGCATATTTTGTCGCCGCTCACCGAAATTCCGGTATAGGGGCTCCATATCAGCTCCTCTTCATTGCCGGTGAGAGTATGTTCGGTCTCCCCCCGCAGCACTATGCCAACCGGATGCGTCTGCCTGCATATGGTACCAGTGCCTCTAATCAGGGCCACACCCATCCCCTCTTCTCCCGATGGGATAAACACAAGCGAATCGCCGCTTGCTACAGGGCGGGGCAATCTCCGGGCATCGGGTGATACTGAACCGAAGCCATGCTCACTGACAACACCCATAAACAACAGCACAACAAGAAGATACCGAACGCCGGCAGCCCGGAGCGTAAGATTTGAAAACATGTTATTACCAAAGAAATGAGAATAATGATCGGATTAAAAGAGGCGCGTAGATATATACACGGCGCTATTTCAGGGCGGCTTCTATAGCCGCCTTGAACTGTGTCTCATCTATAAGACCAACCGTTCTGGTATATGTTCCATCAGGCTTTATATAAGCCACCATCGGAATGCTCTGCACCTTGAAGAGAGCTGCAAGCTCGGGATGAATATCCACATCCACGCTATAAAATACCGCCTTGGAGGTATATTCCCCGGCCACTTTATCGAATGTGGGGGCAAAACGGCGGCATGGGCCACACCATGTGGCATTGAAGTCGATAACTATCAGCTTGCTATCTTCCGGAGCTATTTGCGCGCCTTTTTCAAGCACGGTGACAGCATGGACGGTTGATGCGGTTTCACCCGCAGTGGCGCCGTCGGCCTTTTTGTCGGAGGATGAGCATGATGCAAACGCTGTAAGCGATACAGCCGCCATAAATGCAGCTGTCAGAAGTCCTTTTATTCTCATAATCATAATTATTTATATACAGGATAAACAATGCGGGAGAGGTGCAGGTTCTATGCCTGCGTCTCTCCCGCATCATAAATTTTTCAAACCCGGCCGGGAAACCCTACCGGATCGCCCTAAAATATCTTAGAGAGCGGCTTTGAGCGCCTCATTAGTCTTGTGAACGGCCTCTGCACTCTTCTTGAAGGCAGTCTTCTCAGCCTCGTTAAGATCGAATTCCACGATCTTTTCGATACCGTTGCGACCGATGATAGCGGGAACACCGATGCAGAGATCGCTTTCGCCATATTCACCGTCGAGGAGGCATGAGCAGGAGATAAGTTTCTTCTGGTCGCCGAGAACAGCCGCTACCATCTGAGCCGATGCCGCACCGGGAGCATACCATGCGGAAGTTCCGAGGAGCTTCGTAAGAGTAGCACCACCTACCATTGTGTCGGCGGCAACTTTCTCGAGCTGCTCAGCAGGGATATAGTTTGTTGCGGGAACACCGCGGTATGCTGCAAAACGGGTAAGGGGAATCATCGTTGTGTCGCCGTGACCACCGATAACGATACCTTCAACCTCGGTTGCGTTCGCACCAAGAGCAATGCTCAGGAAATATTTGAAGCGCGCGCTGTCGAGTGCGCCGCCCATACCGATGATACGGTTTTTGGGCAGACCTGAGATCTTGTGGATCAGATAGGTCATGGTATCCATAGGGTTGGCTACGCAAATGATAACGGCGTTTGGAGAATATTTAAGTACATTCTCTGTAACAGACTTAACGATGCCGGCGTTGACACCGATCAGTTCCTCACGGGTCATACCCGGCTTACGGGGAACACCTGAGGTTATAACCACTACGTCGGAATCAGCGGTTTTGGCGTAGTCGTTGGTTACACCTGTCAGACGGCTCTGCAGACCAAGGATATTGGCGGTCTGCATGATATCCATAGCCTTGCCCTCGGAAACGCCCTCTTTGATATCAATGAGAACAACTTCATCAGCTACCTGAGTGGTAACCAGTACATTTGCGGTAGTTGCGCCTACGTTGCCGGCGCCTACAACTGTTACTTTTGACATAGTTTCAGTGCTTTTTACTGTTATAATATTTGGTTGTTTATTCGTGGTTCACGGCGGTGGATGCGGATTGCTCGCCGCTGTCATCTTTCAACAATGCAAATATACAGAAATATTTCCGTATTTTGCATTTTTAACCAAAATTTCATTTCTTCCCGACGTATAGCGGGTATCAGCGGAGGAAAGAGCTGGCGGTGAAGTAAAGACCGAAGGATATGCCGAAATTCCAATTGCCCGAGGGATAGGACAGATAGTTACCGTAGGCGCATACGGAGGCAAAGGGGAGGTTGTAAACGAGATCAAGCTCGGCTGCGACTTCGGCGTTGGAGAACCAACGTCCGTAGCGCACCCCCGTTTCACCATCCTGAAGTAACTTGCGGAACGGTACGAAGGCTGTCGCCGTGAGGCGCACCTGAGCGCGTTGAAACGGACGCCAGATAGGCACTATTCCGGCGGCCGCAAACGAGTTGGCATGGAATGCCTTGTTGAAAACATCCTCCATGGCCGGAGTAGGCGTGAAGGAGGGTGCGTTTACGACAGACGCGTAATATGTGTTGAGCAAGCGGCGGTTCGACACCAGCACATCCCACATGAGTCCCATCGAGAAATGACGTGACACGGGTATATAGCTGCCCCCTTTCGCCTCGGCCTGGAACCAGTGCATGCGTCGGCTGTAGTGAGCCCGTCCCCCGTCAATGCCGGCGCTGAAATGATTATAGCGCCCGAGGGTCTGGATAGCCGATACATTGAGTAACGTACCCGATACGGGATAACTGTTGTTGTCGAGAGTATTGAATTCGAACCGACCAACCGCCTCACCCAGATTCATCTTCGTTTCCTCCTTTCCGGAAGCCATAAAGTCGGCGCGGTCATTGGAGTAAAACTTGTTGCGCGCCTGTCCGCCACCCACTCCTACAAGAGCCTTACCCCGTCGACCTACAGCCCAGCTGTAGTTTAATCTGGCAAATCCTTCATATTTGCTTATAAAAGCGGGGGAATTGTCCTGATAGAACAGCTTGTCGTTCTCATAATAACGCTGACGCCCGTAAACCGCCTGCAACTCAAGGGCCGACGGCCGGGTATTTGAGAGGTATAGCTTCCCGTCGAATTGCGCAGCCATATAACTCTGACCGATCCACCCCATCAATCGCGTGTTCCATGAACTGAATGAAAGGCTCGAATACTCAGCCGATGCAAAAATCATGGAATTGATCGATGAAGTGAGGAATCCTCCGCCACCGATGGTGAAATTATCTTTTATCGAAGCATCGAGATCGAGAGTAAAGAGCCCGGTGGAATCGTTGTAGACAGCGTGGGGAATCAGATTGCGTATTTTCCCCGGGCTGAGGGCACGGTAATATGCCAGACGTGCCTGAGCGATACCGAACGTATCGGTCCGCTGACTTTTAAACAGGTGTTCAAGATAATCGTTCTGCGAAGGAGTTCCTCCGGTGGCATTCACTTTGTCGAAGCGGACATATGGGGAGCCAGATTTGAACACTTCGCGACGCATACGGCGTGTTTCGGCCGGAATACGCGATGTGACCCGGCTCTCTATCGAATCCATAAACTCCATCCCGCGCTTGTAGCCTGCGTCATATATCTCTTTCGCTTTTCCGAAATCAAGAAGCGAGAAGCGGCTGACATCCACATGTATCCTAATACCCTCATCGGCCGGCAGCGTATAATCGTTATTCTGTATTATCATATCTTCCAGCTGAGCCACGATACCGTTCGACGAGCCTCCCTCCTCGGAATGTACATCAACCCCGATCATAATCGACGGTGCAAAATCCTGACGCATCACATCGACAGGAAAATTATCGTAGATACCGCCATCGTAAACATATACGCCATTCATCTTTATGGGCATGAATACCGCCGGGAAACTCATAGAGGCACGTATAGCATCCGACAGCGGACCGGAACGGCACACTATCTTATGCTTATGGACAACATCAGAGGTCACACACCGGAAAGGCACGAAAAGTTTATCGAAGTCTCCCCCACACTGAGCCGTATATGCTGCGAACAGATCCATGAAAGCGAAATTCATCGGAAGGGGGGAAATAAGACTCTGCGGCGTTGAATTTGCTCCGGCGAGCTTATCGCCTTTGTTAATGTTCACACTCAGATGGCCGAAAGCCGGTGTCTGGGGCTGACGCAGATAGTAATATGTCAGATTGGGATCTATCTGTCCTGTAGACCACATCGTGAACCCCGGCGACAGAATCATCTCCATCATTTCATCAGGAGTATAACCAGCTGCATAAAGGCCGCCGACTATGGCTCCCATAGAGGTTCCCGCCACATAATCGATAGGTATATTATGATCTTCAAGAGCCTGAATGACACCGATATGCGCTATTCCCTTGGCACCACCGCCACTCAACACCAGACCTACCGACTGCGGCCGCCCCGACTCAGGTTCGGGCGGCATAGCGGCACTCCCCTCCGCTACCTGCGCCATCGCAGTACAAACTCCACATATCAAAGTGATCACTGCCACCGCAGCACATCTGATACCAGTTATCCTCATCTCTCTTTTCAAAATAAACAGTTATATCCGGCATCCGGTGAATGCCTCTGTAAATAAAAACAACCACACTCCGATTGAGGTTCAGAAAATTCCGGAATATCCCTGAAATAAAATTCAAGCGGCATCCCTGCAATTTTTATCCCCGCCATGCACATAATTGTAGCCATTTTGTTATCTTTGCGCCATATATCCAACATTAAAAATATAAGACAATGGACAACTACAACACTCCACAGGGAATGCCCGCGTATAACGGCGGTCAACAGCCCTACAGCTACATGGGATTCGGCGATGCTGTTAAAAAATGTCTGAACAACTACGCTACTTTCAGCGGACGCGCCGGTCGCGCGGAATACTGGTGGTTCTTCCTCTTCCAGTTCGTTGTGGCGGCAGTTTTCACAACCCTCTTAACCATTTTTGCTAAAATTGAATTACTGACCTACATCATTATGGGACTTAACTATCTGGTTTCTCTGGCGCTCATTGTGCCCACTCTGGCCGTAGCATGGCGCCGTATGCACGACATAGGGAAAGGCGGAGGATGGTATTTCATCAACCTCATTCCTCTGGTAGGTACTATTATCTGGATCGTATGGTGCTGCCGCAAGGGCGAGCCCGTGCCCAACCGCTTCGGCGAACCGGTTGCCTGATATCAGGGATAACATAAACAATCATAAAAAAGCGCAGACCTTATGCCCGTAGTATCGGAGAGGCCTGCGCTTATTATATACCCCTGTGCCCATGCTTTCCATCAACTATGATATCGGTAGCAGATGAGATGTATCAACCATACCCCTTATATTACTGTATTATCCCTCATATCTCCATTATCCCTCATATCTCCGCCCCGATACTGAAGAGGCTGAGTCAAAACGATTGACTCAGCCTCTTCAGTATCGGGATGGCGAGGGTGCTGTCAGAGCGGTTCAGGTGGTAAAAGCCGAATGTCGATAGCGACGACCCAGATGAGCCGTTATGACGCACCCTCCTTTTAAAGTATCATAGAATCAGTCAGCTGATACGCCGGATTATTTTACAACGAATTTCTTTCCGTCGCGGATGTAGATGCCGGGAGCGGTGGGGTTATTGACCTCAACACCCTGCAGGTTATAGATGCTACCGGAAACTGCGGCTGCAGCCTCGGCTGCCACACCTTCAACACCGGTTTTGGTGTTGCCCAGGAATGAGAGACGGAAGTTATCGAATACACTCCAGTCGTTCTCAACCTCACGGCTATCGCCGTACTTCTTCACACCGATAGTAAGTTTGCTGTTGTCGGAAGCCTTGTGAATTTCAAGAGCAGTCTTATACAGACCGAGCTTGAAGTATTTCGATGCGGTGTATACATCATCGGGAGTAGTGAACTCACTTCCGTCGGGATATACGGCAACTTTACCTTCGCCGGGAGCCATGTTCGCACCAGCGGTGATATTAGGAAGTTCGATTTCCATATATTCCGGATTTACGATTTCCACGTCATCTTCCTCCCCGGCATAAGTCTGTACATCTCCATTTTCATCAACCTCGCTTTCATCAGCATAAAGGAACATGTATGATTTGAGTTCTTTTTCAGGCTGAACATAGTGACCGCCGTTGCGGTAGTAGCCCTGAACCTGAACCATATAGTGTCCTTCAGGTAGACCTTCAAGAGCCTGCGAGATATCTGCACGGCTTGAGTTCCATGATTCTATAGAGAAATCGTTGCGGTTGCTTCCGTAATCCTGAATAACATTGTTACCACCTTCGCAGTCGAAAGCCCAAACCTCGTTGGCCTTTTCACGCTGGTTGAAACCGGGACTCTTGATCAGGAATGTAACATCTACAGGATTGTCGACCGATGCATCTTTCATCAGAGCAAGACGCTCAGCCTTGGTGACAAGCTTCCACTGGGCGTTGAGGTCGTCGGCGTTGAGATCGCGGCATTCTGTGCCTACGGTAGTTTCATCACCCTGGCCATCATTAACAGTCGCATTGGGATTCCATGCCACATGAACATCGGGATAATCGTTCTGAACGATGTTGTAAACACCTGTCTTACCTTCTACTTTCACGAACTTCCATGAACCGTCAGGTTTGGCGCAGTCCATATAGCCGCGGTAGTTCATATACTCATTCTCACCTCCATTATTGAGATGTGAGTTGATCCAGAAGGTGAGTTCCTCGACATTGTCGGGCTCAAGGGTTACTTCGATGCCGGGGAAACCGAGAGCCGCATGTGCGCCCCAGTCGGATCCGCCGGAAAGGAACTGCTTCTGGCCTACGTTATAGAGATAGAAGTCGCCTGCCGCGGGAACCTGTCCTTCAAACACATCTTCCTGCTTGTCGGCAGCCGCGCGACGGCGTGCATACCGGAGGTCTGTAGTCGGACCACCAAGTCCGCCGGGAGCCGCGTTTTCAAACGCTTCAATATATGAGGCTGTATCGATACCCTCCTCTTCCGCGAGAGTTGCCAGATCACGGAAAATCTGAGCGTTGGCGATCACATATCCTTTCACTGCATCGAATATAGCGAAATGAGCGGCACGCATTGCCTCACCATCATTGCCCTTCTGAGCTTCCACAGCCTGAGCCTTCGCCTCGTTAAGGGGCTCATAGTTGGCGGGGAGCGCTTCTGTAGTGAGCATAAGCTGGTTCAGATCCTCCACAGCTTCGGTATAGTCGAAGTCGGTGCTTTCGCCAAGATATTCAAGTTCGAAGTTATCGTAGATGAGCCAGTCACGGTCGGTGCCTTCAAGTTTGTCGACACCTACGGTGAGTGTGCCGTCGGTAACTACAGTCTCGATCCACGGGTTGTAGAATTTTCCGTACTTCACGAAAAGATCGGAAGCTGCCTGCATACTGTTGGGAATAAACTCACCGTCGAGCCGTGCAATCTGCTCTGTCTGCTGATCGGTAGTCTTTTCCTTAAGATGCTCATCGGCGATATTCATCAGCGGATGCTGGGCCGCTCCCGCGAAGTAGTTTGCACGCTGGGGAGCCATACCTGCATTGTAGCGCATCCATGAGTTCTGGTCATCCCAGTTTTCACGGAAATAGCCCTGAACACGGAAACGATATGTTCCGTTAGGTATATCGGTAAGTGTTATCTTATGATAATAGGAGCGGGCGTTGTTCCATGCCTCGCGGACTTTGTTACGCTGCACGCCGTTGTGTCCGATACCTGATCCGTCGTCGGCATGCGAGAGGGTCCAGAGATCCGCACGCTCGTCACGTGAATCGAAGTGCTGACCGGGGATAAGCCATGTCGCATCCGCAGGTTCCCCGGCAGTTGCTGTCTCAACCATGTGGGCGATACGGTCCTCGCGGCTTACGAGCTGCCAGGTGTTTCTCTCGGTATTCTTGCCAAGAGAGCCGTTTTCGTTCAGACCGAGTTCATAAGGATCACATCCGGCCTTCTCTATCATCATAATACGGTAAGCGTTCTCTACCCCATCAACATCAACCGGTTCAAATCCCCAGATGGTAGCTTTACGGTCGCTGCCCATCTCCCAGTTGTCACCGTTGAGCGATTTATTATTTCCATGTTTCGGATCTAACTGCCATCCGCCTTCCACGGTAAAGATATTAAAGTCAATACCGGTCTTATCGCCTACGGCTATGTAGGTCTCAGTACCGCCGATGATGTGGTTGTCCTGAATCCAACGTCCGGTCTCTACCTGATAGATAAAAAAATCGCCGCTACCCTCTGTAGGGGGAACACTGCCTTTGTAAGGTGAGGCTGCTGAAAGAGTAAAGGCACTCAATATGCCTAACCCAAGAATGAGGTCTCTTTGTTTCATTGAAAATTAGGTTAGATTTATGGTAAAATTCGGTATATGTAGGCTTGTAATTTAAATTGCATTTCAGCAACCGGTTTCGTGTCGTGGAAAGAATAGCTTTCGGTTATGAAACTCTGTCGTAACTACAGCGGCAACAAAAAAGCCGCGGCATAAGATACCGCGGCAAATTTAGCTAAATTTTTCTAATTACCAAAAATATCCCGAATTTTTCAAAAAAATCATTCAGTGTAGTATATGCGCCGCACGCGCGGACTTATTGAGGTGAGAATTTCATATGGAATTGTACCGAGGGTATCGGCCATCGGTGTTACGGGATTATCGGGAGAGAAAACCACGACAGTATCACCTACCGCCGCTTCTCCACCAGGAGTTCCATCGGCAGCGGGGGCGTCGGTAATGTCGATCATACAGATATCCATACAGATATTCCCTACCGTCGGACAGGGATGGCCGTTCACCAGAAAAGATACCGCGCCGCAACCCATGCGGCGATTTATACCGTCGGCATAGCCTATTGGAATAGTGGCGATGCGGCTGCGGCGGGTAAGAATTCCACGGCGACCGTAACCGATCGTTGTACCGGCCTCCCATTCCTTGACGGCTATAATCACTGTGCTTAGTGTCGATACCTGACGTAACTGCGCTTCCGAGCCGTCGCGCAGTGTAGGCACCCCATACAGCCCGATTCCAAGGCGAACCATATCGTATTGATATTCCGGATAGCGGATTATTCCTGCCGTATTCAGGATGTGGCGCTTCACATTCCACTCGGGGAAGGCATCCACTATCATGGACGACAGACGGTCGAACAGGGATAACTGCCCTTCGGTATAGTCGTTCATATCGGGGCAGTCGGCTGTGGCGAGATGAGAAAACACAGACGACACCCTGATGCAGTCCTGACTGTGTATCAGCGATATCACTCGCGGCAGATCCTCCTCAAGAAAACCGAGGCGATGCATACCGGTATCAAGTTTCAGATGAACCGGATAATCCCTTACCCCGAGCCGACGCGCCTGTTCTATGATCTCTTCAAGAATATCGAAGCTGAAAATCTCCGGTTCCAGACGGTTGCTGAACAGCTGACGGTAATTGAGTACCTTCGGATTCAACACCATTATAGGCATGGTTATGCCGGCACGGCGCAGATCGATACCTTCATCAAGTACGGCAACCGCCAGATATGCGGCGCCGGCGCTCTGAAGCGTCTTGGCAAGTTCGTAGGAGCCTGCTCCGTAGCCCGAAGCCTTCACCATCGCAACGATGCCGGTGGAGCGGCGGAGGCGGGAACGGTAAAAATTATAATTGCTTACGAGCGCGTCGAGGTTCACTTCAAGCACTGTTTCGTGGGTACGCGCCTCAAGCATGCGGCTAAGTCGGTCAAGGGGATTGTCAGGAGCGCCTTTGAACAGTATAAGCTGATGATCGAAATCGGTTGTCGACAATGCTGCCAGAGCCGCATCCATGTCATTGAAGTAACGGTCGCGTTTGCATTCGCGTACTTTATGCGAACTTATTTCCGCTCCGATCCCTATTATGGAGGTAATCTTACGCAAGTCGCACAGACGTCCGAGTTCGGCGTAGGTCTCGGTGGCAGTGGCAGCCTCATGGTCGAGGTCCGAGACTACAAGTGTAGTTGTATGATCGGCGGTGGCACGGCGCGCCATGAAATCGAGTGCCGGAGCGAGCGAATGCAGGTCGCACAGATAATCATCCGATATCAGCAGATTATGGTTCACCCCATCGACTACCCTCAGGCGTGTTCCCATCGGACGCAGACGGCTGATACGCTCAAGAGCTACATCCGTATCGATTCCCATAGCCACCATAACAGCCAAGCATGTGGCGGCATTGCGACGCTCCCACGCATGGTTGAACTGGGCGAACCTTTCAGCGCTGATTTCCGGAAGGAAACCGGAGGAATCAACTTTGTAGAGCGAAGCCGGAAGCGCTCCGCGCCGCTGCATGGCGGCAATCGCCTGAACCACTGCCGCGTCGTCGCCGGGATATACCAGAGTGGAGGCATGGGCGGCCAGCGACAGCTTCTCCTCAATCTTGCTGTTTATGGAAACGAATCCATCGCTATGGTCGGATGAAATGGATGTAAGCACCACTATATCAGGAGAGATCATCCGTTCGAGCGCATGCATTTCACCTTCGGCCGATATTCCGGCTTCTATTATGGCAAGATTGGCCTCGGGGTTGAGTTGCCACAGCGACAGAGGCACCCCTATCGAGGAATTATAGCTGCGCGGCGAACGGGCCACACGGTAATCGTCGCGCAACAGAAGGTATAGCCATTCTTTTACAAGTGTCTTCCCGCGTGAGCCGGTAATGGAGATCACCGGCATCGTGTTGGCCCGCCTGTTGGCTGCCGCGACTGTCATCAGTGCCGATGATACGGAGGTCACTGTGATGAAATCTGCTTCCGGAAACCGTTCCTCGAACCTGAGATCCGTGTCTACGACAAAGGCTCTTACGCCGCGGTCGTACAGTTCGCCTACATACGAATGTCCGTCGGCCCTGTTCGTCCGCAGGGCAAAAAAGAGGCTGTGATCAGGATCGATAAGCGACCTGCTGTCGGTAAGCAATATATCTATTTCCCTCTGAGGAAAGTTCAGATCACGTGGTAGGGGTATGTCGGAGAGGAGGGCGCTTATTTCTGAGAGTAACACTTGGTCTATTTAGTAATTAGCAATTGGTAATTAAAATTCCGGACTGAATATTCTGCCTGCCGGCATATGGATTCTTACCTGACATCTTCACTTCCCGGTTCGCTTGCTTCCCGACTTCTTCACCGGGAAAAAAGCTTCGGAAAAGCGGCTGTATATATAGCCGGCAGCAGCTTCCGAAGGATGAACCATATCGGCGGCATAGAAACGGTAGTCGCGCAACTCATCATCAAGAATTTCGTATGCCGGGAAATATACCGTATCCTCCATCGTGTCGCAGATATTGTCGGCCGCAAGCAGAAGGCGGGCCTTCGAGAGTTTGTCGGCATGCATGCCGTAAGATTTATGGCGCACCGGGCTTACCGTCAGTATCACCTTCAGCTGCGGAGCCTGCGAGCGCAGCAACTCAAGCGTAGAGCCGAGATCAGCCGTGATATTATCGAGCGAAAGATCGCATATTTCAAAACAAGCCGCTGGAAGTTTATGGCAGTTGGCCACAACGCATCCTGTATCTTTCGCCACAAACGCACGTGCCGACCCGAGCGTGAGCAGCAGCCAGCGGAGCGACGGGAGCGCTTCGTGAAGAGTGCTTATGGCACCGTTTATCTTCATAAGCGCAGCGTCGCGGTCGGGGTCGGAGAAGGAGCTGTGGAAATCAGGTGAATGCCAGAAACCGTTGAGTTGATAAAGATCGGAAGCGGAATAAAGGTTGCCTCCGGCCACACGCCTCAACTGACGGCATATCGAAGCGGGATTGAAAAGGGTGCCGAGCGGATTGGCAAGCACATTGAATCCGTCGGCTGCCATCCGGTGCCCGATCTCATCGGAAAAACACGATCCCACCGTCCACACCGGTTCATCCGGCATGATTCTACAAGGGGAAGGCGATAGAACCACCGGCGTGAAGAATCGATCCATTCGGTCTACGTTCATAGGCTCAGTACATTTGATAATCAACGGACAGCACCTGAAACTCGGTTCGGCGGTTTATCTGGTCGGCTATCTCCTGATCTTCTTCAGAGAGCTGCTCGATATATTCGGGTGTCAGCACATCCCCCTCCTGGAACTGTGGATAGATACGGGCGAGTTTTTTGGTGATAGTCTTCGGACGGCTCTTGCCATAGCCCTGACTTTGCAGGCGTTCCGGCTCTATTCCGACAGAAATAAGATAGTCGATCACAGACTGGGCTCTTCTGGCAGATAGATTGATATTGTATTCTTCCGATCCCCATCGGTCGGTGTGCGATGCCATTTCGATAGTGACATTGGGGTTGTCACGCAACACCTGGGCCATCTCGTCGAGTCCCTCCTTCGATTCGGGGCGGAGGGTTGCCTTGTCGAAGTCGTAGAAAATATTGTCGATCACAACCGGCTTGTTGATCGAAGCCAGAATGAAATCAACCCCATATTCAGCATCCTCTTCGGCTGTATCGGAGGTAAATTCCTGCTTGGCATTGAGATAGCCCTGCGCCCCGGCAAGCATCACATAGCTCACGCCACGCTCCAGCGGAAAACGGAAAGTGCCATCGGGTTTGGCTACCGCCTTACGGTTGCTGCCATCCTTTCCTACGATGCGGATCACCGCATTGGGAACAGGTTCCTCATCTTTGTCAAGCACCCAACCCGAGATCCATATCTGAAGATCGGGAAGCTCGAAGGAGTAGATGTGATCGTAGCCTCTACCATCGCCGCGGTTCGAGCTGAAATAACCGCTCTCACCCTTACCGAAAGTAATTCCGAAATCATCGCCGGAAGAGTTCATGGGCAGTCCCATGTTCTCCACTTTCCAGCCTCCGAGGGGAGTGAGTGTAGCCCGGAATAGGTCAAGACCGCCGAAACCGGGGTGCCCGTCTGAAGCGAAGTATAAAACAGAGTCGGAACGCACAAAGGGAAACATCTCGTCGCCGGGAGTATTGATGAACTCACCGAGATTCTCGAGCGATCCCTGGCGCTCCTTCAGATTCACACGCCACAGATCCTTTCCGCCGGAACCACCCGGCATGTCGGAGGTGAAATAGAGCCACTGGCCGTCGGGCGACACCGCCGGATGTCCGTAGCTCGATATAGTATCGGATGTGATCTCATATTTTACGGGAGCGCTCCACTTGGCATCGGAACGCTGCGAGGTGAAAATCTCCACACCGGTGTGCGAATTGGGCTCGCGGCGGGCTTTGGTCAGGTACATCGTGGATCCCTCCGGGCTAAAGGAAATGATACCCTCGTCGAACTCCGTATTGAGTTCCCCCTCCACCGGCTCGGGGCGCTGCCACTCTCCTTTCTCGTTCTGCTTCGCCATCCATATGTCGCTCTTCTTCATACCGGTGATCTCACTCTTGTTCGTACCGGTGGCCTTTTCGGTGGTGGTGGTGAAATAGAGAACATCGGCCTGCGCCGGATCAATGAACATAGGCGAGAAGTCGGCTCTACGCGAGTTGAACAGCTTGGCGTTCTTCACAACATAGCGCGTGGGATTGCTCTTTTGAGCTACGGCGAACGTACACCCGGCAAGTCCGTTCCTGGCTATGGCATTCCCGGGGTCAAGAGCGAGATAATCCTCATATGCTTTCTGAGCCTGAGCATATTTACCCTCCTCCTGAAGTGCCTTTGCCATCAGAAGTATCGCCGTACTGTCAGGATATTCATAGCGTAGGGCGTTGGCGAACGCCGACGAGGCGCGCGAACTCATACCCAGCTTGTCGTAGCACAGACCCATCTGATATGCCACCATGCCACGCTGCGGGCGTTGCTCACGCTTGGTAAGTTTGTTGTACACTTTGCGGTAGGTTTTCGAGGCATCGAAATATTCGCCCCGTTCGAACTGCTCGTTTGCTACCGAAAGCTTCGCCCCGCACGACGACAACCCTGCCACCATTACCGCGAAACATACCGCCGCCAGCAGCCACCTGCCGGCACGATGCCGCACGGCTGTCAGATCTGTAATAGTCAGTATATTCTTAAAATTCATGTACATAATTTCTATCCCGGTTCAGCATCAGATATCGCGATGCCATAATATTATAACGCTCCGGCACCACCTAAATTGTATCCTTTCCCCCTTTAATATCACTCTCTCGATGCAAGAGTTCACAAAAATACATATTTCCTATTGTCTTTGCAAACATACCCCCATTCCAATCCCGGAGTAGACGCACCAACATAGACTCTTTTCATGCGGTTGCCACCGGGATTGGAGCATGCTCTATCGAATAGTCAATGGAATGTTGTATATTTGCGCAGGAACAAACGGACTGTAACAGACGTTGGAATATATAGAGGAGGTGTGGCCGACACTCCGCACACTCTACCCATAAGGGATGTAATCCGCAAAACAAACAACATGGAAGATATCGCATACAAGGCTGATATTCTTGAAGTATATCAGCAAAGTTTCCGTAAGAACTGGGCGCTTCCGGCGCTGGCAGAGTATGGTTCGGACGAAATAATGAGCTATGGGGAAGTAGCGCGCCGCATTGCCCGTATCCATCTGTTCTACAAACAGATCGGAATACAGCCTGGCGACAAGGTGGCGCTTCTGGGTAAGAATTCTCCCACATGGATCATATGCTTCATGGCAACCATTACATACGGAGCCACGATTGTGCCTATCCTTTCGGAATTCAATCCTCACGACGCAATGCACATCATCAATCACAGCGGAGCGCGGTTGCTGTTCGTGAGCCAGAGCGTATGGGAGACTTATGAATTCGAGCGTATGCCCGAGCTGAAGGCTGCCATCTCGCTCGAAACCCGACGGGTACTTGACGAGCGCACTGCCGAAGGTGAGTCACCTGTAGAAAGAGTTATCCGTAATCTCACACGCCGTTTCCGGTCATGCTACCGCAATGGTTTCACACCGGAGAATGTAATATATCCCAAGGTTGACAAAGACGCCACGGCCATACTGAACTACACCTCGGGCACCACCGGATTCTCTAAGGGGGTGATGCTTAGCTACGACAATATATGCGGCAACGTGATGTTCGGTGTGCAGTCGCGCCTCCATTTCGAAGGATCGCGCGCACTTGCTTTCCTGCCGCTCGCCCATGCCTACGGTTGCGCGTTCGATATGCTGGTACCACTTGCAGTGGGAACATTCATCACCGTGTTCGGAAAGACACCTACCCCCCGCCTGCTGCTCGGAGCCATGGCTAAGGTGCGTCCCAATCTGGTTATCTGCGTGCCTCTTATTCTCGAGAAGATCTACCGCAAGCAGATAGTGCCGATGATCACCAAACGAGCCATCCGCTGGGCACTCGCCGTTCCTCTGCTCGATACAGCCATCTACTCCAAGATCCGTAATAAACTCATCGAGGCATTCGGCGGCTCGTTCGAAGAGGTGATTATCGGTGGCGCTCCCCTCAACGGCGAGGTCGAGGCATTTCTACACAAGATAAAATTTCCTTTCACCGTGGGCTACGGAATGACGGAATGCGGTCCGCTCGTCAGTTATACTCCATGGCGCGAGTTCGTGCCGACAAGCTGCGGGCGAACGCTTCCGAACATGGAGAGTAAGATCGCGAGCGATGATCCGGAGCATATACCCGGCGAGATTTGCGTGCGGGGACAGAACCGTATGAAAGGCTACTACCGACGCCCCGATCTCACAGAAGAGACTATCGACAGCGAAGGGTGGCTTCACACCGGCGACATGGGAACCAGATCAGCCGACGGCACATTGTTTATAAAAGGACGATACAAGACCATGATTCTCAGCGCATCGGGACAGAATATCTATCCCGAGGAGATTGAGGCGAAGCTCAACAATATGCCTTACGTAAGTGAAAGTCTCATAGTCGAGCGAGGCAAGGGACTCACAGCCCTTGTATATCCCGATTACGAGCGTATGGATGCAGACGGCATAGAGACCTCGCAACTTCCCGCACTTATGGAACAGAACCGCAGCGACCTCAACGCCCTCGTCGCCCCATACGAACGAGTGGACCATATACAGCTTACCCCCAATGAATTCGAAAAAACGCCCAAGCGATCTATAAAAAGATTCCTGTACTCGTAATGGTGGATAGGCCCACTTATCAACTCCGACTCATACGGACCTCATATTTATACAAGTCCATGAAAAAATCGGCCGCGCGTCAGCACAGCCGATTTTTTATATTCAGAGATTGAAATTTATTTCACTATAACTTTAACTGTTAGCTTACCGGCGGTAACCACATATACGCCTGTCTGAGCGGGAACGCGGACCGTATCGTCGGCAACACCCGATGCCATTGTCACACCGGCAGGAGTGTTGACCGAGTAGCTTTCACCCGACAGACCGGTTATGACGATATGACTGCCATCGGTTGCAACCGCCACCTGTGCTGCTGCGGCTGCATCGATTCCGCTGCGCTCGCCAATAGGAACAGCACGCGATTCACCCTTGTCGTATACGGCCGATACGGCATATGACTTCCGGTCTGCTGCATCGATAGTGAACGTTGTGTCTGTCAGCGGCTCTACATTGAGTTTCACATCGTTCTTATACAGGTTGTAACCGAGAAGCTCGAGTTGCTGGGCATCACCCTCGGCGGGGACGAAGGTCACATCGTCGATAAAGGTCTGATTCGTTCCCATTTCTGCATACGAGCAGCCGCGGATCGCGAAACGGCGGGCGCCTTCGGGAACAACAAATACATATTTTGTCCAGTCGCCTGACAGATTCTCCACACGGCGAACCAGCGTGAATCGTTCGGGATCAACCGAACCGTCGCTCCAGAGGAATTCCACGGTTTCGGGAGTATAACGGTCGTAGCTGCGCGCCCAGACCGAGATCATCTGCTCCTTACCGCAGAGAAGCGGTGAGATAGCCCAGTCGTCCTGCTGTTCGGCTGCATTGAACGTTTCGTTGACAACATACATGTTGGCAAGATACTGCAAACCGGAATGACCGTAATAGTCGTCGTTGAACTCCTCGAACAGGCGGCTCTGTACCCACCATGACTGCACGGAATGAGTCGGGATACCGGGGAATTCGATTAATTCCCATGTTGATGCGCTCACAATTCCACCGATGGGGAATTCATCGACATCCTCGAACACCCATTGTCCTGCCACACGCGTGAAGTTGCCCGATGTCTCGCAATCGCCATAGCTTTCGAAATCGTCGGTGAACGGAGCCGGATCTGCATTTTCAATATCGGGAGCGTCCCATGCCATCGTATTGGCTGATCCATCCTCGATTCCTACATTGGTGGGTTCGGGAAGCAGGAGCAGGTTGCGCCCTACGGTGGCGGGAGCCGTGCGGTTGTTGTCTGCGTTGCCGTCACCCTCGGTCGAAACCTCGATCACGAAATCATTGCCTACAGGATCGGTAACAGCGAGAGCATGCTCGAACTCTACAATTTCACTGCGGCTGAACGCAAGCGTTCCGAGTTCCTTGCTGTCTACAGCTACATTGTTCTTATAGAGAATGGCGGTATGAGCCTCCACATCCTTGGAACCGAGATTGGTGATACGGGCTGAAACCGTGAACACCTCGCCCGGTTTCGCTTCTACCGGAACGGCGAAGTCGTCGATACCGAGATCCGACTCAGTGACACCTTCCACTCGGATATTGTCGAGAAGAATCCAGTTGTAACCGGAGTCACCCTGAGCCTTGATGGTACCCTTGAAGATCAGATATACAGTCTTGCCGGCGTAAGCGCTTAGATTTATGGCCACATGTTCCCATGCTTGTGTTGTGCCGAGATCACCGATCACTATAGTCTGCTCAAGATGGCGCTCTCCCCCCTCGACTACAAATACTTCAAGCTCATTGCAATCCTTTCCGTTCGAGTTGAGCCAGTTGTATGTATAGAATGAGAGCATCGGGCAGTCTGCGCCGCTGAGGTCTATATACGGAGAAAGCAGTTCGGTGTACTCGTTGTGATAATTGCCGAATGCATCGTTGACATATGACCATCCGAACATGCCGGCGAAACCATTGTCACCATCCTGCGAACCTTCGGCAGAGTTGAACGAGGCGTCCATCAGTCGGTTCCAACCGTTGTACTGCGACCAGCTAAGTGACCGTTCGTCGTCGGTGATCGATCCTACCTGCGGACCGTTCGATTCACCGTCGCCCCATGGGTGTTCGAGAGTGTAGTTGGGGAACGACTCCTTGAACGGAAGAGCCAGAGGCTTACCCACAGGGATATTCACCGATCTGTTAGCGTATCCGCCACCCTTCTCGTTGACAGCGTTTACCTTTACGTACACGAAACCGTGGTCGCGATCATTTTCAAATGTCGGAGTAAAGGTGTAAGTTGTAGCATCGATTCCTTCATACTTTATATTTCCGTGATAGTAGGCATTATCGGGGTAAACCTCCACTGAATATGTCTTTTTTCCGTTAAGAGGATATCCTTCGTTGTCGGTCACAGTCTCATCCCAGGTCACTGTAACCTCGCCGTTGTCCGTTGAGATCGCGATATTGTACACCTCGCCGGGATAATTCACACCAACGAAAGTCGAAACGGGATCACATTCCGTACCGTTCAGTTCACCGTTGTAAGCTATCGCGGTATATGATTTCACACCATCAGTGTCGATACCATTGTCAGTAAAGGTAAATTCGGCACCGGGGGTCACATCTTCCAGCTCACATACCTCCTTGTTGTCGCGGAATATTTTCACAGAAGTAATGGCTGGGAGGGCATGCCCCTGAGCCGTCAACTTGGGAGCCATACCTTTACCGTTAACTGCAAGGGCACCGGTAGGATCGGCTGTAACCGCAAGGCCGGTAACTGCGGCCGGCCCCTCAGTGCTTTCAGGAACGCTGATTGTGACATCCGATATTGTGAGATAATACTGATCGGGGTCACTGATAGCATGGATACCGATAAAGAATTTGCCTTCCTGTCCGGGTGTAACTTCGAACTCAAGAGTCTGAGGTTCACTGCTTATACCATCAATAGTAGTAGGTTCGACTACAGGTTCGGTCATCCCCTCCGGAGTGGCGACATAACCCATCTTCACCTCCACACGTTCGGGATAGCTTGAGGGACTGCTCCATCCGTGGGCATAGGCCGTAACTTTCACGCGATATTTACATCCTACCAGAGCTTTTACCGGCGGAGAAATCAGCCAGTCATCAGCTGCATTAGTCCGGTTATATGTATATTTGACACCTCCGTACTGCGGCACCCATGTGGATCCGTCTTCATTGACATCGAATACAGACCAGTCCGATCCTATGTCATATCCGTCGGAGGTAGCCATGGTATACGGAAGCTTCAGAGATCCTGTCACAACAGGGTCGCTGACAGCCGCTTCCGATACGCGGTCGCCCTGCGATGCGGTTACGGCATACGTCACAGTCTCTATCCCGTCGGGACTATAGGTATCTGTATATGAAAGCACATCGAGATTCTCTGCAACTACTACCTCACCGGGATAACGGGTGACTGTGTAACGGATATCGGCCGGATTAACATAACCTCCGTTGGCGCCGGTGGCGACAGCACTCCAGCTTAAAGCAAATGTCGCTTCGTCCTCATTGTAAGCCACAGCAACTTCTGCGGGTGCTTCCGGGACATCCGGACCGATCCAGCACACGACGCGGACCTTTTTACCGGTACCTGCTTCATTCGACACTGTCACAGCCAGCGTATGTTTGCCACCGTTCTCCACCGTAAGAGGAACTGAAACAGACGAGCCATATGCAGCTGTGCCGGTGGCGACTTCCGTTTTACCATCGGAAACGGTCCATGTAGCAGTTCCCGAGGCTGCAGTTCCGTCGTGCAGAACAGAAGGCATGACAAATGTAAGGTTTCCTGTCAAGGCTCCGCCGGGGAAGTCGGCCTCAGGTGCAGTGGGTTCGCCGGGAGCGCCATCTGCCACAGGTTCGGAGGCAATGTACATTGATGTGATACATTTGTTATCGAACGAAGCAAGTTCTGTCATCTCTCCGTTTTCAGGGTTGATGGAATATACAACCGAATGCTGTGCATAGGTCGGATATCCGTCCGCATAATTGTAAATGAAAATGAAGTTACCGTTGTCCGGATCGAAATCGGCAGTCCAGCCATGCTGGGTATCACCGCTTACCCCCAGATTGAATGTACCGGCATTACGGCCGTTTTCAAGATTCACAACTCCGAATCTGCCTTCTTTGGTGACACCGTACAGAACTCCATCGGAGTTGAAAGCAAGCGCGCGGCTGCTTTCCTCCGGCATTATGGTAGAGCCGGATGACAATGAGGTCTGCGCGCCACTGGTGAGATTGAGTTCATAAAGACCGAACATCAGTGATCCGTAGTCGCAGAAAGCATATGCCAGTCCTGTGGCAGGATGGATAGCCATATCGCTCGCGCGGTATGTATCGAAATAAAGTTCTTCACCGATCTTTTCCCATGTCTCGGGATTGTAAGCCTGGATTCTGTGGCCGTGCGGATCGGAGTCAGTATCCCAGTAATCGTCGAAACGTCCGTCGTGACAGGCATAAAAAACATCGTTGTGCATCGAACCGCCATAATACGACGACACATCGCTTAGTTTTGTAAACTCTCCTTCCGGATCGTCGGGAAGCTGATACATACCGATTGTATTGCTTCCGTAATCGTAGACTGACGCAATGATTGCCGGCAGTTCGGTGCCCTCCGGCGCCTTACGTGCGATAGCCGAAGGATGTCCTGCCGGAACAGCAGCCTCTTCGGAGGCTTTCTGCTCCGCGAGTTTCTCAGCATCCGACTTAACTTCAGGTTTCGAGAAATTCTGAATGATGGGTCCACGTCCCAAAGTGTTGTGATTCTGCGCCACCATCACCGCCCCTGTAAGAGCGGCACCGACAGCACCGACTAACAACGCTGGATAAATGTAGTTCTTTTTCATACCTTAGAAATATGATAATAATAAGAAATATGATAACAATATTGAAAATTCTATACCGATATTTTCATAAGCAGTTACAAAAACACAAATATCAATACAGAATTTCAAAACTAAACCTGCTAATTTTGTAACTTGCTTTTACAATTGATCTCGGCAAAATTACAAATATTTAACCATCAATCCAAATTTGTTAACACAAAATATTCGGCCGCCACAAAAAAAATGCCATAAGGCTATGCAGGGCTGTTTAATCCATTTTTCAAATCCGATATAGCTCCGGGATTCCATTTTTATTGTAATTTTGCAGAGTATAAGTAAGTCATGGGAATTATTACGTATAATCGGCTTGACAGGACTTTATATCATCCGCGGCATCCTTTCGCCGGATTTTACCCTCATCTTCAGTCGTGTAGCTCGCTATACTCCTTCATCTTCGAGCAAAATCCGACTGAAAGTATGCTCACGGATAATATAAAATAATTTCCACGGCTTGCTTATCCCGCTCACGATACCATATTATCCCCGTCGGAGCCGGAACCACGACATATCATACAGGGAAATGTTTATGAAAGCATACTTCAGTCAGACTCAACTTCGCAGAATCGGCATAGGAATTATAATGATTCTCCACGCCGCGATATGGTGCATGGCAAATGCGCAAGCTACCGACGCTCCACGTTTCAGCCTCATCACCTGCGCTCCTGGCAAAGAAATATATCAGCTTGAAGGCCACGAAGCGTTACGCATAAGAATGGGAGGGGGAATTGACCTGGCTGTAAACTGGGGCCTGTTCGACTTTAATTCACCGAATTTCCTATACAGATTCGTGAAAGGTGAGACAGACTATATGGCCGGAGCATACCCTTTCGCGATATTTCTGGAAGAATATGAGAAAGAAGGCCGCAGGGTTGTGGAACAGGAAATAAATCTCACTCCACGGCAGGCATCGCGCCTGCTCGCCCTTGTGGAGGAGAATCTGCTGACAGAGAACCGCACGTACCGCTACAATTACGTGAAAGACAACTGCGCCACCCGCCCGTTCGAGCTCATTGAGCGTGCAGCCGGGACACCTGTAATATTCACCGAAGCCGATACGGTGGCCGCCAATACCTCGTTCCGATCGGAAATGACCCGCTATCATAAAAATTACCCCTGGTATCAGTTCGGCATTGACATGGCGCTTGGTTCGGGTATTGACTATAACATAACGCAGCGCGAACGCATCTTCGCTCCTGTGGAACTTGAACGTGCTCTTGACGATGCATACTTCCTTATGCCCGACGGCAACAGAATCCCCGTTGTCACAAAGAGCGCCATACTGCTTCCGGGACCGGAGGAGGGGGTGGCCGAAGGTCCCACTCCCCTGCTGCTGACACCGGTGGCAGCAGGATGGTATCTGCTGTTGCTTACAATAGCCGTCAGCATACCCGATCTGCGCCGACACAGACTTTCGCGCTGGTTCGACTCCACCCTCTACGGGATACAGTTCCTCGCAGGATGTCTGCTGACGTTTCTGATATTCATATCTGTTCACGAAGCCACCTCCCCAAACTGGCTCTACCTGTGGCTCAACCCGCTCTGTGCCCTTCCGGCAATCGGAATTTGGATAAAAAGTTGGAAACGCGTGGTTTATTGGTATCAAATTTGTAACTTTGCAGCTCTGACAGTGTTGCTGTCGGCGCACAGTTTATTAGGGCAGGCCCTCAACGCGGCCTTCCCCCTGTTCATACTTTGTGCGCTGATACGCTCTGCCATAGAGATTTATATGCTTCATCCGCGGCACACATCCGATATCATGAAGCGAAAAAAGTAGACAATCAATCCACTGCGCGCACAATTCGTGGCACGCAGACGTATTAATTGCCGGACGTTATTTTAAGCATTTTTCACAAACTCATATAATTTTGAGCAAGTTTCAGTTAAAATCGGGAGTTGTCGGGCTGCTTGTGGCAGCTTTCGGTTCAACCGTCTCAGCCACCTCACAGGAAAGCGCCTCGCCATCGAAGCGCCCATCGCTTGTTGTGGGCATTGTGGTTGAAGGGCTCTCCAACGACTATATCGAGCTGCTCAGGGATCAATTCGGCAACGGCGGTTTCCGCCGGCTCCTCGAAAAAGGTGTCACAATAACCGACGCCGACTTCGGCACTCCGCTCGACGGGGCAGCCTCAACCGCCATGATTTTCACCGGTACATCACCCTCTGTCAATGGAATAGGGGCAGCCGGCTACTACGATCCCGAGACCAGACGCGTGCGTTCGGCTCTTTTCGACAGTGAGACTATCGGAAACTTCACCGACGAGACACTTTCGCCACGCAATCTGGCGGCATCCACCATCAGCGATGAGTTGCGCATCGACGCCGGCGGTCTGGGCTACGCATATGCCATCGCTCCCGACGCCACCGAAGCCATAATAATGGCCGGCCATGCCGGTAACAGCGCGTTCTGGATTAACGACAACACCGGGAAGTGGGCGACCACGACATTTTACAAAGACCTTCCCACATCGCCTCAGAACGCCAACCACCGCGAGCCAAACGAATTCCGTCTTGACACACTGCAGTGGACACCATCAGTCAACGTGGAGAAACTTCCGGATCTTCCGTCGTATAAGAAGCTCTACCCGTTCAGACATTCGTTTCCACGCACTCAGGCCGAACGCTTCAAGGCATATAAGAACTCACCGGTTGTGAATACCGATGTGACTTCCATGGCTGCCGACTACATAAAGACGCTGACACTGGGCAAACGTGAAAGCACCGATATGCTCAGTCTGGCATACTCGCTGCAACCCTTCATGTACGGAAGCGATCCCGACAACCGCACGGAAATGATGGACAGTTATCTCCGTCTCGACCGTGATCTGGAACGACTGTTCGCAGCCATCGACAGCGACGGACCGGGAATGGACAACACTCTGGTATTCATCACCGGAACCCCGCTCACACGCCGCCAGCGCCGCGACGACGAAAAGTGGGCGCTACCCTACGGAGAGTTCTCCTCGAAGAAAGCCGTATCGCTGCTGAACATGTACCTTATGGCGCTCTATGGCAACGGCGAGTGGGTGACGGCCTATCACGACGGCCAACTGTTCCTCAACCATAAACTGATAAAGGAACGCGACAAGGATCTTGCGGAAGTCCGCACCGAAAGCGCACGGTTCCTCACCAGAATGAGCGGTGTCGGAGATGCATGGACCATAGACGATATTGTAGACCGCCGGGCATCGGAAAACCCCGATGCCATGAGGCGTAACACACATATAGCCTCCTCTGGCGATGTTATCGTGAACATTCTTCCAGGATGGCAGGAAGTGGACGACGACGACAACAGCGGTGACACTCCTCAGACAACCCAGAGAGCGGCCTCCGCCATGGCGCCGGCCTTTATTCTCGCACCAGGAGTAAAGGCGCAGACACTGTCGACACCTGTCGATGCCCGCGCCATAGCGCCCACCATAACCGGCATTCTGCGTATCCGGTCTCCCAACGGAGCCTCGGTAGCCCCGCTGCGTCTGCAAAAAAACTGAGACGCGGGGGGAAAATACGTGAGCCCGATCATACCGGTCTCACGATCTAAGCCGGATCACTTACGGCAATAAGGAGCCAGGCGCTCCATGCAACTCAATTTTTTCCTGAAAATAAAAGCAATAAATATACAGAATGTCACTTCAAACATTTCTAAGTAAAATCTTCGGCAACAAGTCGCAGCGCGACCTCAAGGAAATAAAGCCGATTATAGATAAAATCAACGCCTTAGGCCCGGATCTGAAGGAACTGACCAACGACCAGCTCCGCGGTAAAATAGACGAAGTCAGAGCTTCGATAGCCGCAGCGATCAAAGCCGATGAAGACGCAGCCGCCGAATTACGTTCCAAAGTGGAGGACCTGCCTTTCAACGAGCGCCAACCCCTGTGGGATGAAATCGACAAACATGAAAAAAATATTCTCGACATCATCGAAGATCAGCTGAACGAACACCTGCCGATAGTTTTCGCCACCATGCGCGAGACCGGCGCACGATTCGCAGCAAACGAGACCATTGAAGTCACCGCTACCGACCTTGACCGTGAACTTGCCGCCAAAGGGCGTGAATTCGTCTCAATCGAAGGCGACAAAGCCATATGGAAAAACAAATGGATCGCCGGCGGAAATGAGATCACATGGGATATGGTTCACTACGACGTTCAGCTCATCGGCGGTGTAGTACTCCATCAGGGTAAAATCGCCGAGATGGCTACCGGTGAGGGTAAGACCCTCGTCGCTACCCTCCCGGTGTTCCTGCGTTCGCTATCGCGCAAGGGTGTACACGTGGTTACCGTCAACGATTATCTGTCGAAGCGCGACTCGGAATGGATGGGACCGCTATACATGTTCCACGGATCCACCGTCGACTGCATCGACAAACACCAGCCCAACACTCCGGCACGCCGCAAGGCATACGAATGTGACATCACCTTCGGTACCAACAACGAATTCGGCTTCGACTATCTGCGCGACAACATGGCCATGTCGCCTCAGGACATGGTTCAGCGCAAACACTACTACGCTATAGTCGACGAGGTTGACTCGGTGCTTATCGATGATGCCCGTACACCGCTTATCATCTCCGGTCCCGTGCCTAAGGGTGACGATCAGCTCTTCAACGAATACAAGCCCAATGTGGAGAAGGTGTTCCAGGCTCAGAAACGCCTCGTAACCCAGATTCTCGCAGAGGCCCGTCAGAAGATAACCAGCGACGACAAGGAGGTGCGCAAAGAGGGTGAGATGCTGCTGTTCCGTGCCTTCAAGGGTATGCCTAAATACGGACCGCTCATCAAATTCCTGAGCGAGGATGGCATGAAGAACGCTCTTCTCAAAACTGAAGCATATTATCTTCAGGACAACAGCCGCGAGATGCCCGTCGTGACCGATCCCCTCTACTTCGTGATCGACGAGAAGAACCGCTCTGTAGAGCTCACCGACAAGGGATTCGACGTGCTGACCGACCGCAATCAGGACCCTCAGTTCTTCGTGCTTCCCGACATCGCAGCACGCCTGTCGGAACTCGAGCATATCCAGGACGTGAACGAGCGCCAGCAGAAGAAAGACGAGGCTATGGCCGACTACGCCATCAAATCGGAGCGCGTTCATACCGTGACACAGCTTCTGAAAGCTTATACACTCTTCGAAAAGGACAATGAATATGTGATCGACGACAACAAGATCAAGATTGTCGACGAGCAGACCGGACGTATCATGGAAGGACGCCGCTACAGCGACGGACTGCATCAGGCTATCGAAGCCAAGGAAGGGGTGAAGGTAGAAGCCGCCACACAGACCTTCGCCACCATCACCCTGCAGAACTACTTCCGCATGTACCATAAGCTGGCAGGTATGACCGGTACCGCAGAAACCGAAGCCGGCGAGCTCTGGGACATCTATAAACTTGATGTAGTAACAATCCCGACAAACCGTCCGGTCGCGCGCATCGACATGGACGACCGCGTATATAAGACTAAGAAAGAAAAATATGCCGCAGTGATCGATGAGATCGTGCGCCTGCGCGATGCCGGGCGCCCCGTGTTGGTCGGAACGACCTCTGTGGAAATCTCTGAACTTCTCTACCGCATGCTTCAGATGCGCCATATCGACGCTCAGGTACTCAACGCCAAACTTCACCAGAAAGAGGCACAGGTTGTAGCCCTGGCCGGTCGCCCCGGAACCGTAACCATCGCCACCAACATGGCAGGCCGCGGTACGGACATCAAGCTGCCCAAGGAGGTGAAAGATGCCGGAGGTCTGGCAATCATCGGTACCGAACGCCATGAAAGCCGACGCGTCGACCGCCAGCTCCGCGGACGTGCCGGCCGTCAGGGTGATCCCGGTTCATCGGTATTCTATGTATCGTTCGAGGATCAGCTGATGCGACTGTTCGCTACCGACCGCGTGATGAAGATGCTCGATACACTCGGTCTCAAGGAGGGTGAGATGATCGAGAGCAGTATGGTGACCAAAGCCATCGAAAACGCGCAGAAACGCGTGGAAGAGAACAACTTCGGCATCCGTAAGCGCCTGCTTGAATATGACGATGTGATGAATAAGCAGCGTACATATATCTACAACCGCCGCCATCATGCACTTCTGGGCGAACGCATCGGAATCGATATCGCCAACATGATCTACGACCTTGTAGAAAATATGGTAATGACCTACGATCAGCCGACAGACTATGAGGAACTGGCTCTGGAAATGATGCGTGTGCTTACCGTGGAGCTTCCTTTCACCGCCGAGGAATTCCCCTCTCTGACCAAGGAAGATAAGGTTGAGCGTCTCTACAACGCAGCCAACGAAACTCTCGACCGCCGCACCCAGCGCATAAAAGAGGTTGCAATGCCTGTGATCAAAGACTGGGTTGAAAACCGCGGCGCCACAGGGCGTATCCTGGTTCCCATCACAGACGGCAAACGCATTTTCAATCTCCGCTGCGATATAATGGAGGCCTACGCTACCGAATGCCGGTCGATAGTGAAGGAATGGCACAAGGCTATCCTGCTCGTAACTATCGATGAACTCTGGAAAGAACATCTCCGCGAGCTCGACGATCTGCGTCAGAGCGTTCAGAACGCATCGTACGAACAGAAGGATCCTCTGGTGATCTATAAGGTTGAATCGTTCCACATTTTCGAGGCAATGCTCAACAATCTTAACCAGAAAGCACTCGCAGCTCTGATGCGCGGCCAGATTTTCATTCAGCCCGCGCCGCGCCCTATGAGCAATACCTCTGTGAGCGGAGCCGACGGCAGCCACAACGCCTCATCTGCCCCCACCGCACAGGAGAACGATGAAAACGAAGATAACGATAACGCCGCGGAAGCTCCGAAAGAAGAGGAAACACCTGCGCCTGAGCCGGCTCCCGCTCCGGTGCCTGAAATGAAGCGCGCCATGCCAGAGCGTCCCAACGACTATTCGCAGTACACCGCCTCGAAAGAGAGCCTGCCCGGTGAAAACGATCAGCGACAGGCCATGGCTAATGCAGGTGGACGCCCGAAAGTTCAGCCGATGAAAGCGGCTCCGAAAATCGGACGTAACGATCCCTGCCCATGCGGCTCCGGTAAGAAATATAAGAACTGCCATGGCAGAAACGCCTGATTCATAACAGATATCAAACTCAACAGGAAAGTCACATATGGCGACCGACAATAACAACCGCGATTTCAACAATCCTGCCGGCGAGACGCTCAACGAGCGTCTGCGCCGCGCAGCCGCCATGGCCCGTGGCGAACACCCGTCGATACAGCAGCCTCCACGCGAACAGGAGCGTCCGGCGGCTCCACGCGATCAGCGTCCACCGGTTCAACCGAGGCCACAACAACCTCAGGAACGCTCCTCAGCCTATCGGGAGCCGGATCAACAGCCGGCGGGAACCGGTTATCCACGTAGGGAAACTCCCGTCAGAGAGACACCACGCACGGCAGCTCCTACCATACAGGAGCGCGCACAGCAGGAACGGGCCGACCGGCAGCGTCCCGCCGAGCGCCGCTACGACGATGTAGAACAGTTCCGCCGCTCAATGGAACGCAACAGGCATGAGGAGCCACGGCAACAACGACAGACTTCTCCTGAACCACGCGACGATTATTACCGCAACGAGCCCCCTCGACGCCCGGCCCAAAGCGGCGGTAACGGTGGTTATGGAGGTGGCAACGGTGCCAGACGCTACTATTCCGATCAGGAACCGCCACGCCACCGCGACAAGAAACAGACAACCAAGCTGGTGACTATTCTTGCCGTGCTGTTGCTTCTGGCCGTACTCGCCGTGGTATTCCTGACTGTATCGCATACACGCGAAGCCGCCGAACAGCAGCAACAGATCGAACAGTTGCAGCTGGCTAACGAACAGATTCAGCTGGCCAACGAATACGATGCCCTGAACAACGAATTCGCCCAATATGAGAACCAGACGTCGCTGCTGGCCAACGACTCTATCGTGCAGAAATATTCCGCGGCCCGCGCGCAAGTGGAAAAACTGCTTCAGGAGCTCAAGAACGAGAAGAACAAGAGTGCGGCGCAGATAAGCAAACTCAAAGATGAGATCACCACTCTGAAGGGTATTCTCCGTAACTATGTGGAACAGATCAACGCCCTAAGCCAGGAGAATCAGGAACTGCGCACCGAGAACCAGCAGATGAGAGCCCGCAACCAGCAACTCAGCCAGAACATACAGAGCGTTCAGCAGAGCAACAAAGTTCTGAGCGAGCGCATGACTCTGGCAGAGAAACTGAATGTTACAGGGCTGTCGCTCACACCCCTCAACAAAAAGGGACGCACGGAAAAGAACGTAACCAAGGCACGTCAGCTCATGGTTACCTTCACCATTCCGCAGAACAACTCGACACCCGTAGGTGAGAAAACCATCTATCTACGCATCACCAATCCGGAAGGCACCCTTCTCGGAGGTGGCGGAACTTTCACATTCGAAGATGCATCGCTTGAGGCTACCGCCCGCAAAGCGATTGAATATGCCGGTGAAGAGATTCCCGGTGTGAACATCTACTGGGATGTGAACACCACCCTCACCCCCGGCGACTACACTGTCGAGCTCTTTGCCGACAACTACCGCCTCGCCTCCCGAAAATTCACCTTGAAAAAGTAAAAAAAGAGCAGGAGAACAAAAGAGCAGAAGAGCAGGAGCAAGAATACTCTATTTTACCGGTAACCCTGAAATTAACCGCATGCAATACGGAAGTCTTCAGAATTTAATAGTATGGACTAAATCCATGCAACTGGCAAAGAAAATATATATTCTTGTCCGCTCTTTTCCTGAAGAGGAAAAATATGGATTATGTGATCAGATAAGAAGGGCTGCAGTTTCAATACCTTCGAATATTGCAGAGGGGTACGGACGTATGTCTGATAAGGAATTCATCCGCTTCCTTCTGATAGCCAACGGATCGCTTTTTGAAATTTAATCCCAACTGATTCTTGCGGCATCAATTTATCCACATATTTCTGCAGATTGCGAAGGATTGCTTCCGGATGTTATCGAATCAAAAAGCTTATTCTCGCCTTGATATCACATATTAAGGCGAGAATAAGCAGAGGCGAAAGATGCCACTTTCTCTGCTCGACTTTCAACAGCCTGTAACTTAATAATATTTCGACAAAAGAAGTAATCTTGCTCCTGCTCTCACGCTCTCCTGCTCTTACTTCTCAAAAAACAATTATGGAAAGCCTGATTTCAGACCTCGCGTTCATACTCCTTCTGGGAGCTATAGTGACACTGCTGTTCAAATGGATCAAACAGCCGGTTGTACTTGGATACATAGTGGCGGGATTTCTAGCCAGCCCTAATTTCGAACCTCTCCCGTCGGTAACGACCGAGGAGAACATCGAGTTCTGGGCACAGATCGGTATCATAGTGCTTCTCTTCTCGTTAGGCCTTGAATTCAGTTTCAAGAAACTGCTCAATACCGGTGGCTCGGCAGTTGTGACAGCGCTTATAATAGTGATCGGCATGATGTTTACCGGGTTCATAATCGGACATCTGCTGGGGTTCACCGCAATAAACAGCCTGTTTCTCGGAGGTATGCTCTCCATGTCCTCCACAACTATCATAATAAAGGCATTTACCGATCTAAACCTGCGACAGAAGAAATTCGCCTCTCTCGTATTTGCCGTACTGATCGTAGAGGATCTGTTCGCGGTTGTAATGATGGTGGTACTCTCCTCTATAGCCATAAACAAAAGCGTAGAGGGGGGAGAGATGCTTATGAGTGTGAGCAAGCTCGTATTCTTCCTCATAATATGGTTCCTGGTGGGAGTATTCGTGATCCCCTCGGCTCTCAACAGATTCCGCAAATTCCTCAACAACGAGACCCTCCTGGTGGTATCGATGGGCATGTGTCTGGGCATGGCGGTATTTTCGGTATTCTGCGGGTTCTCCCTCGCTCTTGGTGCTTTCGTGATGGGCTCAATACTTGCAGGTACAAGCTATGCCGAACGCATAGAGCATGTGGTAAACCCTATCAAAGACCTCTTCGGCTCGGTATTCTTCATATCTGTGGGCATGATGGTGCAACCTACTGTCATCGTTCAGTTCTGGTGGCCAATTCTGCTGTTGTCGGTTGTCGTGATCGCAGGTATGATTGTTTTCGGCACCACCGGTATGCTCGTGACCGGTCAGAGCCTCAAGGTCGCCATCGAATCGGGATTCTCACTTACCCAGATCGGTGAATTCGCATTTATCATAGCCACTCTCGGTATGAGCCTCGGAGTGCTTGATGCCGAAATATATCCTATAGTAGTGGCGGTATCGGTGATAACCACTTTCACCACACCCTATTTCATACGAATGGCTGATCCATGCTACAACATAGTGAAACGCATGTTGCCGTCGCGCTTCAACTACCTTCTTACGACACGCGTTTCCGAACACTCCGACAGCAGTTCCACACGCAGGGCATGGATTACCCTCGGCCGCCGCTACCTATGGCGCATATTGCTGTACTCTATCGTCATTCTCGCCATATCGATGGTAAGTACCGGTTATCTGGTTCCTTGGCTTGACAAAATAATTCCGGCCTGGAGCCGACTGATAGGCGCGCTTATAAGCCTGAGTGCCATGGCTCCATTCCTTCTGGCCCTATGCCTGCCACCGCGCATGGAGACCGACAACATTGCCGCCCACCTCACAGCCGATCAGCTGCGTATACCGCGCATAGTATTCATGATACTGCGCCTGATACTCGCTCTGGGATTCATCATCAATCAGCTCCGTATGCTGTATTCGTTCAAGACAGGTATGCTTATCGGAGTGGTTTGCTTCTGCATCATGCTTCTGTTTTTCTCGAAAAGCCTTAAAAAACAGCTGCGACATATCGAGAGCAAATTCATCAACAACCTCAACGAACGCGAGCTGCGCCGTTCGGGCAAAAATAACAACCTCGTGAACGACATGCATCTGGCCTACATGCATGTGGGCTACGGATGTCCGGTGGTAGGAGAACGTCTCGTAAACACACGCCTTAATGAGCGGTTCGGGGTAAACATAGTCAGCATTCAGCGTGGCTCAGCCGTGATAGTGGCTCCCTCGGGCGACAACCGCATATTTCCGGGTGATGTGATCGGTGTGATCGGAACAGACGAACAGATATCCGCCTTCCTGCCGGTTGTTGAATCTGAGCAGGAGCCTGAAGGAAACGTGGCTGACGGAGCAGAACTTAAGCTCACCAATGTGGTGCTGACGGCAGACTCCCCTCTGCTCGGACAGTCGCTCTCGACGGCCGACGTGCGCCGCAACTATCACATCCATGTCGTGGCTCTGGAGCGCGACGACAACTTCGTTGACCGTCCGACCAATCTGATTCTCGAAGCCGGCGACCGCCTGTGGATTGTCGGTACAGCCCAGGCTGCGAACCTCCTCCGGTAACACTTTTCGGAGGAACGTAGCGCAGATATGCGGCAAAATAACTAACTTTGCAGAAGAGAGACAAACATATCCACTACATATATATTTTATGCAGGAGAAAATCATAATCCTCGATTTCGGATCGCAGACCACACAGCTCATCGGACGCCGTGTGCGCGAGCTGAATATGTACTGCGAGATCGTGCCTTACAACAAGTTCCCGTTCGGCGACGAATCTGTGATAGGCGTGATTCTTTCAGGATCGCCATTCTCGGTCTACGACGAGAAAGCGTTCAAAGCCGACCTGTCGGCAATCCGCGGCACCCTTCCGGTGTTAGGCATCTGCTACGGTGCCCAGTTCATGGCATATGAGAACGGTGGAAAGGTAGAGCCTGCCGCAACGCGCGAATACGGACGGGCAATCCTCACCGAAGTCAACGAGAACGATCCGCTGATGCATGGTATAGCACCCGGCACACAGGTATGGATGAGCCACGGCGATACCATCACCGCCATTCCCGATAACTTCACCGTTGTAGCCTCGACTGAGAAAGTGCGTGTGGCTGCTTACCATATCGAAGGTGAAAAGACATGGGGAGTACAGTTCCATCCCGAAGTGTTTCACTCGCTCAAGGGAACCGAACTTCTCCGTAACTTCGTTGTCGACATATGCGGAGGCAAGCAGGACTGGAGCGCCGAATCGTTCATCGACTCCACCGTTGCCGAACTCCGCCGACAGCTCGGCGACGACAAGGTGGTGCTCGGACTTTCAGGAGGCGTGGATTCGTCGGTAGCCGCCGTACTCCTCAACCGTGCCATCGGCAGCAACCTCACATGCATCTTCGTTGATCATGGTATGCTCCGTAAAAACGAGTTCCGCGATGTACTCCACGACTACGAATGTCTCGGACTTAACGTGATCGGCGTCGACGCCTCGGCCAAATTCTTCAGCGAGCTTGCCGGCGTCACCGATCCCGAACGCAAGCGCAAGATAATAGGCAAAGGCTTCATCGACGTATTCGACGAAGAGGCACACAAGATAAAAGATGTGAAATGGCTCGCACAGGGCACTATCTACCCCGACTGCATCGAAAGCCTCTCCATCACCGGTACAACCATCAAGAGCCACCACAACGTCGGCGGCCTGCCCGAAAAGATGAATCTCCGCCTCTGCGAGCCACTCCGCCTCCTCTTCAAAGATGAAGTGCGTGCGGTAGGACGCGCACTCGGCATGCCCGAGCATCTAATCAAGCGTCACCCCTTCCCCGGTCCCGGTCTGGCAGTGCGCATTCTGGGCGACATCACCCCCGAAAAAGTGCAGGTGCTTCAGGAAGCGGACCACATCTTCATCGACGGGCTACGCCGATGGGGTCTCTACGATCAGGTATGGCAGGCTGGAGCAATACTTCTCCCCGTTCAGAGCGTAGGTGTGATGGGCGACGAGCGCACCTACGAACGCGCCGTGGCTCTGCGAGCCGTAACCTCCACCGATGCCATGACCGCCGACTGGGCTCACCTCCCCTACGACTTCATGGCCGAGATCTCCAACAACATCATCAACCACGTCCGCGGCGTGAACCGCGTATGCTACGACATCTCCTCAAAACCACCAGCCACAATCGAGTGGGAGTAACAGAGCATTAGAGCAATAGAACAGGAGAGCAGGAGCAAAGTTACCCGATTGAGGTATTATTGCTCCTGCTCTCCTGTTCTATTGCTCTAATGCTATAACGCTCTATTAACTCAATGCTTGAATTTGCGGGAGGGATCGCAGGTGAGACCTACGCCAAGCTTCTTGAAGATTTTCTGATCGACCTCGCCGAGCATCACCGTGGAGTGTGCCTCGCAGCCGTAGAGTTCGGGGAGCTTTTCGAGCGCACGGCGGCACTGCTCGTCGTGGGCACTGAGCAGCGAAAGCGCTACAAGCACCTCATCGGTATGCAACCGCGGATTGAGGCTACGCAGATATGAGGTTTTGGTATGCTGGATCGGTTCGATCATATGCTGGGGGATAAGCTTTACCGAGTGGTCGATGCCGGCGAGATGTTTTATCGCATTAAGCAACAGCGCAGCGCTCGGACCGAGCAATGCTGAAGATTCGGCCGTGATGATTGTGCCATCGGCAAGCTCTATTGCCGAACAGTGGTTCCCGCTACGGGCGGCACGCTCTTTGGCGGCGGCTATGGGACGGCGGTAAGTTGCGGGATCGATTTTCGCCTGATTGAGCAGAAGAGCGATTTTGTTGACCTCGGCATCGTTGCAAGCGCCCTTAGCAAGCTGATTGAGGGCTGTGTAATAGCGGCGGATAATCTCATTGTTCGACGCATGGCGGCATACTTCGTCATCGTTGATGCAGAATCCCACCATATTTACACCCATATCAGTAGGCGACTTATAAGGATTCTCGCCGTAAATACCTTCGAACAGAGCATTGAGAACGGGAAATATCTCTATGTCGCGGTTGTAGTTGATGGCTGTCTTTCCATAGGCCTCAAGATGGAACGGATCGATCATATTCACGTCATTGAGGTCGGCGGTGGCTGCCTCGTAGGCTATGTTAACCGGATGTTTCAGGGGTAAACTCCACACGGGGAAGGTCTCGAACTTGGCATATCCGGCGTTGATGCCGCGCTTGTGTTCGTTGTAAAGCTGGCTCAGGCATACCGCCATCTTGCCGCTGCCCGGCCCAGGTGCCGTGACGATGACAAGCGGACGGGTTGTCTCCACATAATCGTTGCGCCCGAAACCGTCGTCGCTGTCGATCAAAGCCACATTCGTAGGATAGCCCTCGATGGTATAGTGGTAGTAAGTAGTGATTCCCATGCGCTCCAGACGTTTGCGGAAGGCATCGGCACTGCTCTGTCCATTATAATGGGTTATAACTACTGAACTTACAAGGAAGCCGCGTTTCTGAAACTCGTTGCGCAGGCGCAATACATCCTCGTCGTAGGTGATGCCCAGGTCGTTGCGCACTTTGTTTTTCTCGATATCGAGCGCGCTGATGACTATCACTATCTCGGCGTGATCCGCAAGCTGGCTAAGCATACGCAACTTGCTGTCGGGTTGAAAACCGGGCAGCACCCGACTGGCATGATAGTCGTCGAAAAGTTTGCCACCCAACTCAAGATACAATTTGTTTCCGAACTTGGCGATACGCTCCCTGATATGTTCGGACTGGATTTTGAGATATTTCTCGTTGTCGAAACCGTATTTCATAACGGGTTACAAAGGTACGTTTTTTGCAACAAAAATCCAATCATCCTCCACGCATTTTCTCAACGGCAAGTGGAATACAGGAATAAGATCGGCAGGCTTCACAGGAGCCGGTTCAGACAGAATTCCTGCCATAAATGCAATTTCGCCGAGGAGCTGTTCCGGAGTGTGGCGCCGGCGCAATTGCTCCATACTCATGGAGCTGTCGCGTTTGCTCAGGCGCTGCCCATCGGAGTTGCATATCAAAGGGAGATGGGCATACTCAGGAGCTTCGAACCCGAGTTGTCCGAACAGATAGATCTGCTGGGCAGCCGACAGGAGCAGATCGTTGCCACGCATGACTTCGGTGATTCCCATCAACGCATCGTCGACCACCACAGCCAGCTGATATGCCCAGGCCCCGTCGGCGCGCCGGATTATGAAATCGCCGCACTCCTCAGCCAGATTGAAACTCACCGGACCGTATACCCTATCGTTAAAACCGATCTCGCGGTCGGGAACGAACATTCTCATTGAAGCTCCCTCGGCAGAGGCATCGTCCGGCGCAACTCCGCCAAGATGGCGCGGACGGCATGTCCCGGCATAGACTACTCTTCCATCGGAGCGGTGCGGTGCCTGAGTAGCCATGATATCGGAGCGTCTGCACCTGCATGGATACAACAATCCTCCAGCCTCAAGCCTGCGCATATATTCCTCATATATGTCACCGCGCAGGCTTTGTGAGTAAGGCCCGGAAGCACCCTTACCCTCCAGTCCCCCCTCGTCCCAGTCAAGCCCGAGCCAATGAAGATCGTCCTCGATCATCAGCGCATACTCACGCTTCGACCTCTGCGGATCAAGATCCTCGATACGTAGCACCCACTCCCCCCCACGGCTTTTTACCGACAGCCACGACATCACGGCTGTATATATGTTGCCCAGATGCATCCGCCCCGACGGCGACGGCGCGAACCTTCCCCTTACCCTCCTTTCATTCGCAGTTTCCATGCCGCAAAGTTACAAAAGAAAAATACTCCTAAAAAAATATCCGGTAACTATACCCATGGCAACCGCATCAAAACAGTCACCGATGAGGCACCCTCTTTCCTGTGAAACCGGGGATCTATAAACCAGGAGATATTATGCGGTAATCCGGATAAAAAGTCGTAAATTTGCGGTGTCAAGGTCGTAGCCCTGCCATGTATGAACACTTGCGCGGGGATACGCGAGGAGAGTAACAGCCATATGCGTCTCTCCGAAAAGGGAATCCGGTGAAAGTCCGGAACAGTGCCCGCTGCTGTATGTTCCATTTCCACAAAGGATAAAAGCCTGTCGCAAGAAGTTAGGCCATTGCTCTGTCAACAGAGCGAGAAGGCGCGACAGAGCCGGAACAAGTCAGAAGACCTGCCTTGGCTACCCACACCCAGATACCTACGGGAAAATAGGAGCATTATGTGTCAGACAAAACAGACAAGGTTAGCTGCGGCAGCTATTTTTATTGCCGTTGTTCTCGGCGTACAAGGTGCCGAAAAAGAGAAATCGGATACAACACTGTCGCTCGGTGAGGTGACGGTTACGGCCGTCCGACCGCAAACCGAGGTTATCCCCGCCCAGAAACTTTCAGGAAAGGATCTCGAACGCCTCAACAGCAACAGTGTTGCCGACGCTTTGCGTTACTTCTCGGGGGTGCAGGTAAAAGATTATGGAGGTGTCGGAGGTATCAAAACTGTAAATATCCGGTCGATGGGTACAAACCATACAGGAGTGGTTTATGACGGCATAGAGCTTGGCAACGCGCAGAACGGGCAGATCGACCTCGGCCAGTTCTCGCTCGACAACGTAGAGGCCATCTCGCTATACAACGGACAGAAGAGCGACATCCTTCAGCCGGCGCGCGATTTCGGATCGGCCGGTTCGATATATATCCGCACCAAAACCCCGCGCTTCAACAATGGAGAGACATTTCATGCACGCGCCGGAGTGCGCTTCGGATCGTTCGATCTCCTCAACCCGTCGGCTCTTCTGGAGCTGCGCCTGTCCGATCATGTGAATGCATCGCTGAGCGCCGAATGGATCAATTCAAGCGGAAAATACAAGTTCCGTTACCGCAGGGTGAACCCGGCCGGAGAATTAGCCTACGACACCACTGCCGTGCGCCAGAACGGCGATATCAACGCCACCCGCATAGAATGTAACCTCAACGGCACACTTGAAGCCGGAGAATGGCATTTAAAAGTATATAACTACAACTCCGAGCGCGGTGTTCCCGGAGCGATAGTCAACAACGTATGGCGCCGCGGAGAGCGTATCTGGGACAACAATTCTTTCGCCCAGGGAAGCTATACCTCAACTTTCGGCAACTTCACGACCCTCAACAATCTCAAATATTCGTTTTACCGGACCCACTACGTCAACAACGACGACAAACAGATAAAGGTCGACAACCTGTACCGTCAGCGCGAGCTTTACTTCTCCACGGCTAACGAACTTATGGTTCGCCGATGGTGGCGATTATCAGCGAGCTATGATTTCATGTGGAACACTCTCGATGCCGACATGTATGGCTTCGCGCGCCCGGACCGCACCACCAACCTGATTTCACTCGCAACAGCTTTGAACTTCGCCCGTGTCAAGGCACAGGGAAGTATTCTCGGCACCTTTATCCACGACCGTCTGCGCGGACAGCAGGCGCCCCCCGACCGCCATGTATTCACCCCGGCGGTATATGCCTCGTTTCAACCCGCGCGTAGCCGCGACTTCCTGCTACGGGCATTCTTCAAGAAGTCGTTCCGAATGCCTACCTTCAACGACCTATATTACGCCGATATGGGCAACTCGAAGCTGAATCCTGAGAAAGTGACGCAGTACAATTTCGGCGCCATCTATACCCACACCTCCTCAACCTCATTCATCGCCGAGGGACGCCTCAGCGCCGACGCATACTACAACCGTGTATCCGATAAGATCGTCGCATATCCAAAGGGGCAACAGTTCCGCTGGACCATGCTGAATCTCGGACTTGTAGACATACGTGGCGTAGATGTATCGGGGCTTGTCACAGTGCGCCCTGCCAGAGAACTCTTCCTGACCCTCCGGGCGCAATATACCTTCCAACGCGCTATCGACGTTACAAACCCTGCCGACAACTACTACCGCGACCAGATTCCCTATATACCCCGCCACTCCGGCTCGGCTGTCGTGAACGCCACCTGGCGCCAATGGAATCTCAACTACAGCTTCATCTATGTAGGTGAGCGCTACAATCAGCAGGAAAATATCCGCTACAACTACACTCAGCCGTGGTACACGAGCGACATCTCGGTAAGCCGCGACATTAATATCGGAAAAGTCGGGTTGCGGGTACTGCTCGAGGTCAACAACCTGCTCAGCCAGGACTACGACGTTATCCTCAACTATCCTATGCCTAAACGTAACTGGCGCACTACCATCACCGTCAATATCTGATCTTTTCATCCGTAAGTCATGAAAAAAGCAACACTGCTGACAACCATAGCCTTAACAATCACCATCGCAGGATGCCGCGAAGATGAAACAGTCATCCCGACAGAATACGAAACCATCAGTGGCCTGGCATCTCCCGGCACAGGTATCGCAGGACTTTATCTGATCAACGAGGGCAACATGGGATCAAACAAATGTACCATCGACTGGCTTGATTTTGAAAACGGTGTGTATGCCAGAAATTTTTACGCCGAACGCAATCCGGAAGTGGTGAAAGAACTCGGCGACGTAGGCAACGATATCGCCCTCTACGGTTCAAAACTCTACGCTGTCATAAATTGCTCGCATAAGGTGGAGGTTATGGATGCCCACAGCGGGAAACGCATCGGACAAGTAGACATACCTAATTGCCGATACATCAGGTTTCATCGCGGAAAGGCCTATGTAAGTTCATACGTCGGGCCTGTGCTTGTTGACCCCAACGCTCCCAAAGGAGCAATCTACCAAATCGACACCCTGTCGCTATCCATTACCGGACAGGTAACTGTAGGCTACCAGCCGGAAGAAATGGAAATCGCAGGCGACAGCCTTTATGTAGCGAATTCCGGAGGCTACCGCGCTCCCGACTACGACAACACTCTATCCGTTGTCGATCTCAACGAACTCAGACAGGTACGGCAGATACCTGTAGGTATCAATCTTCACAGGGTAAGACGCGACGCGGAAGGGAAGCTATGGGTAAGCTCGCGAGGCAACCATATTTCCGAACCGTCGCGTCTGATGGTGCTGGAGAAAAACGTCAGGACCGGTGATATGGAAGTGACCGACACAATCAGCGTAGCTTGCTCCAACATGGCGATATACGGCGACAGACTATATGCAATCTCCGCATCACAAGATGAAGCCGGCAACAATGGCACCAACGTTAGCTACGCCGTAATCGATACCAAGACCCGCACCCTTATCGCCGACAACTTCATAACCGACGGAACTGAACGCCGCATTGCCGTGCCCTACGGCATAGCGGTGCATCCCGCAACAGGCGACATTTATCTTACCGATGCGAAAAACTATGTCAGCAGCGGAACACTCTACTGCTTCACGCCAGAAGGAAATATGAGATGGAGTGTACGCACCGGCGATATCCCCTCCGCTATCTGCTTCCTCCCGACAGGGTCACAGCAATGACGGTGTCGGAAGCTGTCTACAGCGAATCGTCAGACACCTTATGTGCAATCCGGTAATCTTTCGGGGTCATACCGTAGCGTTTTTCGAACTCCTTGTAAAAATGTGTGCGGTTGGTGAATCCTACGGCAAACACAATCTCCTGAACAGTTCGCGATGTCGTAAGCAACATCTTGGTAGCGTGCATCATACGGCGGTTCTTGATAAATTCGTTCGGCGTCGGCTGATTTAGCTCCTTGAATTTACGGTAGAGATTACGCGAACTTATCTGCATTATTGATGCCAGTATCTCCGGCGAGAGATTCTCGTCACGCAGATGTTCGTCAATATATTCCGCTACCCTGTCGAGAAAATCCTTGTCCTCCTTATCGAGTAGATTGCCGTCGGCATATTCAAACGAGCTTGCCGAGGAGTTGTAATATTCGCGCAACGTCTCGCGGCTGCTCAGCAGACGGGCTACTATAGCACGCAGATAACTTACGCTGAACGGTTTGCCGATAAACGCATCCGCTCCTGACTCTATTCCCTCAACCTTTTCCTCAGTGCTTGCCCGTGCCGATAATATCACCAGAGGTATATGCATCAGATGACGGTTGCTCTTAATCTGACGGGCGAAGGTAAGCCCGTCAGTGCCCGGCATCATTATGTCTGTTATTATAAGATCGGGATGACTGCGCTTTATCTGCTCCAGACCCTCGGCGGCAGATTCGGCAGCTATCACATTATAATCCGACAGACTGTCGGTGAGAAGCGACAGAATCTCCCTGTTGTCGTCAATGACCAGCAGAGTGGGAGGAGCGTCCTTACCACCTGTCAACTGCAACGGCGAGGCAGACGGAGACACGGTGGCGGAGGAGGCCGGAAGCGTAGCCGAGGCAGACGACGTATCTGAGTTAGCGGCCGGTTCGGATACATGATCCGCTTCAAGCTGCGGAAGAGTGACCACGAAACATGCGAATTTTCCACGTTCACTCTCTATCGTGATATCACCTCCGAGCAGTTTCACTATACTGTTGCATATGGCAAGCCCCAGACCGTTGCGGGCCGACAGACCTTTCACCGCGTTCTCCTCCACATTATCGAGAACACTATAGCGGTTGAAGATACTGTCGCGATCTTCATCACGGATACCTTTGCCCGTATTATACACCTCCAGACGCAACTTATCCGCCTCATCATGTTTTAAACTCACCTCTATCCGGCCACCTTGAGGAGTGTATTTGAAAGCATTGGATATTAAATTATTCAACACCTTACGCAAAGCGCTGAAATCGGTGTTCCAGATCACATCGCGGGCTATCTCCATCTTGAAATCAATCTCGTTGCGTTCAGCGAGTTCGGTGAATGCGGCGGCCGTTTCCTCACAGAGTTCGGTAACATTCACCGGACGTATCTTCAACTCTTTGTGACCGGTTTCTATCCGTCGGAAATCTATCAGTTCCTGAATAAGGGTATTGAGGCGCTCCACATTGGTACGTATAAGTCCGATATACTTCTTTATATAAGCATCGGAGCCGGGATAGTGCGAGATACGCTCGCACGGGCCATATATGAGTGTCAGCGGAGTGCAGAACTCATGAGTTATATTGGTAAAGAAACGCAGCTTTTCCTCGTATACCTCCTCGCGATGCTGATGTTCGATCGCAGCAAGCTCCTCGGCACGTTTGCGACGCTGACGGCGCATATACACACCGGCCACTCCCAGAATAGCCAGAAGAAGGCATACCAGATACAACGTCTTCGCCACTCCGGAGAGATACCACGGCGCGAGAATATTGACGGTCAGAAGGTAAGCAGCTCCTTCATCGTTGGTAATACGATTGACGGCCTTTACAGCCAGATGATACTTACCATATCCCATCTCATTGAAGGAAATACTTCCCGACGATCCGTTGTTGATCCACTCTCTGCCATCGAGCGAATATTCATAGTAGCAGTCGGCCGGCGTCATGAAATCAGGAGTGGCGAAGGTTAGGGTGAACTGCCTCTGTTCAGGCCTGAGTGTCAATGTAGTATTGCCCGACGACATATCGATGTAATCGAGCATATCCACATTCTCTCCCCCTATCGACATGCGCAGAAGCGCAAGAGGAGGCGTGTAAAGACTGTCGGGTGTGCAGAAAGTGCCAGCTTTCTGAACTGTCACAAAACCGTCTACACCGCCGAATATCAGAATTGAATCGGCATTGAAAGCGGCCCCGTCGCTAAATTCAGTTACATTTATACCGTCGTTACGCCCGAACACACGGGTACTTTCCGTTCGCGGGTCAAAGCAGTAGAGCCCGTTGTTGGTGGAAACCCAAAGATTACCCCCCTTATCTTTCAGAATATCATGTATCGTATTGTTTTTGAAACCGTTTTCAAGACCGAAGAACAGCCGCTCGCTGTCGGGTCCCACCCTCATTAGACCGTGACCCGTACCAAGCCACATCACCGAATCCTCATCGACAACCGTAAACACATCTTTCACGGCATTCGAATCATACAATCCTTTAAGGGTCACCTGACTGCGGAGAGAATCTCCCTCTACGGCAAACACTCCGAGCCCGCGGTTGGCAAACAGCAGCCTGCCGTCGGCCGACGGAGTAAGGGAGAAGAAGAAATTTGACGTTATGTCGCCTCCGTCGTTTGCATACACCTTGTCAACCGTAAGTTCTGGAAAATGTTTCGACCCGGATATCCGGCATTTCACCACACCTTTCCCCACCGTCGCGAGCCATAGCGTAGAGTCATCGCTCTGGTATATATCGTGTATAAACCGCATTTCGGGAGCATTGCCGGCATTATGGATCCGTTTGTCCGTATAGCTGTAATAGTCGACCCCCTCGTCGGTCGCGATCCATAGCAACGGTTGTGGGCTTGATGCGAAAGCGAACACGGAATTGTTGGAAAGCGGAGTTTTAGCGCTTGTAAAGCGTGTGGCACTGGCGCGTTTGAGATCGGTGCCCGGTTTGAAATCGGGAACCTGAAGCAGACCTCCCCCTTTGGTTCCAAGCCACAGGGTGTGGTCATCATCAAGATACAAGGCTCTCACCGGATTATCGCTCAGATCATCGAATTGCGTCAGTCCGGTTGAACGCACCGTGAACGGACTGTCGTAGCATGTGAACAGACCATGACAGTCCGATCCGACCCATACGACAGGCTGAGTCTGCGATTTATCAAGACAGAACACGCCGGACTTCACCCCGATATCTTCAGCTGTATATTTCCCGTCGGCACCCTTCTTTATACGGAGAACACCATTAGCCGTGAACGACACAAAAATATCGTCCGGCGCCAGACGCAATATATCCGACGGTTCTCCGCGCCAAGCTATTTCCGCACCAAGATCAAGCACCGGAGTAAGGTCGCCGGCACGGTCTATCTTGTAAAGCATATTGTCGCGGGTCACCACCACGGCTCCGTCGGCATCAGCCCTGCCGGTTTTTACCGGGCGCCCCGTGAGAAGCGAACGACTTCCCAGACCTGACGGTTTTCCCGCCACATCATAACCGATAGTGAACCGCTCCTGCCCGCGGTCGCCGAGCAACGTAAGATAGTCGCCGGTCACAGTCATGGAGCGCACATCGGGATGCTTCACCTCCCCCGCCAGCAACGCCACCGGCTCGCTACCCTCCCCTGCCGGAATCGTGTATATCACATTATCGGTAGCCAGTACATATAAGTTGCCGAAACGGTCGGTAGCCAACCGCTCCTGCCCCTTGAAGCGAGGATAAGAGGTCACGGTATGTTTCGCAGGATCTACCCGGTCAAGACCGTGATTTGTAAGCACCCACATACATCCGTCGCTACCCGCGATTATATTCTCGATAAGATTTCCTGACAGCGACAGCCCGGGGTACATAACCGAAAAGGGAGTACACACCGAACCATCAGTGATGTTCACCCCGTCGAGGGTACCTATCCACAGAAATCCCGACGCATCCTGCGCCATACTCAGGACCGCACTACTCGACAAACCGTCGTCGCTCGAAATGCGACGTATATTATAAGCTGAAGCACCCGCCGTAGCCATCGCCATTGCCAGCAGGCACAGAACGTATCTAAATAAATCCTTACTTATATTCATCTCAAAACGATACAGTTTCCTGTCTTTACATGTCACCTTCATGGTGTATCTATGCGCAAAGATAAGAAACTGTATCGTTTTTCGCATTATTTCACCCCGAAAATGTATCCTTCCCTGCCAAAATCATAAAACCAAAAGATATGATTTAACTGAAAATAACTAAATTTGCACTTACAAACGGGGGGAAACAGCGTGCATCACTCTCCCTATATAAAATTTACATATCATGAGCAAAATTCAGTTTCTAAGTATCGTTCTTGTATCGGCCATGAGCGTCGGAACAGCCTTGGCGGGGGTCGGTTCCCTGCGCTGCGAATATCTCGAAAATCCTGTCGGCATCGATGAGAAAGCTCCACGTTTCACATGGACAGTGACACCGGACACCAAGGGTCCCTATTCAGTAGAAGTAGCAACCTCTGAGAAAGACATCAAAGAAGGTAAGCTCGTATGGAAATCTGAGGCGCTCATGCCCAATACGCTTTCAGTAACATACGGCGGTGAACCGCTGAAAAGCCATACCCGATATGTATGGCGCGTCACTACCTCCGGAAAACCCTCGGAAACAGCGACTTTCGAAACCGCCAAGATGAACGCCGACGACTGGGAGGCAAGCTGGATAACCGACTGCTTCGACCGCGAGTTCGAACCGGCGCCGATGCTCCGCAAGAGCTTCACACTCGACAAGGTGCCAGCCGATGCCCGCGCCTACATATCCGCGGCAGGCTACTATGCTCTGTACATCAACGGGAAACGCGTTGGCGACAGCCACATGGATCCGGGATATACCCACTACGACAAACGCAATCTTTATGCCACCTACGATGTGACCCCGCTGCTGCAAAAAGGTGAGAATACAGTCACCGCCGTACTCGGCAACGGTTTCTACAACTGCCAGAGCAAGGCAGTCTGGGACTTTGAGACAGCCCGCTGGCGCAAGCGCCCCTCTATGATCTTCGAACTGCGCGGCACGACAATCCCCGGTTCAACCCCTGAAACCATAGTGAAATCGGATGGCTCATGGCGCACGACAACTGGCCCGTACACCTACAACAACATCTACAGCGGCGACCGCTACGACGCACGCCTTAATCCGGAGGGATGGATGCTTCCCGGTTTCAACGATTCGGAATGGAGACAAGCCATAATCACCTCAGCTCCATCTCCGTTGCTCAAAGCACAAGCGATGCCGGCGATACGCCCGGTGGAAACCATCCGCCCGAAGCTGCTGCAATCGTGGGGCGACACTGTGTTCGTGTTCGACATGGGTAAGAATATAGCCGGTGTGGCCGGACTTACAGTGAAAGGAGAAAAAGGCACACATTTCCACATGCAGGGAGGAGAACTGCTCAAAGAGGACGGACGTCTGGAGCCGGGCAATATCAACGTATACTATCATCCCCAAAAACCTGGTGAACAGTTCCAGACCGATGAATTCATACTCGCCGGAACCGGTGCCCCCGAAAGCTTCACACCGATGTTCACCTACCACGGATTCCGCTATGTGGAGGTGAAAGCGGATCGCCCCGTAAAACTCGGAGAGAAGAACCTGACCGGATATTTCATGCACACAGATCTGCAGCCTGCCGGATCGTTCAGATCCTCCAATCCGCTGCTCGATAAAATCCACGATGCCACAATGCTGAGCTATCTCGGCAACATCCACAGCATACCTACCGATTGCCCCCAGCGCGAGAAGAACGGATGGACAGCTGATGCCCATGTAGCCGTAGATCTCGGATTGCTCAACTTCGACGGTATAACGTTCTATGAGAAATGGATGAACGACATTATCGACAATCAGCGCGAAAGCGGCAACATATCGGGTATCATCCCCTCATCAGGCTGGGGCTACGGCGAATGGCCCGGCCCGGTATGGGATGCCGTTCTCTTCATAATTCCTGAGGCTATCTACGATTATTACGGCGACTCACGCGCTATCGAGCGCCTCTATCCCACAATGGAGCGCTACTTCGAATGGGCGGCAAGCCTCGAGAAAGAGGAAGGTATACTCAACAACGGCATAGGCGACTGGCTCTCATACCGCGCCCAAACCCCTACGGATTTCACCGGGACAGTGTATTACTACCTCGATAACAAGAAGATGGCACGCTTCGCCCGCATACTCGGGAAAGACTCGTCACGCTACGAACAGAAAGCCGCGAAACTCAAGGATATAATCAACAACCGATGGTTCAACGAAGAGAACAATACCTATGCGAACGGCACTCAGACAGCTCTCGGCGTAGCTCTGTATGCAGGTATCGTACCCGACGGTAAAGAGCAGGCTGTTGCCGATGCCCTCCATCGTGCGGTTGAGGCTACCGACTATCATCTTGACTTCGGATTACTCGGGAGCAAGACAGTTCCGGCTATGCTGGCAAAATACGGATACCTCGACGATGCCTACCGCATGGCAACCCAGACCGACGCTCCATCATGGGGCTACTGGATAGAAGACCGCGGCTACACTACCTTGCCTGAGACATGGACACTTAGCCCTGAATTCCGCGATGCATCGCTCAACCACGTTTTCATGGGTGATATAAGCGCATGGATGACAAACGTGCTTGCCGGCATACGCCACGATCCGTCGCGCCCCGGATTCGAACACTTCACCGTGCAGCCACACTACCCTGAGGGGCTCAACAAGGCGGAAGGAACATACAACTCCGTGCGCGGCCCGATCAGCAGCAGCTGGACACGCAAGGGTGATAAGGTAAAACTTACAGTTAAAGTTCCGGGTGCGACAAGCGCCACTGTTTACGCGCCGACCCCACGCCAGGTAGGCCCCGGCACTCATACATTCAGCTTCAGCCTTGGCCGATAACGTGTGCGAAACGTGAACGCACCACCCGTGATGCCGTATCTCTCAGGTTACGACCGGCAACATCGGTCCGCATAGCCTCTTCAAGCGGCATCCCCGGCGGATTGATAGGGTAAACGCCAGCAAACCCTGCCTCGCATAGCCGCAGGGAGTCAGACACCGATCCGGCCAGAACCACGACAGGAACCTTATGACGACAAGCGACCTCCAGAACCCCCATCGGAGCCTTTCCTCCGAGGGTCTGGAGGTCGATTTTTCCCTCGCCGGTTATCACCAGATCGGCATCACAGACCTTCTTTTCAAAACCACACAGATCGAGCGTCGCCGCTATTCCGCGCGAAATCTCCGAATTAAAGAATGCCATAAATGCCGCAGCAGTTCCACCTGCCGCTCCGGCTCCGGCCATCTGCGCCACATCTATACCAAAGGTATCCCTGATTACCGCGGCATAGCGTGCAAGCCCCCTTTCAAGAATCTCCACATCACCGGCCGACGCCCCTTTCTGCGGAGCGAACACAGCCGCCGCACCCGATACGCCGGTAAGGGGATTAGTGACATCACATAAAATAGTAAAACGGCATTCCAGAATATCTTTCCTGGCATGCGACATATCTATCGAAGCGAGCCGCGGCAACTCTCCGCCCCCCTCCCCTATTTCAATACCGCGGCTGTCAAGAAACCTTACTCCGAGGGCCCGCAGCAACCCTGTGCCCCCATCTGTTGTGGCGCTTCCGCCAAGACCTATCACAAACCGGCGGCATCCCCGGAAATAGGCATCTGCTATCAACTCGCCTGTTCCGCGGGTGGATGCCCTTAGAGAATCGCATCCGGACTCGGTCAGACGTGTCAGTCCGCTTGCCTCTGCGAGTTCGATCACCCCCAAAGGAGACATTCCTCCGGCATCAACTATACCATAACAGCATTCCACGCTACGGCCGATAGCATCATGACTTCTGCAATGAACACTCTTTCCTCCGAGAGCAGCCGTAATTATGGTAGCCGTACCTTCTCCTCCGTCGGCCACAGGAATATCCACGATATCGGCATTGCAGCCCAAGGCATCTTTCACACCTACGGCGGCTGAAGCTGTCGCTTCAGCCGCCGTAAGCGAACCCTTGAACGAATCGCATGCCACAACCACTTTAATCATACGATGCAAGGATAATCTGAATAATTTTTACGATTTACTTATCAGTCGTTTATATCAGTCTTTCGTAAGGTCGAGAACAACATTGTCTTTCCCCCTCTCGTGATAATGCTTGCGCAGCGGACTGGCGGTCATCTCCTCATAGTTTTTCCTGTTGCGGCAGATATCCAGAGCCATATACACCGCCGAACGCATGGACTCCTCTGAAGCCACACCCTTTCCGGCTATATCGTATCCGGTTCCGTGGTCAGGCGAAGTACGCACTATCGGTAAACCGGCGGTAAAGTTCACACCGCTCTCCATCGAAAGTGTCTTGAACGGTGCAAGTCCCTGGTCATGATACATCGCCAGAACACCATCGAACTTTTTGTAAAGACCGTTGCCGAAAAATCCATCGGCGGCATACGGACCGAACACATGCATTTTCTTGTCGCGGGCTTTTGCTATCGCCGGTTCTATCACGTCGCGCTCCTCCGAACCCAACAGCCCATTCTCGCCGGCATGAGGATTGAGAGCAAGAACTGCTATACGAGGCTTTACAACACCAAAATCCTGTATCAGGGAATACTCGAATATACTGAGTTTCTCAACTATGGTATCTTCAGTGATCGCAGCAGAAACCTTTGCGATAGGAAGATGGGTAGTGACCAGCGCCACCCGCAGGGAATTGTTACATAAAATCATCAACGACTTCTCACCCTCCCCGACCGAGGTCTCGAGATATTCCGTATGACCGGGAAACGAGAAGAGGTCGCTCTGGATATTGTGTTTGTTGATCGGCGCCGTCACCAGCATGTCGATCTCGCCGGAGCGAAGATCGGCCACCGCACGTTCGAGAGCCGCAAAAGCAGCCTCGCCGGCTTCACGTGACGATTCGCCTGGAGCTATGTGAGCTTCCTGACCGATAACGTTTATAATATTCAGGGCATCGGGGCGGGCCTGTGACGCATCGTTGATCTGGGCCACGGGAGTTCCTTGCAATTCAAGATTTTTACGGTAGTAGGCAGCAATCTTCGCGCTTCCGTAAACTACGGGTGTACACATCTCAAGCATACGGTTGTCGTCGAAAGTCTTAAGAATCACCTCATACCCCACGCCGTTGAAATCGCCGTGAGTTATACCTATGCGGGGAACGGAGCGTGCCACAGATGGCGCCGAAACAGGGTTTTTCTTCCCTTCCTGCTGATTTTTAGGCATTTTCGCATCGTCATGCGCAGCCTCAATATCTTCTTTCATTGAAATGTCTTATTTGAATTATAACTATATGTCGGTAAAGTTACTCAAATTTTCCCGCCGCCGCAAATCCGCAGTGTCAATAGAATACAAAAATTCCAGGCCCTGAAAATTTGCATGTTACAGAGAAGAAGTACAATTAAGGGGCAAAAAGGACTTTTAAGCGTACTGACTATGGTATATTCTCGCAGCCGGGCAGATTTTCAACGGAGTTGAAATTGAGGTCGGAAAAAGAGAAGTCCATAACTTTGAGTTTGCTGGCTCAAAGTTATGGACCTTATGAGGTTAGCGAAAAGACGCTGTTATTCTGTCGGATTTATCTCACCAAACGTTCTATCTATAAAAAGGAACGTATTGCAAACGGCATCGCCATTAGAATTTGTTATAGTTATCTGGTCAGACATTTCAGGCATTCCTGAAGCATTTTCGTTAAAATGGATTTTAAGCGTATTGCGGTCAACCGATGTTAAAGAAAAATCCATTCCGGGATTTATATATGAATCATTCGGACCAACCAATGTNTAATTGATGTCGTGATTAGAGCACTTTAAAACGACATCTCCTTCTCGATANTTTGCTTCAATGTATATAATTGAAGAATTGGGGAAATCAGAGGCTGTGCGATTGCGAATTTCGACTTTAATATATTCCACATCAGATACTGAAACTAATTCCCAATCCATATAATCTTCCGGCGTATCATGAGTACAAGATACCATAGTGATTAAAATGGAAACGATTAGTAGAACTATCTGAAACTTCAACTTCATAATTATGATGTATTGATGAGAATACAAAGTTACGCATTTTCAACGGAATATCAAAGAAATACCCCGCAATCGTTGACGCACTTTTTCATGATACAAAGGAGCATCCTTGATATTTGTTTATAAATTGTTTTGTAATTTTGGTGATTTCGCTTCTTTTGCATATATTTGCGTTAGTTAAGTATGTATTCAATTTATCTAAAACACCCACAAAATACCTGAACAATGACCGAGAAGCAATTATATAATTATGTTGTCGATAAAGCTCATGAATTTGGGATGAAGGCCAAGAATGACTGCAATAAAACATCTAATATTACTACCGAAAACGGTAACGCTATAATTCGACACAATACAGGTGACAATCCCTACTTTGCGTTCATTGATAAAAACGAAGACACCTCAGGAAGATACAATGGATTGTCGTTTGTGGTGTTTCCCAATAAGGTTGAAGAAGAAATAGTAACACACTGCGTCATATCAATCGGCATAGGTTCCTCAACATTGGGAAATGACACTGCTCTAGCTTGTAGTCCAGGATTTAGACGAAGCTTTATGAAGCTTATCGCCAACAACAATTGTCAATTTTTCTTTGCAGAAAATTGGGGCGACATGGAAACTCGTACTCCCGGCCTAAAAGAAGCTGTTGCACTAACTTCGCAACCAGTACTAATATCATCGATTAATAGTTATGACGATAATTCAACCTCCAATCGTGTTGGTTTGCTTCCTGCCGCATGTTTACTGACTTTCGATGAAGACTTTGACATTAACGACGGCATCCCCATTCTCGATGCATGGCTGGCTCAGTATGCCAAGTGGAGAGCGTGGGATTCAACACAATCCGCTCGGGAATCCATAGACAAAGTCATTAACCTTGTTCGATGTCCTGCAAAAAATAATGAAACATTAGCGAAGGAAGTTAAAGATTTGCTTGACCAACGTCGATATGTCGTTTTGCAAGGAGCTCCGGGATGTGGAAAAACTCGAATGGCCCTGCATATTGCCAGCGAATATAGCCCTGAATACGTCACGTTCACACAATTTCATGCCGAAACAACATATGCTGATTTTGTCTATGGCATTAAACCCACACTTAATGGCAAAGACCTGGGATATGAAGGAGTGAAAGGCGTTCTTCTTGAAGCTATTGAAAAAGCCAAACAGGCAGCTAGACAGGAACAAAAGGCGCTGCTGATTATCGACGAGATTAATCGGGCAAATCTGTCGAACGTTCTTGGTCCCGTTTTTTATCTTTTTGAGGCCAACGCCCAAGATCATGACTACAAGATCAATCTCGGCACCATTAGCAACCACGGCTCAAACAATCCAAATTGTCAGATTGAGAAGATTGAAATAGATCGACTTCCCGACAACCTGCATGTCATTGCAACAATGAACACTGCCGACCGGAGTCTGGCCGTTGTAGACTTTGCCCTTAGAAGACGATTTGTCTGGTACACACTGTTTCCAAAAGTCGTCAGCAAAGAGGAACTACCCACAACCAAGTACTTTGACGAGAAACGATTCAACGAATTCAATGAGATTTTTGAAAAGTATGCAACCGATGATGAATTAAATCTGCAACCCGGTCAATCATATTTCATTCTTGAAAAAGAGCCTGAACATCCTGAATCTATTTCCGAAGAAATGAAATATAGGCTCCAGTATGAGCTAATGCCGCTAATCAAGGAATACCTCAACGAAGGATTCCTCCTAAAAGCAAAACAGGAGTTCAGTCACCTATTCTTTAAATACACTAAAGAATACATGTATAAATAATGGCCAAGAAAGCAAAGATCAGTTTAGAGGAAAGAAACAGAAAAAAGAAACAACTCAAAATTGACTTCGAAAAGAGAAAAAAAGAGCTAAACGCCTCAACCATTTGCGACATTGAGATTCGATCCATGCATGAAAAGGATATAAGTCTCTCTGATGCATTGGCTTTATGGAAGGGCGATAAGCAATCTATTGCGCAATATCTTCAGAATTTTGTTAACTACAATCGAGATTCTCTTGCTTTTTTGGGTATTGAATACTCACTTTCCACCAATGATGTCAAATTGATCTTAAAAGCATCCCAGCTAGTTGGATGTGCGCCCCTCATATCCCCAGTTACAGGAAAGCAGCTCGGTAATATTATTGTAAGGAGTGAATATCAAGATGACTTAGATGGAATCATACCGCTCATTGATGGAGACATTGATCTTGAATACAACACCCGTCTTCCACTCAACAACTCCCCTTTCGTGCATCCTCCAATTTATCTGGAGTGCATCAGGTTCATAGAAGAATTTGACAAGCTGGATAGAACAAGCTGGAAAAAATTCTCCAGCCTCAACCAGATTCAACCCCAACCATCTTCTTCAACTGACTGGGGAAAATACGCATTAAGGTCATCTGATCCAACGATGAGACTGAAATATCCCAACCGCGTCAATCGTTTAATCACAGAACACAACGAGTGGTTTGAACTGATGTATGTACTTTCAATTGCTATTAATGAGATCCAGCAAAACTCCACCCCGAAAAGCGTTCAACAAAACTACATCAATCTGCTACCTCAACTAAAGCAACTCATACCCCACAACCGAATAAGCCCAGTTAAAGAACTTAAAATCCACTCGAATGATCCAATCAACATTAAGAAGTTAAAAGCTATTGGTAACAACATTCTTAAAAACCAAACCACACTGGCATGCGCTTGGACTTTCAATATCGCCAAACTATACGAGCGATATGTGCAATACATTTTTGGCCGAGTCATGCATAAAATGGGCGGAAATATACATTGTAATAATAAATATCGCATCACAGGACAGCGACCATCGTGGTGCCTACATTATTTAGAGCCTGACATACTGTTAAGATATAGAAACAATGAGATTATTGTTGATGCAAAATACAAAAGTCACATGATGAATCTCCACACCAACACTGAAACTCTTCGAGACTCATTTAGAGAAGACCTTCATCAAGTGATGGCTTATTCATCTTTAAGTAAATCAAAGGATAAGACGATCGTTTTTTGTTATCCGTGCTCATCAATAACACATAAAACAATGCTCATAAGTTCATCATTTAGTTCATCTCAAACAAAAATATATCTCCTTGGAATTCCCGTTAATCGAACCACGACCGAAGCAACCATCGAATATATATACACGCTTCTAAATTCAAAATAATCAACCATATGGCGCAGAGATGAATAATGCCGCGTATACACTCGAATACACCGAATTTCACGATATTTATTTTGCCTCAGCTCTATTGCTTGAAGAAAGATTTTATATTGGTTAACAGATGAATCTTCAGAATCACTTCATATTAATTAATGGTGTGGATAAAACATATCAAGTTGAGTCCATTCGACTTGATGGATATAAGTATGCCATCAAATTTCAAAACACTGATAAAGTTTATTCATACTCAACGGAGAAAGTTATTTGGATAACCAACCCCACTCCAATCGATTTTGAGGACTGTCATATTTTTGTAAATGGCAAAAAGGAAAAGAATATACAGGAGATCCGCCTTTTTACCCAAAACAACATTAAATATTATGCAGTAACTTATGGTAGCGGTTTTGTAAAACATTACTCCGAAGGCGAGATTGACATTCGTCGTTCATGCCTGACCGGCAATGCAACAAACGTGTTTGATTATCTTAAACAGTGTGCAGCAATAAACACTCTTGGCATTAATGATGATAATGAATCACCAGAGGGCATATTGTCATCGGTTTATTCCAGAATTGACTTTGTTGATGAAGCTACAGCCGCCGCTGTCTATATCAACCCATGCAAAAGGTTAAAACGATATAACAGTAGCACCACATTATTCCCTTTTGGATGCAATGCCAGTCAGATGCAAGCCGTAAAAGCGGCTCTAACCAACCAGATAAGTGTTATCCAAGGACCTCCCGGAACCGGAAAGACTCAGACTATACTCAATATCATAGCGAATCTGCTGAAAGATAAAAAATCTGTTTTAGTGGTTTCCAATAATAACTCTGCGACTGAGAATGTATTGGAAAAGCTCTCTAAAAATGGGTTTGATTTTCTAGTTGCTTCATTAGGTAAAAGGGAAAATAAAGAGGCCTTTATTGCAAATCAACCGCCTCTGAACCCCGAGCTTCCATCGTGGCTCAAGACCACAATGGAGACGAATCGTGCATACCGAGAAGTCAAAAACTGCCATGAGAAAGTCGAAAAAATCTTCGAAATGCAGGAACGGCTGGCAATATGCCGACAGGAACTCTCGGAGGTAGAGGTTGAGATGGCCCACTACCAACAGGAGCAACCAGAAAAATTCAGCCGTAAAGAAGTCAAGACATCCTCATCCAAGATTCTCAAAATATTAGGTCAGACTAAGGTCTTTTCAATAAAATATCAGCATGATTCAACAAATCTTCTGAAACGATTCAAACGTATTTTCTACAAATTAAGCCTTGAACTCCGCCTTAGATTATCCTTCGACATTAGGGAAGAACTATCTGCCGATTCAATCCCTCGAATTGTTTCATTGCTAAATTGGCTATTCTATCTGCGTAGACACCAGGAGCTTAAATCTGAGATTGACACTTTAGAGACCAATCTTTCTCGACTTAATGCTGAAGCCTTGATGAAGTCTCTGACTGAAAACTCAATGGCAATCCTTCGAGCATCATTAGCCAAACGATATAAGGCCCAACGTCCAATCATAGCTTCCGTTAAGGAGTTGTACAATAATGGAGAGTCCGTACTAGTCGATTATCCAATTGTGCTTAGCACCACATTCTCAGCCAAGACCTGCTTCAATAGCGACACCTTATTTGACTATGTCATTATGGATGAAGCTTCTCAAGTATCTGTTGAAACCGGGCTTCTAGCTCTTACATGCGCGAAAAATGCAGTTATTGTAGGAGACACCATGCAGTTGCCGAATGTAATAACCGAGGATGATAGATTGAAATTTGATGCTATAAAGATGACCTCGGATATCGCAGATTCTTATGACGTCGCAAAACACAGCTTCTTAAGCTCAATATTAGCAACAATTCCTAACATTCCGGAAACATTACTTCGCGAACATTATCGTTGCCATCCAGATATAATCAACTTTTGCAATCAGAAATTTTATGGAGGAAACCTGCTCATCATGACGAAGCGGAGCGATGAAGAGAAGCACCTGTTAACCCTCACCACAGCTCCGGGACAACATTGCCGAGGACATTACAACCAGCGTGAAATCGACGCCGTAAAAATTGAGCTTATGCCACTGCTTGATAACTTAGAGGAGACAGGCATTATCGCTCCATACAATAGTCAGGTCTATCAATTTCGCTCTCAGATTCCTGAAATAGAAGTCGATACAGTGCATAAATACCAGGGCCGAGAAAAAGACACCATTATCATGAGTGTTACGGATGATTCAATCACTGAATTTACCGACAATGCCAATCTCCTGAATGTAGCAGTCTCACGAGCCAAAAACAAATTTTGCCTTGTCGTTACCGGTAACCCTCAGGAACTCAACGGCAATATTCAAGATCTAATCAATTATATCAAATATCAGCAAGGTATCGTCTTGCAGAGCAAACTTCGCTCTATCTTCGATTATCTTTTCTCTCAAATTCATGCTTATAATCGCGAAAACGAGCCAGTGTCTGAATACAATTCGGAGAATTTGACGTTCGATTTAATTGAGCATATTCGGGCAACGTACCCTCATCTGTCTCACATCAAGGCACTTTGTCACTATCCTATGCGCTATCTCATAAGCGACACACACGGATTATCGCAGCGCGAGGAAAGATATGCACTCCATCCATCAACGCATATCGACTTTCTGGTCATCAATCGAGTTACGAAAACGCCTCTTCTTGCAATTGAGACAGATGGCTATAGTTTTCATAATGAACAAACTGAACAGTTTCAAAGAGACCAAATGAAGGACAAAATCCTCGCTTTCTTCGGCCTACCGCTCCTCAGACTCTCAACCGTAGGACACAGTGAAGAGCAGCGAATAGTTGATATCTTAGAAATTGTTTATTAAGCATAAAATAAATCTGCGGCGAACTCGCCACACAAGGCGATAATTGCCGCAGATTTTGTTGGGGGTTACTCTTCGAGCTGTTCCTTTATGAGTCTTGCAGTATCTCGCTTGAAGTCAAGGCGATTGTATCTCTCGCCGGAACACATTTCGCAACTGCATGGTTGGCCGGTGGTTCGATACACCTGATATCCCTTCGTCTTGCAAAGTTCCTTCCAAGTCGAGGCTTCTCGCGTTGGCCCATGCAAGCCAAACTCAGCATACACCGGAGCAAAAGCCCGAAAAATAATGCGTAATCGATTATACCACACGCGTTTCTTTTGAATGCGTCGCCACGCACGAATTGATGTTCTGTCCATCGTCACGTTCAATTATTGATTTCAGGAACGTGACGATTAACGGTGTGTGAAAATTTCTGCTATTCATGACTTCTCAAAAGTTTTTTGCTTATGATATAGCAATAAGCGTGCCAAAACCTTTTTAAGACTCTCTAACCGCTTTATGCGCGATGCCACGAAATCGTGCTTATCTCTGTCAATAATTGTCAGTGCGATTTACTATCTTTGCAAAATAAAATTTGTTCATGAAAATACTGCATCTATCAGACACCCACGGAGCGCATCATCGACTCCACGAGCTGCCGGAGGCCGACATCGTGGTCCACTCCGGCGACTTCTGCATGGTTGGAGATCAACGCGAAGCGTTGGATTTTCTCAACTGGTTTTGCGATCTCTCCTATAGCCATAAGATATTCATCTGCGGAAATCATGACTCATGCCTCTATCGGGCAAACATCTCAGGCCTTGACAGCAATGTCCATTATCTCTGCAACTCAGCTATAGAGATTGATGGATTGAAATTCTATGGCGTGCCGATGATTATGGAAGACTGCATCACCGACCGTCAGGCAAACTTTTACTCAGATATACCCCGCGACACCGACGTGCTGGTAACCCACTCACCGGCCTACGGAATCCTTGATTTCGATGACAATATTCACTATGGCTCAGAAGAAATCCTCTCACGAATCTCAGCACTCCCCACCCTCAAAGCACATCTATTCGGCCACATCCACACCCGCCACGGACTACTCCGCGCAAATAACACCATTTTCTCCAACGGAGCAATAATGACCTCCGATTACTCATCCGTCAACACACCCAATTTAATAGAACTCTGAACCATGTAGCACATACTTGGTTGAGTAGAGCACTTTCGGCTGTTCGGGTTCAGAGGGTTAGTTTGAGGCCGCCCATGAGGGTGAAGCCGGGCATCTGGTAGCCGCGGTTGATTGTGTAGCGGGTGTCGGTCAGGTTGTCGAGGTTTAGGAATATCTGCAGTTGCTTTATTATCTGATATGTGAATCGAGTATTGAGCGTGGCATAATTCTGATGCTTAACGTCTTCCGCCACATACAAACCGCCCACTCCCTTTAGCTCGACATCGACATGAAATTTGGGGATGGCATTCCACCCCACTCCGAGATAATACTGGTTTCCGGGCGCGCCGGTGAGATTGCTGAGGGTGGTATGGAGATAGCTATAGGTGGCCCATATCTGAAGATTGTCATGGGGATGACTGCGGGCCGAAATCTCTATGCCTTTGTTGATGAATCTTCCGGTGTTGACATTTTTCTGATCCACAACCTGAATCATGTCTGAGCCGCGGCTGTAGTAGGCGGTCAGGTCAATTCCAAACCGGCGGCCGAAACTTTTGCCGACGGAAACTTCATAATTCATCATATTCTCCGGATTGAGGTCAGGATTGGCCATGCGGTAGAGATACAGTTCTCGGAATGAGGGGTTGCGATAACCCTTTGCGACTGAACCTTTAATGGTCCATCCCTCTGAGGGCCGGACTGCGAGTCCGGCCTGTGGAATCCATCGAGTGTCAAACATGCTGCTGTTGGACATTCTCACACCTGCGTTCACCACAATTCGGTCACTCCAAAGACTCTGAGCCAAAGTGAGATATGGCGAATATTCCGTAATGCTCTTTCGAGCCATTGTCGACAAGGAGCCTTCGGTGTGGTGATTTCCACCCGAAACAGGTATTTTGCCGGTATATCTGTCAAAGTCAAACCCCACGGTGGCATTAGCGCCCCGCCATGGGCTGAAGTTTTGATAGACGATGACACCCATTCTGTCGTCAAGGCTATGGAAATGCTTCGGGTCGTCAACAAAGTGATTGCCATAGCTGTAATATGCTCTGACCGAACCGCTCGTGGCTCCATAGTAATTTGTGGCCGTGATGGACCCCTCCCCTCTGATGACGTTCTGATGATATATGTCAGTTGACTCCGGATTAGACAAGGTGGGATATATCGGGTCATTACCGACAAACTGCATCAGGGTGTAGTCGGCTCTCATTGACCATTTGTCACTGAAATCATAGCCCACCTTCGCATAAAGACTGCTCTGCCTGAAGTCGAAATTCTTTTTCACACCGTCCGTGCGGTCATAGCCCAACGAAATGAGTGATGAGAATTTACCGAACCGAGTGGTGTTGGTCAGCGAGGAGAGCCAAGTGTTATACGACCCGTATTGCGAGGTCAGAGTGGTGCGCACTCCCTCGCGGGAGGCGTTTTTGGTAATCACGTTGATGACACCCGCCATTGCATTAGAGCCGTAGAGCACCGACGCCGGACCTCGCAAAACTTCTACACGGTCAACATATTCGGTCTCATAAAAATCAGCAATCTGATGTGAATAAATCCCGGCAAACTGTGGCTGTCCGTCAACCATCATCAAAACCGCGCTCGCCCTGTCACCTCCGACTCCACGCAGCTTGATATGCCCTGAACCGCCATTGCTCACACCAAACCCGAACACATTGCGCTCCGACACAAAAAGGCTTGGCACAATGCCCGACACGGCGCCAAGAAGCTGCGTGTTTCCGGTCGCTTCAAGTCGCTGACCCGAAACCGTCGACACCGTGTAAGGCAGCAGGTTTCTGCTGACAGTCAGATTACTTCCGGTCACCACCACCTCATTGAGCTGATGTGTCGAGTCAGCAACTTCCTCTCCGCTGATAGCCGGAGCTGAAATCGCTGAACAGAGTATCAACAGACTGCTTAAGTGCTTCATATCCATGCGTTACGGTTGACTTCCCCGAATTGCGGCATTGTACCTGAGCGGAAAAGGCGATTATTCTTCGATGGTGACAAGGCGATATTTTTGAGTGCCGACGCCAAGCTCTTCTGCGTGAGTGAGTATGTGAGTCCCCATGCGAGAGTTGATTCGCTCTATGAGATCTGCCTTGCCAGGATCATCGGAGTTGAACACCATGTCAACGCAGGCCCTATCCAATGCCACAGGATCAAGAGATGCAAACACGCCCAGGTCGCCCATTTTCGGAGTCTCAGGGTGGCCGTTGCAGTCGCAGTCAACCGACAGACGGTTGGCCACATTGATATAAAGAATCCGGTCGCCGGTATAGTCAATTATGCCCTTCGCAGCTTCAGCCATTGATTCAAGAAAATCCTTTTGTTCGGCTACGTTGCTCCAAATTTCGTCAGCGAGTTCGGTTTTTCCGGCCGAATGGATATATGCCTTACCGTTTGACGAAGCAATGCCAATCGAGATATTCTTGAGCGCACCTCCGAAACCACCCATCTGATGACCTTTGAAGTGAGAGAGCACCACAATGAAATCATAATCTGCAAAGTGCTTGCCAACAATATCTTTTGTCAAGTGCTTACCGCCCGTAACGGGGATTTCCATTTCCCCCTCAGCATCCATGATGTCAACACCCGCCAGATCCGTAAATCCATGCTCCTTGGCAGCCTTGATGTGGGCCTCCGTGGTGTTGCGGTTGCCGGCATAGGCCGTATTGCACTCAATGAAAGTTCCGTTGATTACTTTGACAAGATTTGAAATCAGAGCCGTGTCAAGATGATTTGACTTATTCGATTCGCCGGTCGAGATTTTGATACCGATTTTATTACCTTCCGCCTTCCGGCCCAGCGCCTCATAAACCTTCACAAGGTTCTGAGGAGTAATATCCTTAATGTAATAGACAGTGGCAACAGAGTCGCCCGCAGCAGCTTCAACGTTTGTGGCTGCCGACGTTTTTCCCATGCACGACATACTGCAGAAAAGCGAGCATGCCAAGAAAATAGACAATAATGATTTCATATTATTTCGTGTTAATTTCTTATTTTGCCTGCAAATATACAACATTTTATCATTAAATGAGTTACAAATATTCCATTAAAACTTTCATAATACTACGAAAACCGAAAAATTCAAACACACTCATTACCCATCCCCCAAAATCGGCACCAACATTTTGAGCCCCTCAACAAAGCATTTCTTGAAATTTTATGCTATTTTTGCAGCTGAAATCTCTTGATATGGAAAAACTTGAAGTATTCGACTGCTCAAATGCTTTCATTGCGAGCTTTTTCACCGACGACCGCGGCTGCGCCCATTGCAACCGTGAACACACTTTGATATATATTCTATCAGGCGAACTGGAGATTAGCGACGGAGGGCGCAAGACAATTCTCCACCCGGGAGAGTGTGCTTTCATGCGCCGCGACAACAGAATGTGGCTCCACAAACGGGCATCCCACAACAAGCCTTACCATTCGGTGGTCATGAAATTCTCCCGAGATTTCTTAAAGCAGTTTTATCACACCATAAATCAGCGCGAGCTTCCCTCTGTCTCAAAACGAGAAAAGGTGAGCCTGATGAAATTTCCGGCCGCCCGTCGTGATGTCAAGAATCTGTTTGAATCCTTAATCCCTTACTTTGAGGCAGACTTGCAGCCTGATGAAGCCATAATAAATTTGAAAATGATCGAGGGCATGCGAGCAATCCTCAACACTGACGCAAACCTCTACGCATCGCTTTTTGATTTCGTGGAGCCATGGAAAATCGACATTGTCGATTTCTTGGAAAAAAACTACATGAACGAGCTATCCATGGAGGAAATAGCCCACTATACCGGACGAAGCCTCGCCACTTTCAAAAGAGATTTCAAAAAGGTCAGCGATCTGACTCCTCAGAAATGGCTCATACGCCGCCGTCTGGAGGCCGCACGCAATCTAATCCTCAAAGGAGGCATGAAAGTGTCGGAGATATGTTTCGATGTTGGATTCAAAAACCTCTCGCATTTCTCAAAACTCTATAAGGAAATGTATGGCATCGCCCCGACACTTTCCGCAATTTGACCTCGGCAGCAAAACAATTTGAGCCTCACAACAAAGCGATCCATTTTTTAACGTTGTTATTTTGCATCGTAAAAATCAATCACAATCAAGATTATGCATAATATTTTTGAACGAGACCGAAACGGCGAGATGATATCTCCCGACGAACCGGGATATGAACTTCTGATCGACGACATTTTTTCATGCATGGAAACCGCTCAGGAACTTTCCAAGGTGAGCATCCGCAATCAGAAACGAATCCATGAACTGATGGGAGAGATTCTCGGCAAGCCGCTCCCCGAATCCACCACACTGCTTCCCCCGCTCTATATTGACTATGGCAAACCGGTGACCATTGGTGAACAATGCTTCATCCAGCAGTGCTGCACATTCTTCGGTCGCGGACGGATTACGATTGGCAACGGTGTTTTCATTGGCCCCAAATGCAACCTCATCACCATCAACCACGACCCTGACCCCGACAATCGCAGCGCAACCTACGGTCGCCCGATTGTCATCGAAGATAAAGTCTGGATTGGCATCAACTCCACAATTCTGCCCGGTGTCCGGATTGGCTACGGCGCTATTGTAGGCGCCCAGAGTGTGGTCACACACGATGTTCCCCCGATGACAATAGTCGCCGGCAATCCTGCTCGCGTAATCAAAAAAATAACCGAATAAACGCCCAACATTTCACCATGAAACGAGTTATAATATTACTAATCAGCTTAACTTACCTTTTCAACCTCATGGCACAGACAAAAATCACACAGACAGCCGGTCGCGATGCTCTCGGAGAATTTGCCCCCGAGTTCGCACACCTCAACGACGATATCCTATTCGGAGAAGTATGGAGCAGAAACGATCTGCTTTCGTTGCGCGACCGTAGCCTGGTCACCATCACCTCCCTCATCTCGCAGGGCATCACCGACAGCTCGCTCATCTACCATCTTCAGGAAGCCAAGAAAAACGGAATCACACGCACGGAAGCCGCCGAAATCATCACCCACATAGCATTCTATGCCGGCTGGCCCAAAGCATGGGCCGCATTCCGCCTGGCCAAGGATGTTTGGTCCGACGACATCAAGGGCGACGATGCCAGAGCTGCATTCCAGCGTCAGATGATTTTCCCAATTGGTGAGCCCAACACCGCTTACGAAAAATATTTCATCGGCCAAAGCTATCTCGCACAGATTTCCTCTGACCAGATACCGTTTGCCAACGTCACCTTCGAACCCGGATGCCGCAACAACTGGCACATCCACAAAGCCTCTCAGGGCGGTGGCCAGATGCTCGTGGGCGTTGCCGGACGTGGTTGGTATCAGGAAGAAGGCAAGCCCGCCGTAGAGATTCTGCCCGGCACGGTAATCAACATCCCGGCCAACGTCAAACACTGGCACGGCGCTGCCAAAGATTCATGGTTTGCCCACCTGGCATTTGCCGTCCCCGGCCAAGAATCCGAAAACATCTGGCTCGAACCCGTCACCGACGAGCAATACCTCTCAATCGAGTGAGCCACCCCTCCCCCACGAGCCACCCGCTTATGCGGCAAGCCCCACATCGACGTAGGCTTGCCGCATAAGCGTTCCGCAGATTCCGCCCGAAGAGCATAGCGACTCCCCGCGCGTTCAAACCTACACAAATCTGTGAAAGATAAAAAGTTCAGCTCCGTTCCGTTCAGCTCCGTATGATTGAGGCGCCAGCCAATAATAGAGTTCCGTAGGCTTTCAATCCATTAAGTTCTACATCATTAAGATGTCTGCTTTCCAAACTCGCCCCATAAGCGTCCGTAACCTTTTAATCCCAAATGCCATCCAATATCTCATAAAGATGCTCCATGCCGGGGCCGGAGCAGCGATGGCCGAAGTCGCCGGCCATGGTGAAATGCTTGGCCTTCACATAAGGCAATGGCGACAATAGTGGTCGGAGCACATCGATGTGCGTCATGCCAAGCAGCTCATCTTCCGTGGAGCAGAGCGCATAGATGCGACTGCGCTTGTCTGAAAGAGCCTGCTTGACGTCATATCGGTCATACTTATCAAGCACCTCATCGCTCAGCCGATAGGTCTGCACCCCGTCAAGCCGAGGGCAGAAATACTCCAACTCCTCATCTTTCCACTGCGACAGCGACTCCTTCGGATCGAGGCATGGATTGACAACCACGAGCGACGCCGGGCCTCCGGCGCACATCAGCGTCATCCATCCCCCGAGCGACGTGCCGACAATCACCTGCGGTTTCTCACGGGCAATAATGTCATTGATCACCGCCAGTGATTTCTCCGGGTCGGCATCCACCTCCGGCGCAATCACCCGGAACCTTCCCTCAAAATGCGTTTGCAACTGTTCACGCTTAGATCCATTAGCTCCCGAGCGAAACCCATGAATATACATCATCACGGGTAGCTCCGTCTCTTTCTTTTTACTTTCATTATTCATAGTGATTCTTCATTTTTGTTATTATTTCGGCAATTTCTTCACGAAGCTTTTGCGGCGACAGGACTTCAAGCTGGTCGCGATGTAAGAGCAATTCCTGAATGAAATCAAAAGAGGGTTTTAACCTAAGAGAGAAATCAGTATATTCCTCATTGGAGTCTAACTCTCGTTGGCTGTGGTGCATAGGCAGCGAGCGGAGATAGCCCGGCAGCTCAGCGTATGTACGGATTACGATATTTTCCACCTCACCACCTGTTCCCGCAACAATTCCGAAAACATCGCGGAAATAATCTGCCGCAACGAAATCCGCAGGATAGACAAAACCAACGTCGGTGACCCTGAGATTCTTCACCCTATCAAGCGAGAATATTCTCATTCGCTCCTCTCTCACCCGGCAAACCATATACCACCTGCGCTTGAACAGCTTGACGCAGAGCGGACTGACTGTACCGCCGAATTTCAATCCGAAGAAATTTTCATATTCGAGCTCAATCCGGCGATTAGCCTGAAGTGCCTGAAGCACCGGCTCGAGCCATTCACGCCCCGACGGAATCTCCTCCAAAAGAATCTTATCGGCAATCGAACCATTGCCGAGCAGCAGCTCGCCGAGCGAAAAACCATCCAACACCCACTTAGTCAACGAATTTTCCTCAATAGCCTCCGGATTGGCTATGCTGTACAGATTCAATCCACGTCCGCGCCGACACACAATCTCAATCCCGAAATGACGTGCCACCGCCTTACAATGGTTGTAGAAAGTACGCTTCGACAACACCGACCCATTGTCATTGACCGACGACTTTGCCCAAAGCCCGGCAATTTCCTCAAAATTCATCTCGCCACCACGCTTCAACGTGTCAATCAACCAAAGATACCGTTTCAAAAGCAACTCAACCATAGTCCAAATCTTTTCTTACACTGCAAAGTTAGCCATTTAATCAGCAATACCATTTCCGATTAAAAAAAAATTAAAAGAGAGTTGACTCAACAGAGCTGAATCAACTCTCTTTTTCATGATTTAACGCAATCGCTTTAAGTAACTTTTTAAATTTATGTGCTAATGCTTATAAAAATCTTCTTGACATAACTTTAAACAGTTTCTAAGACTTAAAGAGCTCAAGACCTGACTCCTGCATCAGTTGATTCCCGAATTCAGCAAGAATGCTATCGATGCTAACTGCATCGAAAAAAGACTCCATAGGGATTTTCTTGGCAGTGAACAGACATTCGCTACCATCAACTCCTTGTCGGTTGACATAGGTTGAAGCCGGAGTATTTATAACATAGGACGCCGTTTGATATGCAAGTTCTGTCCACGAAGTGGGCGAATATGTTTCTCGCGTCATTACCTGTGGAATATAATACCATCCGTATCCATATCCCACACATAAGATTAACCAACTATTAGATTCCTCGGGACCTTTATAACACTCTAAATCAACACGATTTTTGTTGTCAATCTGCGAGGTTATATATCCGTCATCTGAAACCTGGATAATAGAAATAGATACTTCCTTCTCGCCATCATTTGTGGCTAACTTATGTGTTCCGAGGTAATACTCAAACATATAGCCATACAGAAAATCCCAACTCCACATATCACTGAATATGTTAAGATTGGCATCATAGTCTTTATCGGAATCAGATTTGCGACATGTCCGTATTGGGGCTGAGAATCTCTTGGCTCCGAAAATCCGAGCATTCTGAATACCACTGCGATTTTTAATGTAATTGACAACTGAAAGCATGCTTTGCTGATAGGAAGCTAAAGTGCGAAAGGCACCCCTCACATTTGTCAGCGCATTTTTAATTGTTTGTTTTTTTCCATTCATATTTTGAACTTAAGTAACATATTATCAGAGTAAGAGTGAAACCTTGTCAAGGATTTATCATCAAGAGTTGACAAGCTATAAACTTGATGTGCCTCAAAAGACTTCTCAATGAATTTTAATATCCTCTTCGTTTGAGCTACATGCTCATCCGAATAAGATATTTTCTCAAACTGAGATTTAATTGAAGAAACCGCCATGAGCAATGAAGTCCATGAACATTTCAAAATTGAAACGCCATCTACTTCCTCATAATCATAGTTTTCATTACCGCCAAGAGCGAGAAAGCTAACTTCTTTTTTGTGGCCATACAGCTTCTTGTATGCCTCAATTTCCTTAACCCACTGCTCACGATATTGCCCGCTGGTTTCACTATATTTTGCCTCGATGATAATATCGCGATATTCGCAATGTATAATTACATCCGGCTCAACAAAATTTGCGTTATAAGTGTCATCATACCAATGAGGCCAAAACTCATATCCAAGTATTGATCCGTTATTTGCCGGAAGAATGTTCGGCGCACAAGCACGATTCACAACCTTATAAAAGATTTGATCCGGAAGTAATAACAATCCACCTATGATAGAAGATGTCTTTGGGTCTTCGTTTGTATCTTTTGAATGAAGTGTACTGAATATCATTTCTTTAATATCGGCGTTTCAATTACAATTTACTGCCTCCATTGACGCATTTCGGCACTGCGGTCGCATGAAAAAAGAAAAGGCGCGACTCCCTTTCGCTTATCTGCTTTAGTCGGCTCTGGTAAACCGTGAGTTCAAATAAGTGGAAAGCGGTCGGCGCCCTGAACGGGTGCAACCTGCCTTTCGACCTATTACTCGGAACTCAAAGCGAAATTTACCAGATTTTACTAAAGCCGGGTAATTAGTCTAAGCTAATTGCTATGTCGTGAGTCTATCGGATCATCGCATAAACTCTGTCGCAAATTTAGCGATTAATTCTGACAACCACAACACGCCAACGCTTTCCACCTGCAAATTTACACTCCAAAACAGCAACATCCTTTCCGACCAAAATCTTTTTCCGCCCAACCAATCTTCCACTCCGACGCATAGTATGACATTTGGCGATACAAAACAGCGAAAATTCAAATGACCTGGATACATATCTACACTCAACATATCATATAATAAATATTTTTACTATATTTGCATCATCAAATTATTTATTAAATAAAGTTACGCCAATAGGTCTAACCGCTTAGAAACAACAGACAATGGCAAAAAACACTATGGCAACAAAATTGCCCCGAAAGTTGGAGCAGAAAATGGCGATTATGGGCGAGCAAATCAGGCTTGCCCGATTGCGTCGCAACCTCTCGATAGCTCAGGTAGCAGAGCGCGCAACATGCTCGCCTCTCACGATAAGCCGCATTGAAAAAGGATCTCCAACCGTTTCAATCGGCATCTACGCGCGCGTGCTCTACGCCCTGCAACTTGACGATGACCTTCTGCTGATTGCAAAAGAAGACACCCTCGGCCGCACACTGCAAGACCTAAACCTCAAACACCGCCAACGCGCAAGCGCAAAGTAAGCATTAGCAATCAATTACCTCATCACTAATCCCCCCTACTCCAACCTATGAACTCTCTATTTGTATATGCCGATTTTGATTGGCTCGACACCCCTCAACTGATTGGCGAATTGTCATGTGATTCGGTGCGTGGCAGCGAAATCTACGGATTTTCTTATAACAAAGAGTGGCTTGCAAAACATGGAGAAGTGTTCCTTAGTGAGGATTTACAAAATTATCCCGGCATACAATACACCCGCTCTGGAAAAGATATATTTGCCTGTTTTTCAGACGCACTGCCTGACCGCTGGGGCCGAACACTCCTTAACCGCCGCGAACAGATAGCGGCAGCCGATGAGAAGCGCCCGGTGCGTCGTTTCACCTCATTCGACTATCTGATGGGAATCGATGACGCATCGCGCATGGGTGGATTTCGATTTTCGGAGACTCCCGGTGGGAAGTTCATAAATTGCGACACCAGTCTGCGAGTACCACCGCTGGCCGGCGTCAGAGAACTTATGCACGCTGCCCATGAGATTGAAGTCTGTGAAGAAAAGCATCTGTTGCCATCAAAGAAATGGCTAACACAATTATTACATCCCGGCACATCTCTCGGAGGAGCCAGACCGAAAGCATCTGTAATCGATGAAGACAGAAGATTGACAGTCGCAAAATTTCCATCCCGTAAGGATGATTATGATGTCGGTTTGTGGGAACACTTCTGTCATGTCATGGGTCGAAAAGCCGGACTGGATGTAGCTGAGACACGAGTCATTCCGGCAGAAGATTTTCATATCCTGCTCTCAAAACGATTTGACCGTAACGAAACCGGGAAACGACTACATTTCGCATCCGCGCTAACACTCCTCGGGCTCACCGATGGCGACAACGCCTCAACCGGCTATGGCTATCCCGACATCGTTGACTTCATAATCAGGCATGGAAGCAATGTCGAAAAAAACTTAGAAGAGCTATATCGCCGTGTGGCCTTCTACATCATTGTCGGCAACTCCGATGACCACTTCCGCAACCATGGTTTTCTCCTGACTCGAAAAGGATGGCAACTATCCCCGGCTTATGACATCAACCCAACCGTTTCCGCCCACCAAAGTCTGCTAATCAACCGCTCAACGAGCGAATCAAATTTGAATATTCTCTTGGAATCGGCCCATGACTACTTGCTGTCTCCGGAAAAAGCAAAGACCATCATCGCCGATGTGACTTCAGCGATGAAATCATGGCGAAGCGAAGCTCGAAAGCTCAGATTGCCGCAACGCGAAATTGATCTGTTCTCACCACGCTTTGATCAGTGGATTTCACTCTAAAAACCAACCTTTCCGGACATTCCTCCGTTTTTATTATTAAAACAGACAAAAAACTTTTTTCCATATGTCCACTGACCACAACCACCATCATCACCACCACCATATCGAGACCATCAGCAGAGTTTTAATCTGGTCTATCGTCATCAATCTGCTCTATGTGGCCATCGAAGCCGGAATCGGCATCTATGGCGATTCGCTCGGCCTCGTGTCTGACGCCGGCCACAATCTGGGCGATGTGTTCTCGCTCATCCTCACCCTGATCGGGCTCAAACTCGCCCATGCCGCCGCCAACCACAGGTTCACCTATGGCTATCAGAAATCCACAATCCTGATAGCCCTGCTCAACGCCGTCATTCTGCTCATTGCCGTAGGCATCATCATCATTGAAAGCATCCGCCGAATCCAACACCCCGACCCCATCGACGGCGCCATGGTGAGCTGGACCGCCGCAGTCGGCATCATAGTCAACGGCCTGACGGCATGGATGCTGATGAAAGACCAGAAACACGACCTCAACATTCGCGGAGCGTTCCTCCACATGGCCGCCGACACTCTCGTGTCGCTCGGAGTGGTCATTGCCGGCATCATAATCTCACTCACCGGCTTCGTGCTCATCGACCCCATCATTTCGCTTGTGATTGCAGCCGTGATACTCGTTTCCACCTGCCGCATGCTCCGCGAAAGTCTCAGTCTGTCAATCGACGGCGTGCCGGAAGACATCGACGTAGACCGGCTGAAAACCGACATCGAAAATCTCCCCCATGTGAAATCGCTCCACCACATCCATGTGTGGGCCCTGAGCACAACCCTCAACGCCATGACCGCCCACGTGGTCATCGACAGCCGCGACAATGAAACCTCCACCCTCGCCGCCATCACCGCCTTAGCCCACGACGCCGGCATCAACCACCCGACGATACAATTCGAAACCACCCCCTGCCATAGCGCCACCACCTACGAGCTATAACCCACCCTCCCACCCCAAG
>JAAVFL010000007.1 GCA_014800795.1 Bacteroidales bacterium | reverse complement strand
TCAGAATATAGTAGACCTTTCGCAGGACGTGGTTCTGCTTTTCGAGAAGGTTAACGAGATACATGCGGCACTCTATCCGCCGCAGCTACCCATTGCCGAGCCTGACGTTCCCGGCGCGGAAACCGAAGAATAATAGTCAGTAGGGAACACTAAAAACTTTTTGTATCATGAGTTGTAATTGTAACTGCAACAAGATTCAGCCTGCGGTAATCACGCCAACGCTCGCCGCAGGGTCAGTGGCAAGCCCATATTTTGTGCTTGTGAACATCACCCAGCGTCTTTGCTTCCCCACTTGTGTGGAGCAGAATGCGCCCGTGTTCAACCCGCTTTTCTCGCTTAAAGGCGTTGCGCAGGTTGCGACGGGTCAGTATGTCGCCACTATCCATGTGGAGGGCATCATTTCGTATGTTCGCTGTCATGGGGGCTGCAACTGCACCAAACAGCAGCCGCTTTCGCAGGATTTCACGGTGCCTATCGCATCGGCAACCGCTCCAACGGTTACTATCACGCAGGGCGCAGCAGTGAATACCGTAGCTGCTAATGGCTGCCAAGAGTGTTCGCGCTCCTTTGTTAGCGAAACGCCGCTGACAATCACCGTAGCATAATAGACGGTTGCTTATGGTGTGGATAATGCTGACAATGGCGCTGGCCGCCACGCTCGCCGTTCATTTGGGGTTGCCCGAGGCGATTGCCGAGGTGGTTGGCAAAGTTGCCAGGTGTGAAAAATGCACTTCATTCTGGGCTACTGCCGCCGTTTTATGGTATAGCGGAGCGGACTTGACAGTCATTGCGGCATTATCCATTTTTGCAGCCTATCTGAGCCATTGGATAGGGTTATTGCTCATAGTAATGCAAAAGATTTTCACACGATTATGGCAAAGAGTAAACAAGTAAAAGAACAGCAGCCGCAGGCGCAGGCGCAGGCAGAAGTAATGGCGGGCTTGGGGGTAACTCCGCAGAGTATATATCGCCCGCTTCCGCGTTTCAGTTCCGGCTGCAAAAATTGTTAAGTTATGAACTACAAGGAATTGGTTGAAAAGGCGAAAGCCATAGGAAACTTTACTGAAAAGCAGATGTGGCAGTCCATATGCAGTATGGCTGACCTGCTGGCTGAAATCAAGAAAGAACATCCGCAGATGTTTTGGGATTTTATTCGCGAGCAGCATGGGATTATGTTTAACAATCATTATCACCAGGAGTTTGCCGAGTATGATGTGTCGCAGATGCGTTACACCGATAAGGAGGGTAAGAAGCGCAGTGGCGCGTATTGGTCTGCCGATCAGATAGAGGATGCCACAAGGGGGATGACGTTCCCCGCCGGCGTAACTAAGTGGGATAAGTATGTTGCGTTTAACGGATTCCACGCAGATCTGTGCAGGGTATTCACTGACGAGCAGATAATCAAGGCGGCTTATGAGTTTTTCTTCATGGATGAGGATTGGAACCCTGAAAAGCCAGGGTCGTCGCCATGCAAGGTGTGGGAGTATTTCAGCTGCAAGTATGATGATTAATCCGAAGACAAACGTTGTGGGGCAGGGGCGGTTGCGGGAGCCTGCGGCGGAGTGTTTGGAGTGCAGGCTGTTCAGGTCGTTTGCAGCTTGTTTCGGGTTGACGCCGGCGGATTTTCGGGGTGGGGGTTCGGTGTGAATATGACAAAAGGCTCTCTATCCTCGCGGACTGAGAGCCTTTCCTTTGCTTAACAAATTAAGCGTGTTACACATACATAAAAATGTTACCTTTATGACAATCGTTTCTACACTTAAATCTTCTTCACGTTGCAAAGTTAAAGAATTTCTTTAAGTTTTGCAAGTGGTTGGCTAAGTTTTATATATAAAAGCAGCAGGCGCAAGGGTTCTGGCCCCGCGTCTGCCGATTACATCCTTTCGACTGAAAGGTGCGTTAGTTTTTCAAATAGCCGCAGGTTAACAGCGGGTGGGAGCCATCTCCAAATCTGCGGCAAATAGCGGGGCGGTGTTCGTAGACGTTGCACTTATGGTCTGCCCGCAGGAACGGGCATTTGTTGTGCATAAGGGAAGTGGACGTTGATACGAATTCCGAGGGCGGAAATTCGTGATTGTAAGGAGCGGGCGAGGCGCTTATTACGGGGGTCACAATCTTGCTGGCGAATTGCGCCAGAAATCCTATCGGCAGAGCAATGTTATGGCAACACGCGGCTTTACATTTATGGGTTCTGCATTTGCTCATGGCTTAAAAATATTTACTTTCAGTTGAAAGTTGCTTTGTCGAAATCAGAAATGCGGTCAGTGGAAACGGGTATAATCGCCAAGTTGCGAAATCGCTCCAAATGGTAGCAGCCGGCAACATCATATTCGGCTTTGCATCCTTTGCTCTTTACCCACCCCGCACACATGTAGATGGCGTCGCACATGAGCAGGCGCTTAATATCCTCGCCCATGAAGTAGGCGTAGCGCTCTTTGTCGGATAGTCCGGCGGGCGGCAGGGGAGTGTCGAACGGGTTTACGGGTTCATGGCCGAGGGCGCGGATTTTATCGGCTATCTCGGCGGCTTTGGCTCGCTGGATTGCGGGGTCGCAGCCGGTTATGGGAATGGAAATGTAGATTTTCATTGCTGGATTTTGTCGGTTAGGGTTTGGGAGTGGCGGAAGATGACGCGCTGATGGTGGATTGACGGGAGGCATAGCGCGCTATAGTCGGCGGGGCTTTCTTTACATTGGTCGAAGAGGTCGCAGTCGGAGCAGTGGTAGGAGCCGCGCGGGATGGCTTCGTAGATTTTGTCGTTAAGGATTATTCCGTTCATTGGTCAGGGGTTTAACTGTTATCAGTGGGCCTTGGTCGGGGCAGGTGAGGGTTTCGGATTGGTAGATGCAGGGGTGTTTCGGGGGGTATTCTTCGGTGAGGCGGTGGCGGATTTCGCGATAGAGCATGTAGCTTATCGCTGCCGCTTGGCTCATGTGAGGGTTGGGGTGGCCGCCGGACCAGGAGTAGGAGGCGCCGGGGGTGAGTTCGGGGAACATCGCGGGCCGGACTTCGTTGTCGAGCAGCAGGCGTGTGAGGTGCATGGCTTCGGGTGAGTCAATGTAGGAGGTGGCGTAATCCATCGAGCATTGGCCGCAAAGGAAGCGGTGCCAGTCTTCGATGGCTGTCATTGCGACGCATAGCTGCTCTTCGGTCAGGGTCAGTTGCCAGAGTCGGTTTTTGTTCATGGGCGTTTGGAGTAGATGAATGTATGGCCGCCGTCGTATTCGTCTTTGTCTAACCACATGCATCTGACTTCTTTGTAGGTTTCGGTGTTTGTTATCCAGTCAATCCGGTCGTAGTCGTGGTTGCGTGGGTCAATGGCGGCGTTGAATTTGTTGAGGTCGTGAAGTATGGTTTTAACCATTTTTGTTGTTGTCGTAGTGTTTGAGGTAGTCAAGGCAGAAGCCGCGTACTCGTAGAACGCAGGGGCCTCGTCGGTTGGTGAGGGTGCAGGTTCCTTTTTGGCAGAAGGCGCAGTCGGATGGGGTCATTTGCTTTTGGGGTTATGGGGTTCGGACATTGCAAGGGCGTCGCGGCGGCCAAGTTGATAGCCTTTGGCGAAGTTTTCGGAGGGGGAGGGATTGACGTAGCCTTCGACGTATTCCATGTTGCGGTATTCGCACCATGCGCGCAGCATGAATTTTTCGGCGACAGTAGGGTCAGTTTCAGTGGGTTGGTTGTTTGAAAGCGAAAGTAGTTTCGTTTTCTTTCGCTTACTTTCGTTTTCTTCGGTGCGGGGCTCGGGGAGTTTGGTTAGTAGGGCGTCGGCGAAAGCGAGTGCTTTGGTGGCGACGTGGTCGGGATTGATTTCTCCGTTTGCTACCATACCCTGCATCGCCATAGCGGCGATTTGCAGGCGCAGAGAGGGGATGAATCGCGGTTCGGGGAATTGGAGTGGTTGTACTCTGCATGTATTCTGCCAGGTGTTCGCATTTTGGGGATTGTTAGTCTTGGTCATTGTTTTGTTGGTTAAGGTTAATAAAATGCCATGATATTGAAATACAAACCCCCATAACAAAACCGCTTACTGCGGATGATGTTATGTTCTCAAAGGCAATAAAAGCCGCTAATATGCACAAGCCGTACCCAATGCCATACAAAAATCTTTTCATAAATTCAAATGTCAGCTCCACCGCCGAAGCAGTGGAGCGTGGGGTTAAATGATTGCGGGATAGACTTCGATTATTTGGGTTTCGGAGAGGCTTACGAGTTCAAAGTCAGCCAACGTGTCTCCCATTTTGTCAAGGAAGTTGTCGTAAGCCTCCTTGAAGTCGGATGCGCCGACAAGTATGTGGGATATGCTGCGCTTTTCCTGCGCGGTTTCTTCGTCGATTGTGATAAACGCGACTTTGGCGAGGTAGTAGCGCTCGGCTCCGAGGTTGAATATTTCGGCGATTTTGGTTTTCTTTGCGGCTTTAACATCAAAGTCGCCGCTCATGTAGGGAGTGCGTTCCTGGGTAGTCCTCGCTTCGGCTTCGGCGAAGCTGAGGGCGTCGACGAGGAATTTTTCGGTTGTTTTCTTTACTTTGCCATTCTCCAGCATCTTGTCGTAGCGGACGGCGGTTTCAAAATATAATGCCATAATGGGTTTGTTTTGGGTTATTGTAGTTTATGAATCTCGGCTTCAAAAGATTCTATGATTTTTCTCTCGATTTATTCAGGTACTTCCCATGTGCAAAGAGGACATGGTATTGCAATTTCCACAATATCATAGCCGAAAAGATGTTTGAATCTTTCCAAGTCTTGTAACGTGCGGAATTTTTCAAATTCGCATTGTAGTTCTATATGATTTAACATCGTTAGAACAATTTTCCTTGTGCGGTGTGTCGCTTTATTCGCTCCACCGCATTGTTGTAATACTCTTTATCAATCTCAATGCCAACAAACTCAAAGCCGAGCTCCCAAGCAGCTATCGCAGAACTGCCGCTGCCGAGGTGGGTGTCAAGGATTCGGTCGCCGGAATTGGCATAGTTGTTGAGAATCCACGCGTATAGGGCTATTGGCTTCTGATGTGGGTGGATCTTCTTCCTACCTGTTTCCGCCCCCATTCTATAACCATCCCACGGAATAGAAACTAAATTACACGGAACTCTTTTTGTAGTATATGCAATTTCGCATTTTGAATACATAAAAACTTGATTATTATTGCTACACTTGTCCCATACAATTAGGTAGTTGGTACTCCCAAGAAATTCCGTGTAATAGTTATATCCAAAAATTATACGGTCTTTAGATACGCGCTCTAACTCTTGGAAATATTCTTTTGTGGGGATTTCTTTGTTATCGTAACTTGTTTGCGCAAATACACATCCCTTGTTCCTCTTTTTCCAATCTGCACCAATGCCATACGGTGGGTCAACGATTGCCAAATCAAAAGCGTTGTTGGGGAGTGTCCGCAGGTAATCCATGCAGTCGCCGTTATACAGCGTGAGATTGTCTATAATGGTGGTGGTCATGACTCAGAATAATACCGGTGAGGCGCAGTTTGCTATGAGGCCCTGCGCTTTTGCGTGGAAGTCTTTTTTGATTTCGAAGCCGTAGGCGCGGCGGCGGAGGTTTTTGGCGGCGAGGAGGGTTGTTCCGCTGCCGGCGCAGGGGTCGATGACGACGTCGTTTTCGTCGGTGAAGAGTTGGATGAGGGATTCGAGCAGGGGTACGCTTTTTTGTGTGGGGTGGATTTTGGGTGTGGCGGTGTCGCGGGGGTAGTCGATGCAGTTGAATATCATGTTGCCTTGGTTGTTGAATTTGGGGAGTTTGTCGCGGTAGAGTAGTATGCCGTATTCGCAGTTGCCGACGATTTTCATGTTGGCTTTGAGGACTTGGGGGGAGTAGTTTTTTCGGAATACGAGGTTGATGTAGTGTTTGAAGCCGTAGCGTTTGCCGAGTTCAATGAAGTACATTTGTTGGTCGAATGCGCAGAAGATTATCATGCAGGGGGCTTTGCCGGCTTCTTTGGGTTCTTTGATGAGCATTTTAGAGCAGAAGTGCATGAACTCGGCGGGGCGGAAGTCTTTGTCGGTGTCGAAAAACTGCTTGCCGGCGAGGTCGGATTCGCCGTTTTTGGTGTTGCCGCCTATGTACCAGGCGGGGTTTGAGGCGTAGGCGTTGTTGCCGAGGTTGTAAGGCACGTCGGCGATGATTAGTTGGGCTTTTGGTATGCCGTAGACTTTGAAGTTTTGGAAGTGGTCGTTGAATAGTTGGATGGGTTCCATGTTATTTTCTGACTGCGGGTTTGATGAATACGAAATAGGCGTTGATGAGGGAGAGGGTGAAGATGGCGGCCATCATTGCGTAGTTCACGATGGATGCGTATAAGCCGAGTTCGTAGAAGTGTTCGTCTACTTGCGCCACAATCTGCGGGAGCAGGGGTAAGGCGCATTGCAGCCTATGCCATATGCAGAGATGTACGCAATAGGATAGCCGGATGAGGAACAGAACCATTACTGCGGAGAGGAATATCAGGCTGTCAATGGCGCTGATAACCTCATAGCTGAATGTCGGGGCAATCAGCCAAAACAGCAATAGCCCGATGGCATAGAGGAAGGGGAACAGCTTAACCGTTATGGTTACGGGCCTGACTATGCTAAATAAATATTCTTCCATGTTACCAGCCCTTTCTCCTTTGGTTGCCATCGGCGTTGATCAGCAGATGGGTAGTTGTTCTGACTTTGGTTTTGCCGATAAGTTGCCGGTTAGACTGGTTTTTCGGCTTGCTCTTTACCTTTACTTTTGCTTTCTTTGCCATAATCAATATTTTTTGGGTGCAAAGCGGCTTTGCCGGTAACTTTACCACGCTTGACTATTGTAATTGTTACTATCTATTATATCGGCTATTCTTCGCGCATCTCGGTAGCTCATCCATGCCACAAAGAATGCAGCAATGGCGCCCACAAAATCCATCACGCTAAACCACCATCTCGATGAGGCTAAGGCTAAGATTAAATCAGTAGCGCCGAGTACGGTCAGCACGACCATAAAAGTGATTTCCCTTAAAAAATTCTTCATCATGTCTTTTAGTGTTTGGTTGTTATCGGTTGTCGCCTTGGCCGTGGAGCGTTCCGCGTTCGAGGCGGGAGTTGATTTTGTTGATGTTTAGTCGGGCGATGTCGGAGAGTTTGAAGCCGAGGGTGTTGGCGAGGTTGGCGGCGTACCAGAGGACGTCGCCGAGTTCGAGGGCGAGTGCGTTGATGTCGGTTTGGAAGAATTGGCCGTTTTTGTCGCGGATTACTTTTTTGACTTTTCCGGCGACTTCGCCGCATTCTTCGCCCAGGGCGAGCGCGAGGTAGGGGATTTCGTGGTCGTGGGGGTAGATTGCGGTTGAGATTGCGGCTTGCTGGTAGTCGTTGAGCGACAATTCGTGGTCTCGCGGAGGCTCGCAGATGGCGGTGATTTTGTAGGTTGGGGTTGATTGATTTTTCATTGGATTTCGGGGCGGTGGGTGTAGCCGTCGAGGTGTATGAAGTTGAACATTTCGCCGCAGCGGTCGAAGATGCGTTCGCCGTAGACGCCGGGAATTTGGTCGGGGGATAGGTTTGAGGTTACATGGGTTTGGTAGTGGTCGCGCATGTCGTAGCGGCGGAGCAGGAGGTCGGCGATGACGTTGGCGGGGGTGCCGTAGTGGGCGGTTATGCGGTTTTCGGTGCCGATGTCGTCGATGCCGAGGCGGTTGGTTTTCCAGATTGGTTCTATGCCGGCGATGCCGTCTTTGGCGTAGGCGTCGCAGATGTCAATGGCTCGATGTATGTGAATCCAGAAGGGGAGGAGTTCGTTGCGATGGCCGATGGGTTCCATTGGTCGGACTTGGTAGCAGAATTTATTGATGATTCTGAGCAGGGTTGATTTGCCGGAGCCGATGCTGCCCCAGATCCAGAGTCCTTTTGCGGGGTTGAGTTTGCCGGGCAGGCGCATGGACCAGTTGAACAGGTCGGCGATTATGGGTTTTTGTTCTTCGTCAAGTTCGTAGGCCGGGCAGACTTCGCGGGCAATTTTCATGAACTTATGTTTTGCCGTCAGGATTTGGCCGGCGTTTAATTCCGCAGGCGGGTTGTGGCGGGAGTTTGCTTGCAAGGCTGCCCGGATGTCGGTCGGTAGGATGGGTTGAATTTGTTGTTGTTGCATTGGGTGATGAGAATTTTTGCTGGCCGGCCCAGCGGTTGAAGTGGGATTGGAAGTCGGAGAGGTTGTTGTGGCGTTTGCCTTCGCAGATGCAGTGTTGGCGGAAGTCGTGTTGCACGAGGAAGGTTATTTGCTGGATTGTTGTTTTGAGTTTGAGGGCGATGGATTCAAGCCATATTTGGGATTCGAGGGCTTGGGTTATGAAGTGGTCGAGGAGGAGGTCGTTTGGGAGATCACGAAGGTTGACATCCATGAGGGGCGGCGGCGTTGGCGGCGGCGGGCATACGCGCGTGCGCGTTTCGCCGTCTTCTCTTTCTTTCTTTTTTTCTTTCTTATTATATATAGGGTTTGTTGACGGTTTGTTGATGGTTTGTTGATGGTTTGTTGATGGTTTGTTGTTTTGTTTGTTGGCGGGTTTGGAGAGTTCGGCGGCGTCGGATTGGTAATGTTTATAGTTACAGAGGGTTATGATGTGTTCTTTGTTTGTTGTTTTGATTGTTATTTCGTTTGTTGATTTCAGGCGGTTTAGGCAGGTGCGAATCTGCTGTATGGATAGGCCTGTTTCTTGGTGGAGTTTGGCGAGGTTGGTGACGAGGGTGCCTCGCGGGATGGTTGAGGCGCGCCATTTTTGGGGTTTGAAGTTAGCTTTCAGGAGCAGGTGAATGAATAGGGCGACCATGTTGGGGTTGCCGTACCATTCCCAGTCCAGGAGTCGGTAGAATAGTTTTATCCATCCGTCGTTCATAGGGTAGGGAGGGGTAGTAGGGGGTTAGGGGGTTTCGTTGAGTTCTATTTGCCGGAGTTCGTTGAGGATTATGCGGGCGGTCAGGTTGCGGGCGGGGATGTTGGGGTCGAAGCGTCCGGCAAGGAATTTGGGCAGCAGGCGGGAGAGTTCGCGGATTTCGGGGGTTATGATTGAGTTGCCACTGACGCCGAGGGCGCGGATGCGTGCGTCGCATTCGGCGCCATAGAGCAGGGTTGCGTCGAGCATGGTGAGGGCTGTTGCAACGGCTTCGATGAGGTAGGATTCGTCGGTTGTTGCGGCGGGGCAGCGGCGTTTGATTTCGGAGGAGAGGGCGTAGTGGAGTTTGTTGAGGTGGGGGGATAGGAGGGTTTCGAACAGTAGGGCGAGGTTGCGTTCTTTGGGTTCGTCGCTGTTGCTGATGTGGGCGGCGCGGCGTTGGTGGTAGATGCGTTGGTTGCGGCGGATTTGGCGGGCGAGTTGTTTGCTGGGTTCGAGGCGGAGGGTTTGGGAGATTTCGAGGATGGTTTCGACGTAGTCCCAGGCGAGGTTTAGCATCATGAAGAGTTTGACGGCCATGTTTGAGACGATTTCGACGGGGATGTCGTAGATTGTTTTGGCCGGCGGGGTGGGAGCCGGAACCCGGGACCCGAAGACAAACTGACTCGGCGGGTTGGACGCGGTGCTGAATTGGAAGCGGGGAGGGGCTGTTGTGGTCATTGTTGTTTTTGTGAGGTTTTTTCGGAGTGTTTGCGTAGTTCGGCCAGGTCTTTGCGGAGGAGGCGCAGGGCGTTGGCTGTTCGCGAGTCGGAGGGCTCGGCGCGGCAGTGGGTTACGATGCGTTCCAGGTGGCGGATGAGGCTGTCTACTTTGTAGTGGGGGATTTCCATTGTCGGGGAGGGGGAGGGAAGGCGGGTGGATTTAGAGATTAGAAAGTTAACCTGTTATGTTTTTGAGTTCTTCTCCGCGGGCGAGGACGGCTTTGTAGATTTTGCCTTGTTTGCCACATAGTTCGGGGGCGAGCGCAAGGTATTTGTTGTAGATGCTTTTGACTTGGGCCGTTGTTGTTGCGGAGAGGATTTCGCTTAGTGCGTCGCTGATGATGCTTTCTTTGCCGGTCGGGTGTTTGTTGGTTTTGTCGGGGTCTTTGGCGTCGTCGATGGCGAATAGGGCGTTGAGGGCATATTTGCGGGCGTAGGATGATGTTGCGCCGGTTACCTGGGCGCTGTCCATGCCTTTTTTTGCGAGTTCCTCGCGGGCGTATCCACAGGCTGAGATTTCCGCTTCGCCATTGGAGAGGATTGCTTCGGCGCGAATGTAGAATCGGTCGCTCAGCTGGTGGGGGTTGTCGCGCATGACGAGTGTTGTGTGGGTTTCTTTGAGCAGTGGTTTGACTGCTTCGAGGATTGATTCGCATGAGCGATATTTGTAGCCTCCGAAGTCGTTTTTGAGGTCTTTGGAGGCTTTGAGGTTGTTTTGAATGTAAACGAGGGCGGCATGAAGTCGTTGGCGCGGTTCGCCGGTTTGCCACGGTTTGGGTTGGGGGGCGGTTAGTTCGGTTGGCATTGTTAATAGTCTTCAATAAATTTGTTTGAGTAGTATTTCGGGGGGTCAATTTCCAGGATGCGGCATTTGTTGTCTGCGCTGAACATTTCCGCTCCGGGATAGTTGTTGGTTGCGGTGCATTCGAGGTGTAGGTCCAGGAGTCGCTTGAACTCAACGGCGCCGGGTCCTGGAACGACCATGTCGTAGAGGGGCTGGTAGCGGTAGCCGTAGTTTGCCATATCGACCATTACGCAATCGAAAGGTGCGGCCTTGCTGGCGAGGACGAGAATAAACCGCGGCCATATGCCGGTCAGTTCGTGGTAGAAAAACTGATAGAAGCTGCTGCTTATGTGGTAGGCATATCGGAGGATTATGCGGTTGATGTTTTCCGCGCTGAGGTCGTCGGTGGTTACGCTTTTCCAGTCGTAGATGTCGGCGCAGTTATCTCCGCGCTGTTTATAGCGGACGAGCAGGTCCGGGCGGAGTTTGAATTTGCAGCCCTCGTATTCGACGAAGATGCTGGCTTCGGGTTTTCCGCGGCGCAGAATCTCTTGGATTTTTTTGGAGGTTGCGCCGCAGCCGCAGAGCATTGAGTTGAGCATTTGGCTGATGGTGTCTTTTTCTGCGGCTGAGGAAATGAATGCGTCGTCATGTTCGGCGGAGAAAGCCTCGAGGGATTTTTTGTAGGCCTTGGTCGTTGCACCATAGGGTTGGCCGGCGCGGTCGTTGACGGGTGGCTCAAATACGGCGATAGCGCTGAGCACCTCGCTCAGTGAGCAACCTTCGGCCAGGGCTGCCAGGCAGTCATGGAAGAGGGAGCCGAAGCGCATTGCGTCGGTTTCGTCTTCGGGATGGTCGAGCATGTGGCGGAAATGGCGAGGGGATTTAAGATACCATTTCAGTTGGGTGCTCGACAGGTACTCGCGGTAGTCTTCTCCGCGATGATAGGTTTCGTTGCTGAGGCCGTAGATGATGTTTTGCATTAAAATTTAAGTTTGTGGACGGTTGTTTTGGTGTATTCGCCGTCGAGGCGGATTGTGTAGCCGCGTGATTGGAGCCAGCGTTGGGCGCGCCCCATCAGGCGCACGACTTCGCCGGGGTCTTTGCCGTCGAAGTCGGGGTCGGAAAAGGGCGGTTGTTTACCCCCCCCCATTTGGGCACGTTCATAGCGGGTGTTGGCACGTTTTTCTTGCACGCAGGATTTGCACGCGGACATTCGTTTGCCATTGCGGGTGGGGATGAAGTCTGTTAGCGGCAGTTCTCGCCCGCAATCTTTACAAATTTTGGTTTCCATAGCGGTTATTCTGAAACTATATAGTCTATCAGTTCGGGTTTGGAGAAGAAACATTCTGACTCGCGGTGCATGTTATATTGCGAGTCGCCGTAGAAGATTCCATTGGCAGTGATTGAGATTGCTGTCACTTCTATTTCGGTTGCTTTGCTGTTGATAACAGCCCAGATTTTGTCGCCAAGGTTGAATTTTGTTTTGATTCCCATATCTATTGTTGATTTGATCGTTTTTCAAATTTGATTTCGTCGGAAGCGTAGTAGATCGTATTTGTCGACTGCTCTCTGTATATCGCGTTGTCGGATAACTTACATTCGATTGTGTAATATGAAGTGCAATAGGCGCAGCCGCAAGCCGTGACCCTGGCGCTGTCGTAAGCCGCGACCCTGGCGCTGTCGTAAGCCGTGACCGTGGCGCTGCCGTGAGCCTCGACCGTGGCGCTGCCGCAAGCCGTGACCCTGGCGCTGTCGTAAGCCTCGACCGTGGCGCTGCCGTAAGCCGTGACCGTGGCGCTGCCGTGAGCCTCGACCGTGGCGCTGCCGTGAGCCTCGACCGTGGCGCTGTCGTAAGCCGCGACCCTGGCGCTGTCGTAAGCCGTGACCGTGGCGCTGCCGTAAGCCTCGACCCTGGCGCTGTCGTAAGCCGCGACCGTGGCGCTGCCGTAAGCCTCGACCCTGGCGCTGTTGCAAGCCGTTACCGTGGCGCTGTTGCAAAGTAGATAGCCGCGTTCGACGTTGACGTTGAGGAATATGTCATGCGCCGCGAAATCCTCGCGGTAGCGTTCAATCAGATCAGCCGTGACAACCTTATTCACACACGCCCAATGGAAATTGTCTTTGACTACGTCCATGAGTGCGGACATTGTTTCGGATTCAAGTGCTCTGCGGTATTGAGCCGTGCAGGCGTTGGCTGCTTTTGCGCGGCTTAGGATTTCCGTTTTGATTGTTTCGAAGTTTGTTTGAGTCATTAGGTGAGTATTGTTTTGTTAATTCATTGTGAGAGGAGCGGGATTCGAACACGCACCTTGTCGCCGGGTTTGAGTCTGCGTTTGGGCTTTGGGGACGCTGGGGCTTCTTCGACGAGTTCTACATTCGACTCAAAAAACCAGTATTTGGTGGCATTAAGACTTATTAAATAAGGCATGTGTCTATGGTCGTCCAGGATTATTTCCGCGATTTTGCCGATAAAGTCGGTGCGGTGGTCTAGTGAGAATGGTAAAGATATTATCCTTACTTTGTCTCCTGTTGTTGGTCTTCTCATATTAATATCATTAATCAAGTATTTTGGCGATTGTTTGACCTCCGTAGTCGTTTCGGGTAAGATTGACAAATTCTATGACCGTGAAGCTGTCGTTGTCAATATCTATGCCATGCTGGCACGCGAAATTGCGACGCCCCATTTCGCAGGAACCGGTCAGACGGTTATGCCACTCAAACAGCTCTTTTGCGGGAATCTTGGCGTAGTTATCGGGGTATTGCGCCTTGAACTTTTCGATACGCTTATCTTCCGGCATCTCTCGGAATGCCTTGTTTTTAGCATCTTCGAATGCCTTGCGAAGAGTTTCTCCGTGTGCGAAATATTTGCCTTCGGCTTTGGCGATATAGCAGTTCTCGGTTGTAAAATCTCGACATAGGATGCGGCCTTTGGCGAAAGAACCATGAACTGAGTCTATGAGTGTAGCGACGTTATCGATAAGGTAGACTTTCTGTCCCTGCCACTCTTTTATGGAGCCATCGCCCGAGCCCCAGCCCGAGCCATCGCCCGAGCCCCAGCCCGAGCCATCGCCCGAGCCATCGCCCGAGCCATCGCCCGAGCCCCAGCCCGAGCCATCGCCCGAGCCATCGCCCGAGCCCCAGCCCGAGCCATCGCCCGAGCCATCGCCCGAGCCAATATCGATTGATAGAAATTCTGCTATCTTATCTCTTACATCTTCCATTCCCATGTTCCTTCAATAGATTTAATAGCTTTTTCGGTACAAGGAATAATTTCGATTGCGTCGAGAACTAAAATCTCGCTCACGGTTACAGTAAACTTACATTCCTGAGGATTTGCCACACCATCAACCGAGAGTTGTGACAGTGATGCTGCGCCGCTCCAATACCACAGGCAGCGACAGTTTGTTAGCTTTACCTCTTTGTTTTTGCGTTCGGCAAGCACTCCGAAGAATACACCGGAACGGTCGCCACGGACGATTACTTTCTTTCCAATCATGTTTTAGTCGTTTTGGGTTAATATTTAGATGCTTTTGGTTCCCGTGGTCGGATTCGAACCAACAACCTTCGGCTATTTGCCAATGCTCTACCATTGAGCTACACGGGCTGCGGATTGCTCCGCTTATTTAGATTTGATGCTGTTGCTTACATCAAGGAGCATCTTGAGTCCGACGGCATCCATTGCGCTATTACTCCCTTGTGAGCCGCCCATCATCACCTGCGGAACCCATTGCACTTTTGAATTGGCAAGAGCTTCAGCAATGCCAACGGCGGTTTTGTAATCCCACTCGGCTTTTTCCTGTGGCGTCAGACCTGCCTGGACTTTAAGGCGGTTGGCTTCGGCCTCTGCCTGACCCTGGGCAATGATTTTTTCCTTATCGAACTTGGCTTTTTCAGCGGCGAGTCTTGCGACCTCTCTTTCTTGTTCAGCTTTCGTAACTGCGGTTGCCTTGACTTTTTCCTGTTCCCACTTTGCTTTTGCGGCAGCAGCTTTGCCTTGTTCTTCAGCAGTGATGGCATCCTGCATTGCCTTTGCGGCTTGAGTTTTAGCCGTGATGACCGCGAGATTGGCGGCTTTCTGTGCGTCAATCTGTGACTGCGTGGCATTGTCGTATTTAATGTCGGTAATTGACACAAGGCCGCAGGTGATACCATATTGGGCGAACGGCGAATTTTCCTGGCGCTTGTAACCGCCGGGGGCATTGTTGTCGGTGATAATCTCCGCCTGTGTGCGAATCTCCGTTTCACCCGTTACTTCGTTGACCGCCTCAATCTTGCGGCTTCGGGTTTTATAAACGCCATTATTCAGCTGGTCTGTTATGTAGTGCATGAGGTCGGTTCGCGTTTCGCTGACCGATTCCAGCGACGACATTAGCGGTCCGCATGAGGTAATAACTTTGTAGAGCGTCGGGCGAACGAGGTTGTTGATTAATGCCTTTTCGCTGCCGAAGTCGCGCTGAATCTTCATCATGTTCTGTTCATCGGTCGGGAGTACCACGCGGAAGGACCCTACGATAAATCCGCGACCTTTGTCGTTGAATGTAGTTGAGGCTGCGGGGTTCTCGCCCGAAACGACATAACCTTGCAGAGTGTCAACTTCAAGGTCAGAAAACTCGATTTGCGAGGTCTTGGAATACTCGCGCACTGAGCCGAATCCCTGCCACTGCAGGCCGCCGTCAGTCCACACTGAATATTCACCGGTAATTGGCATTTGACATACATAGTTCTTTGACTTGTCTTCGTCTTCAACGAGTGAACCGAGCAGACACAACACGGCAACGCCGACGACTGCCGCCGAGATGCCCAAAATCTGTGTTTTTTTAATCATTGCTTTTTGGTTGGTTAATTATGGTTTTTGTGATATTATCCAATAATAGAAAGGAATACACATTTTCGAGAACGTCAATCGCTGCATGGTTATCTTCCACAGACCGAAGCACTGGCCTATGAGCATGACGTAGTAAATCAGCGCCAACACAATCGTGCCGCCGATAATAAGTCGCAGGTATAGCATAAGATATGTTGTTGTATTGGTTCCCGCGCAGGTTCTTTTGTTGACTGCTTACGCCCCGCCATTCGGCTCACATAGGGCGCGGGATAGCATATTGGGTTGTCCGGCTACGTCTGCGTTGCGCAGCGGCGTTGGCCGGCTCTGTATTACTTGTTAATACTCCTTGCATTTTGCCGATGCCTTCATCGGAGCAAGTGTGCAAGTCCGCGATGTCAAAGTTCGTGTGCGCCCATTTGCGGCTGAGGCGCATGCCGTAGATTGTCGGAGAGAGCTGTGCGAGGGGTCAGACGGCAGATTTGCGGCGGGGGCAGTTGAATATCGGCAGCGTGCGCTCCGTGGCTTCCAATACCCGCAGCTCGGCCAACGAATAATACCTGGTAGAGGTCTTTGATCGACCGTCGCGTATGGGGAATATCTGCCCGCGTTCAACCCATCCCTTCACTCTGCTTTCTCCGAACATCTTGTACGCCTTGTTCTGCGACAGCCGGTCGTTTGCCGGGGTCTGCTCGCGCCTGTATGCGGCCACGGCAACCTCCGCCACCTCGGTTAGCAGCTGTTTCAGTTCATTGCGTTCAATCGTTATAGGCATATTTGTTAGGGGTATAATTGGTTGAAAAATCGGGAGTGGCGGGGTTTCAAAATTTCACAAACTCATCATCACGTTATGGCCGGTTGGCTTGCCACTCCCGATTTGGTTAATTTCGTTTCTCTCTTTTGAATATTTCTCGCGCTTTCAGCGCCGCAGGTGTCAGGCAGATTGCGGCAAACAGAAGGTAGAGAATTGCGCCGGCTAAGCCGTGGAGCAAAAACATCATAACGGCGATTGTGGCGATAATGACTGCGCCGAAAGCACACGATGTTGTGATATAGCGTTTCATTTTGCGCCTCCCATGATTGCGTCGCGCAGCTGCTCGTAATGTCTGATTGTGGCATCTTCGGCTTCTGCGCCCCATTTTGTATGTATGAGCACTCCATAAGTAGTGAGTGAGCAGATGAACGGATCTTTGAGAATGCGAACAATTTCCGGCTCTTTGTGAATGAACTTGATTTTGGCGTAGCGATTGATGTCGGAGGCGGCGATAATCTCTTTCAGACGATTTTCCTCATCTTTGACTCCCTTGTGAGCCGCCCTAATTTCTCTACGGCGCTTTTCCATAGCCATAAAAAATTCTTTTTCTATCCTGTTGTATTCTGTATAAGAAAGAAAGCCCATATATAGCGATTCCTGCAGCGCTTCACGCCTTTCGGGAATGGTCGTAGGTATTGCACCTCTCAACTCTTCCAGTTTCTCCGTTCTAAACTCTACTCCCATTTCAATGGGTTGCATATCGGCGGCAGGAGCGGCAATGAATAGCACATCAGACAAATTGTTAGGGGTCGGATTCTTTATAAAACCATCACCCTCACAACCGGTTGCATCGTTAATTTTGTTTACTATATGTTCAGCGGCCATGAAAGGCATTCGCAGGTGGCTCTTCAGTGAGGATATAGCCGCATGCTCATTGTAAATGGAGAATACATTGCTCCATTCAAACGGATTGGCATATTCGTCTGCCAGCTCCTTACGCTCCCACATCTCGTTAAGGCGTGTGAGCGTATCAAGTGCAAACTGCGGTACGCATCCGAGGTAGCGGTCAAATGAACCGCAAACCATATCATACTTTTCAAGGATTTGGAAGAATTGGTCGTAACGCACCACCATCGCGTCCCTGCCGAACTTTTTCCATACGCTCTCCATAAAAGCGAGTGTATCAATGGCGTTCTTATATTCGGATATCTGAGTCGACATTTCGCCAAGTAGTTCGGCGTTTTTGGTATTGTTAAATCCGAACTGCGCCAAGGCATCCTTGGAGCGGATTAGTTCGCCGTAACTTTTATTGGCTTCGGCTTGTTGACACATGAGGTCAATAAAAAGCATTGCCATTTTGGAGATGTCATGTGAAACGTGGCTCTCGTCATAAGGCTGCGTATATGTAAACGAATTTGTTGGCTTGTTTTCCATACCTCACTCCTTGCTTTCGGTTTTAGATTCGGTTACTGCAAGTCCTGCAATTGTTGAGCCGCAGGTAACAACTTGTTCCAGGATTCTTTGAAAGTCAGAAGGGTTGATGCCGGCGACCTCCAATGAAATTGAACCGCGCTTATTGTTGATTTCAATTAATGTTGTCATAAAGGCTGTGGTTTGTTTAGTTGTTTATTCCACTTCGTAGTATCACGGTGTTGGTTGCATAAGACCTGGAAACCGCAATGCGCTTATCGTTGCCGTTTTCACGAAGCTCCTTAATCATCTGCTTTGCGGTCTGAAAGGCCGAATCGACCTCCTTATAGGAGTCGCAGAGAACGAGAATATGATCGTCGGGCAACATTGCTCTTACCTTGTCTCGTGAAAGTTTCACCATCGTTCTTAAAGTTTGATTAAAGTTTTTTTGATTAAAAATTTGGAAAAACAAAACGGAACGCGTAACTTTGCAGTTGGAAATTAGAAAGATAGCGCAATCACGCTGTCCCGCTTTGTTATTGTCTTTCGCAAACTCTTTTGTTAAAGACACTGCAAAGTAACATATATTTTCCTGTATATGAAAATATTTAATGCTAAAAAATGTTAAACTAAAATATTTAAGACGAAATCATCCGTAAAACTACAAAGTCCGAACATCATGAACCTATTGCGTATAAAGGAGCTGTGCAAGCAAAAAAGACTCGGAGTTGCAGAATTGGCGACAAACATTGGTATGTCCCCTCAAAATCTGCATCGCTCAATTCGCCTTAATCAGATTCAGGCCGCAGATTTGGAGGCTATTGCGCGCCATCTTGGAGTAAATATTTGCTGTTTTTTTGATAATGATACACTCTGCGGTCATTTCGAGCAATATTCGGCGAGTGGCAAAAACGGATTTGTAGCAAAGCAAATTGAAAATGTTGACAACCGCGATATGTCTGCTTACGACAATACTACAAGTGACGCCATAGCGGCGGAGGTTATCGTGTTACAGCGCAAATTACTCGAAGCCCAAAACGAAGTTATCAACCTATTGAAAGAAAAAAAATGAAGCCCTGTTTGCTTGTGTTCATTACATTTATGGCGATTGTTGCGCTGGTGATATTCATTATTTATATGTGCAATCTACACGCACGTGTTTCTCGTCTTGAAAATAAAGCCGCACCGCATCTTGAAATTATTGAACGAGAAATTCACGGCATTGGGTTCTATGTACGGATTATAGTGGGTATTGCTATATTCTTTTGTGTGGGAATATGTGTGCATTACATTGCTGTGTTTTATCCTCGCATATCCAAGATAAAAGATTTTGAACATTATACATCTTCAATCGGTGTAGATTATTGGGGTGTAATAGTAGGATTTATGGCTCTACTTGTAACCCTTTTGGTCGGGTGGCAAATCTTTAGCACAATAAAAGCGAAGGATGAATTGTACAATACAAAAGATGAGATTGAGCGCCGATTCACCGAACGGTTAGAAAATCTTGATGAATGCTGCAAACATGGACGTTCAAAAATCGCCGAGCTTGACGACGATATAAACGATTTAGGCGAGTCTGTTGCAGAAATTCAAAGCAGTATATTAAATACTCGTGCACAAGTAATTCGTTATTCTGCGTTGACGTGGGCAGCCGTGTTATTTAATGAATCTCAGGACGAACGTTTGACGAAATTGATTTTTACAACAATATCAGGAATATCATTATTCATAAACAACAACGAGTCTATACCTGCTAATGCAATGCTAAATTCCCTTTTAGATAATATAGCGAAATTAGAAAACGTCCATTTATCATCTAATCAAAAACGAGTGCTATTGAGCGAGGCAAACAAATTGGACGGTAAAGAATTGGGAAGGATTGAAGAATTAAAATTATATTTAACTGAATAGTAAACTACATGTGTGAAATTAAAACATGATAGCGTATAATAGACATATGGATATGCCTGAATATACAAACAACCCCATGCCCCAACAAGATATAGACAGAGGCATGGCTGATTATCTTTTTAGTATAGTTAAGCCCGTGACCAATACGGTAAAACGTTATCCGTTCTATTACACAGCGTTGATGGTGGTTTTGAGCGTTTGCGATATTTGGTTACCGGTCAATCTTTCATTGCTGCTTGGTTTCCTTTTTATGACCTCTATACCCTCTGCAATCTTTTGCTTTGTGCTTTCGCAACAAGTTCACTTGTGTCCGTGGCATCGCGTTCAATGTATTGTTATGGTATTGCCATTAGTTATACCGATATTTCGCATATACAATCCCAATGTGAGTGTTTGGTGGGTATGCGGACTCGTAGGCATTGTTTTGCTTGCATCGCTTATAAATCGGATAAAGTGCAAAGAAATTCCGGCAACTTTGGCCGAATGGAAAGAAAACATTTACCAAGAACTAAACCAATAACCTACAATTAACCTACAAAAACGAATAATAACTAACTGATAAGAATGATCACCCGGTAAAGAACACATTCTCGCCAGCATCATAAATCTTTAGTCACAAATGTGAAAAAATCTTAACAAAAGTGAGCATATATGAATTTTGAATTATAACATTTTAATTTGTACACAATGGAATACGACGAAAAGAGGCCGTTAGACCCCCTCTGCAAGAGAACTTGCGCATTTGCCACCACCGATAGATCAAAAGTTGTTCACAAATGGACTTTTTTGGCAGTGCTCATGGCACTTGTTGGAACTGCTATATTTTATTTTGCGTTTAGTAATCATATATATAGAACTACCTTTAATAGCATAATCGCGCAACATACGGATTATATATCGAAACTTGACAGTCTTAACTATTGCCCATGTTATGAGTCAGTCGACAATGTCAATGTATTTTATATTGAAAACACTTGTGATGAGCAAAGTGTGTTTATAAAAACTTACAAAGAAGATGTCCACGCCATAAACTCATTGCTGGAGACTCATTCGCAAAGAATGAGCAAGGACTTTGAGAACCTAACTTTATGGGCAAGTGTCCTAATGATTGTATTTTTGGTTTTCTCCATTTACGCGATGTACAAAGTGGATGAGATGCAGAATCGCGGGCACGAATCCCTCAATAGTATCTACAATGCGCGTGACAAGGTAAGAGTAGACATCGACAGGTTGAACGACGTTTACAACAAAAAGATTGAGGAGCTGGAGCGAACTTCACAAAGGACGGTTGATGATATTACGGCGCGTGTGGAAAGACTTTCACAAATGATAACTGCTGAACAATCCAAATATGAAGCACGCCTAAAAGAGCAAGAAAAAGACCTAAATACACAGCTCGCGAACATACTTCAGTCAGGCAGGCAGACATTATTGACTGTTATCGAAGAAGAGAAAGTTAAGGGTATTACAGAAACTAAGAGAAAATTTGAAGAGCAGGCGGAAGATTGCCGAAAACGTATAGATGAAAAGGTGGCTGAATCCCTAAAACAACTTCAAGATGAAAAAGCGGCAGCGCAAAGACTATTTGATGCAGCTAAAAACATTTTCGGACTGCAAGAAGTCAGCGTTCCTACGGAATCTGTTTCAGAGTCCAACGAATCTATATCGAAACAAGCTGCTGAACCTCAAAACGACAAAGCATCTAATAATGCTAAATAATAGTTCATTCATAAATATATAATAATATATAATAAAATGTGCACCAGAGTCATATCTAACTTGTCTCAATTAATCGCGAACTCGCTCACACCGATTATTTTACTCGATCCTTCTAAAGTTCAACAAGAAAATGGAATTGCAAAAGATGTAGAAACGGGATTAGCTATTTCACCACAAGTAGCCTCCGTCGTTCAGTACATATTGGATTTAATTAATCAACAAGATATGAGTGATAATGATAAGAAAGCAGTCAAGAGCATTTTGGATATTGTCACCAATTCATTGCAGAACATAATAAATCAACTTGGAAGCAAACTTGATAAGCAGACAAAGCAAGTGAAGACTGTAATGGCTTTCAACAAAGCAATTGACACGTTGGATGTCTTAAAATGGTACGAGCTAAAAAGCAAGGTCACCAATATTTTTTCAGCAATATATAGCTAATTCAAGAACCAGACAACTCCACAATTATGAAAAAGTTACTAACATTGATTTTAATGCTGCTGCCTTTTGTTAACAATGCCCAGAATTATTATGCGCCATCCGACATTAATGTTTCTTGGCGCGTATGGGATAAGTCTGCTTTTGATTGGGTAATCCAAAACGGACACAAAATCAACGTCGCTGTTAATCCCGCAATCATATACAGCCGCAACTCTCTCTCCTCTGTTTCCGAGGTGTGTTTAACCTACATTAAAAACAATAAAATTCTCGCTCTTACCTTTTCCAAATCCGAAGGAATCCGTCTGTTTACCGAAAATAATGCCTATAAACTTAGCGACTTCTATTCGCCGTTATCCACCATATCTCAACTAAGTTGGTATAATGTAGATTTTGAAAATATTGTTTACAGCGACGTTCTTAATTGGCTGATTATCCCTTGCGGCAACTCTGAACAAGGGTACAACGGGATTGCAATAATGTTCAATTCTACCAACTCTATAAACGATGTATATTTGGGCGACGACGGCGATTATCGCGAACGCACCTATAACCTTAATGGGGTAGAGGTTGACGAAGCCGCTGCAAGGGGGCAGATATTGATTAAGTATGACGGGAAAAATGCCGTCAAGGTTCTCAATAAATGACCCCAGGCAAAAATCTCTACGTTAAATATTGACAATTCACAACAAATCACTGTCTTTGTATGTTGATAATAGAAAGAATCCACATAGGGAGGCGACAAATGAACCTGCGCGGGAACCAATACACTTACATCACTTTACTTTAAGACATCATTTTACATTATGAATCAAACCAATCGTGCGCGCATAATTCTCGCGCTGAAAATATTCGCCTGCCTCTGTCTGTTCGGCATTCCGCTTGCTTCGTGGTTGGGCACCCCTGAATATGGCGATTATGGATTTATTGACTTTGTCATAGCTCTGGCTGAGGGAGCGATAGCCGCCGTGTTATGGTTGGCACTTGCAATCATTGTTGAGGCTGCCCACTGGTATATCACGGAGAAAGAAAACTCCAATGAGCAATAAAAAATGGCTTCAACCGACAAGAGATATTACCTTTCCGCAGAGGTCGCCGAAATGCTCAATCTTCCGGCCAGCACTTTGCGATGGTGGGAGAGAGAGATCTCGCAGCTGCAGCCGCGGCGCACCAATGGAGGTCATAGGCGTTACAGCACCGACGACGTTGAACTTTTGCGTCGCATAAAGGAGCTTGTCTACGACGGTGGGTTAAGCATCCGGGCAGCCGCGGAGTTTCTGGAAAAATCCGTTGCTCCCAAGCGCCCTCCCGGCTGTAATAGCGTAGATGACGCCTTGAAGATTCTCGCCAGGCTCAGCGTAATAGTCAAGGCCAACCCAAAGGCGCTGGCAATGATAAAATCGCTGGAATCATACCTCCGCCAAACCTAATGTAACACTTTGGATTTGTGTTTTACAAATGTTTTACAACGACTGAAAATAACCACTTAAAAAACAGTGTTTCAACGCTAAGTTATTAGCCTTCTAAGCTGTGGGTCTTGGGTTCGAATCCCAACGCGATCACCCCTCCCGCTATTATTTTATGAGCAGACAAGAATCCGTGTCGGTAGGACACATTGAACTGAAAAATACTGAGTTTTCCGCCGAGTTGAACTATAATGCGCTGCCTGTTTTGCCAACGCGCAATCTCGTTTTGTTTCCCGGCGTAATATTTCCAATCCATCTGGTGCGCCAGTCGTCGCGGCGGCTGGCTGAACTCGCCGAGAGTCTCAACCTGGCCGTAGCCGTCGTTTGTCAGCGCGACCCGGCGGTTGATAATCCGCGTCTCGACGACCTTTATAAGCTCGGCGTTGTCGGTCAGGTGCTGAAGGTGATTCCGATGCCCGACGATAACGCCGTTGCAATGGTTTCGTGTCACCCCGAAAAGATTCTNATCGACGGGCCGGCCGACACTATCATTGCCGAGGCGCTGACCGTNAAGGCCACGCCCGTGCGCGACGCAATGCCNCGCGTCAACGACGATTTCAAGGCTCATCTCGACATGGCCGACCGCCTCATGACCGAGTGNTCCGCCGGCTCNTCGGTTCCCGGCGCCATTCCCGCCCGCGANAAAGANGCCAAGGAGCCGTCGATGGCCGCCATTGTNAACTCAATGTGTGTTGCCGCGCCGCTCGAGGTCAAGAACCGCATTGGCCTGCTGCANGAAAAGTCAATCCGCACGCGCCTCGAAGCGCTGATNGACAATCTGATTGCCCGAAAGGACGAAGAGCGCATCCGCGCCGAAGTCGAGGCCGCCGCCCGCGAACGCATGGGCGAGCGCCAGCGCAACGCCATTCTTGAGGNGCAGATGGAGAGCATCCGCGCCGAGCTCTATGGCGANGGCTCGGAGGTTCAGATGTTTCGCGATAANCTTGAGACTCTTTCCCTCCCCGAGGAGGCGATTGACGCCNTGACCCGCGAAATCAACAANCTCGACCACCTGAACCCGTCGTCGCCCGACTTNCAGACGCAATATGCCTACCTGCAGACCGTTCTCGACCTCCCCTGGGGCAAGTCGTCGAACTCCANGACCGATTTTGNCTCCGCCCAGGCCGAGCTCGACTCGACCCACTCCGGCCTCGAAAAGGTTAAGGAGCGCATTCTCGAGCAGCTGGCAATGATTATGCACTCGCCGCTGAGCCACGCGCCGATTCTCTGCCTCGTNGGCCCTCCCGGCGTTGGCAAAACCTCGCTGGGCCGCAGCATNGCCGCCGCCCTGGGGCGCAAATTCCAGCGCGTAAGCCTGGGCGGCGTCCACGATGAAAGCGAAATCCGCGGCCATCGCCGAACCTATATCGCCGCGATGCCCGGACGCATCATCGACGCCATCCGTCGCGCCGGAACNATGAACCCCGTTATCATGCTCGACGAAATCGACAAGCTCGCCCAGGACTACAAGGGCAACCCCTCGGCTGCNCTGCTCGAAGTTCTNGACCCGGAGCAGAACNCCAAGTTCCACGATAACTACGTTGATTTGGACTTTGACCTGTCGCAGGTAATCTTCATCACNACCGCCAACACCCTCTCAACTATCGAGGGNCCGCTGCTCGACCGCATGGAGGTCATTTCGCTGACGGGCTATTCCGCCGAAGAAAAGCTCGAAATCGCCCGCACCCACCTGCTGCCGACCCTTCGCGAGGAAATGGGNCTGCAGGCCGACGAAGTTCCTGTTTCCGATGCTGCGATTTCATATATCATCGACAANTACACGGCNGAGAGCGGCGTGCGCCAGCTCCAGAAGCGCCTNGCCTCGGTGTTGCGCAAATATGTGCGCGCCAAGGTTGCNGGAACCGACTTCGCTCTGCCNGTTGAGCCCGCGGCCCTGCGNCCGCTCCTGGGCGTTGANACCAACAGCCACGACAAATATTCNACCGACGGCCTNCCCGGCGTGGTCACCGGNCTGGCCTGGACTGCGGCAGGCGGCGANATNCTCTTTATCGAAGCCGTTACCACGCCCGGAAAGGGCGACGGCGTCCTGACCCTGACCGGCAATCTCGGCGACGTTATGAAGGAGTCGGCGGCCATTGCCCACCGTTACGTCAAGGCCCACGCAGCCGAGTTTCAGATCGANCCCGANCGCCTGAAGGCNGACATCCATATCCACGTTCCCGAAGGCGCCATTCCGAAAGATGGCCCCTCGGCCGGCATNACTATGGTNACGGCCATCGTGTCGGCNCTGACCGGTCGCCCGGTGCGNCGCGGCGTTGCGATGACCGGCGAAACCACCCTNCGCGGCAAGGTGCTCCCCGTTGGCGGCATAAAGGAAAANGTTCTCGCCGCAAAGCGTGCNGGCATCTCGGAGATTATCATCTCCGAAGAAAACCGCCGCAANGTCGACGACATCAATCCGGCCTATCTCGACGGAGTGACGTTCAGCTACGTCAGCAACGTTGCCGACGTTTTGCGCNTCGCTTTGGAATGATTCGCCTGCTCCGCCCCTTTCTGCGTTTGCCCCGCTGGCTGCTGACGGCAGTCTGTTCGGGGCTTATTCTCTATCTGACGCTCGTTCCGAAGCCGCTNCCCGATAACGACATCCCTTTTTGGGAACACACCGACAAGCTCGTTCATGCNATCATGTTNGGCGCNCTCTACGTTTGCCTCGCCCTCGACCTTTGGCGCGGGCAGCCGGTTGCGCTGNGTCGGCGCCTGCTGCCTNCGCTNATCTCAATTGCCGCCGGCGGGATAATAGAGCTNCTCCAGGGCGCCATGCACCTGGGCCGCGGCGCCGANCCNCTCGACTTCCTCGCCGACTCNGTNGGCGTTATCGTGGCCATGCTCCTTGTCTGACCTCCATCTTCGGTATCTGTCGGCTCCTGATTACTATAAAAGAATAGAGGCGCGTCATCTCGACGAGCCTCTATCTTGAAAAAAGGATTTTACGGTAGTACTTAAATGCTATTATTCGTTATGTCTAAGCCTATTGTTTGTTATAGTACACTTAAAATGAAAAAGATTTCTTCGCTTTTTGCACTGCAAAGTTACAACGGATTTTTCACTTTGTCAAGTAAAATGCTGTTTAACATAAATTGGTCGAAATGTCATTACTGCTGTTCTATATGTCTCTGCGTGTTGACAAATGTCGATTTTCGGCGGTTTTTATGTCAAATTGTCAGCAATGAAACCTGATTTTGGTGTTAAAGAAAGATGTTAAAAAGTGTTTACAATGCTTTGCGGAAGGTGCGGCGGCGTTTATGCTGCTCGGTTTCGAAGTATTCCCACTGCTTTTGAACGTTGGAGTTCGATTCCAGCTCGGGGTTGCTCTCCGCATATTTGAAGCCAAGAGCATTGTAGCGCGGAATCATATACTCGAAAAGCAGCGCATTGACGCCCTTGTTTTGATACTCCGGCTTGATGGCCACCAGCAGCAGGTCAACAATGTCGGTGCCCCGTCCGCGCAGTGCCTTGAGAATCGGAATCCAGCCGAGCGGAAACAGCTTGCCCCCCGACTTTTGCAGCGCGCGGCTCAGCGACGGCATTGAAATGCCGATGCCAACCAGATTATCCTCCTTGTCAACGATAACGCAAACGCTGTCGAGGCTGATGATGTCGAGATACATTTTAATGTAATGATCAATCTGCTTCGGCGTCAGCGGCGAGTAGCCATAGAGCTGGTCGTAGGCCTCGTTGATAACCTCGAAGAGCTTGTGGCCATAGCGCTCCTTGAGCTGCTTGCGCGAGGTCAGCTCGGCGGTGTGGAGCCCGAATCGGGTGCGCACAATCTCGCAAACGCGCTTCATCTTTGCCGGAACCTCTGCCGGAACCTTCATTTGGAACTCAATCCAGTCGGCGTCGGGTTTATAGCCCATGCGCTCCATGTGGGCGGGGTAGTAGGGGTAGTTATAGATGGTAGCCATAGTTCCGAGGCGGTCAAAACCCTCAACCAGCATACCCTCGTAGTCCATGTCCGTGAAACCGAGCGGACCAACGATTTCAGTCATACCCTTTGAGCGGCCCCATTGCTCAACGGTTCTGAACAGGGCGTCAACAACCTCGGCGTCGTCGATGAAGTCAACGAATCCGAAGCGGGCGTCGCGCTTGCCGGTGCGCTCATTGACCGTGCGGTTAATAATGCCGGCTATGCGGCCAACCGGTTTGCCGTCGCGATAGGCCATCCAGCAGGCGCTTTCGCAGAAATCAAATGCCGGATTGCCCTCGGGGCGCAGGGTGTTAACGTCGTCGCTCAGCAGCGGCGGAACGTAGCAGTCGTTACTTTTATATAAGGTGTTGGCAAACTCCACAAACTTTTTCAGTTTGCGTTTCTTCAGGGGTATTTCCTTAATTTCAATCATGGGTGAAGAATAAGAATAATCGAAAGAATGGCGACCGTCAGGGTCAGAAACGTTATCAGAGCAATATAAATGCGGCGGTCCGAGGCGCCGCTGATGGCCAGTTGCAGCTGCTGAACGGTGGAGTAGGGCAGCGGACCCTCGGCGCGCTCGGCAATCAGGCGCAGCTTCGGGGCGTCGGCCAGCTCCGGACAGGCGTCGAGCGCCAGGTTCAAAACGCGGCCAAAGGAGCGTATGTCGTCGGCAACGTCGGTCGGCGCCAGCGCATGCTTCTGGTCGAACCCGACGTCGATCAGCTTCAGGTTCTGTATGTTCTCGGTGAAAATCACCGTTTCGGGGCGCAGCGGCTTGTGAACAACATGGTTCGTTTGCAGGTAGTCGATGGCCGACACCAGGTCGTGGGTCAGCTTGTTGATAATCGCCGGCGTCACCTTCTTGTCGGCGATCAGCTTGGCCAGCGAGTCGCCATAAACGTCGTCGGTAATGATGCAGAGTCCCAGACCAGGAACCTCCTCCAGGTCATTAATCATGATGATATGAGGGTGTGCAAGATTATAGCGCACCTCAAACTCGCGTTCCAGCATTGCCTGGAACTCCGGGTTTTCCTTCAGCTCGGGTTTCAGGGTTTTCAGCATAACCCACTTGCCGAACTTCTTGGCCGTGTAAACGTCATAGAACTCCTCGTCCCATTCGGGCAGGTGTTCTATCTCCGTCCATTTCTCAGTAAGATTTGCCATCGGTCGGGGCGTTGAGAACCGGAATTTCGCGGTCAATGGATTTGTCGAGCGAAATCAGCGTTTCGGTGCCGGTAACGCCCGGAATCATCTGAATCCGGTCGTTGAGCAGGCGCATCAGGTGCTCGTTATCGCGCGCGTGAACCTTAATCAACATCGTGTAGGGTCCCGTCGTGTAGTGACACTCGACAATCTCCGGAATGTTCAGCAGGTGAGGAACCGCGTCGCGATACATTGCCCCGCGCTCCAGATTAACCCCGATATAGGTGCAGGTCGAAAAGCCCAGAAAGCGCGGATTAACCTTATAGCCCGAACCTGTAATCACTCCTAAATCAATCAGGCGCTGAATGCGTTGATGAATCGCAGCGCGCGAAACGCCACACTCGGCGGCGATGTCTTTCGACGGAATTTTTGCGTTGCGGATAACGATGTGGAGAATCTTTTTGTCTAAATTATCTAATAGTTCCATATGAAAATGCGTGAATTTTGTTGCAAAAGTACGAAAAAAATGCCAATCTGCAAACAAAATGATAAAACTTCATCAAATTATTCAATCAATCCGCGCTGCTTTCGATTGCGGTCGGCAGCCCATTTGTTTTCTTGAATAATTGACAGGTTTTATTTTACAAGTTCATATATTTCCACGCGGCTTTGCTCCGAGGGGAAAATCATTATCGCTTTGTCGGCGCTAATTTTGTAGACAGTGCCGGCAACGGAATTTTCGCTGCCGTAGGTCGCCTGCGGTTCATCGTTAACGCTCCATCCGCCAAGAAAGATGAGAGATTCAGGACTGTTTTCATACAAAAAGCCTGATTTGCGTTGGCTCCCTTTTGTTTTCTCAAAAAAGATTTTTCCGTCAATCTCCCTGAATCGGCAGCTGAAGTAAGGATAAGAGAAAATGCCGTCGCGGCCATCGATCTGAATTGAGCGCACGCGTTTGAATCCGGTCATTTCCTTGGGCGTCAGGGGATATGTCTTTGCGTTGAGCAACTTTTCCACCTCTCTCTTTTCAGCATATCCATATGAATCGGGTGTGACGGCCTGCAGGGCCTGTTGTGCCATCACCCGGTCGAGCGACAGAACCCCGTAGTCGGCGGGAAGAATCGTTCCTTCAAGAGCATGGTTGAGATTGTCGGGCATCTCAGGTTTCTGTCTGATTAGCTCGCAGCTGTCGTTGTAGAACCATTCGTCGCCGACATTCCCCATTGTCAGGACCCCCTCAAGGCGGTCTGTTGACACAATCTTGAACCTCCCCTCAAACGGGTGGCCGATTTCCTCAGACACTATAATAATAGAATCGTTTGAAAAAGTCGTGGAGAGGTTTACCCATCCGCAAGTACGAAAAATGCCGCACGAACAAACGTATTGTTGATTCCGTCCGTCATCACACACGTCAATCACCAAATCCTTCGGCCCTCTCCACGCTCCAACCAAATTGAGGGCCTCGGCATGAGCCGACGAGGCTGTCATGGAAGAATATGCGATAAGGGCTGATATCAAAAATCTGAAATTCATAATTCTGAACAGGTTAGTTTTATTTTGGCTGCAAAAATACGAAAAAATTGCCACCCCGCCAATAAAATATTCCGACCTGCAATAGATTAGTTATTTATGGCTTGCAATCTTGCAATATTGCTTAATAATAGCGTCGCGAAGCCGGGAGCGAGGGCGTCTCGCCCTCGGCTGCGTCGCGAAGCCTCGTGTTGGCCGCAGATGTGAGGGCGAGACGCCCTCACTCCCGGGAGAGATCCTTGATGGCGGCAATTAGCAATGTAGTAGCCATGCTCTGAGGAAGTTCCGTGGTAGGCAAGGTGGAACCCGAAATATTTTTTTGAAAAAAATACCCGAAAAATTTGCACAGTTCAAAAATCTGCCGTAACTTTGCAGTGCAAAAAACGAAATATTTGCTGGCTCATTAGCTCAACTGAATAGAGCATCTGACTACGGATCAGAAGGTTACAGGTTTGAATCCTGTATGAGTCACAAGGCGTCGAGGATTTTCCCCGGCGCCTGACTTTTTAACTCGCTGACTATGACTGAATTTCTCCAATCCAACAATCTGCTTGGCCTCGCCATCGGTGCCGTCACCTTCCTCGTTATCGGCCTCTTTCATCCACTGGTTATCAAAGGCGAATACTATTTCGGTGTTAAATGCTGGTGGGTATTCCTCTTGCTCGGCATCGCAACGGCAGTAGCCTCGCTGCTGTGTGTCAACGTCTTCTGGCAGTCGGTGCTCGCCGTCGTTGCCTTCAGCAGCTTCTGGAGCATCGGCGAAGTCTTTGAGCAGCGTCGTCGGGTCCAACGAGGCTGGTTCCCCAAGCGCCCCCAAAAATAATCCCAAATGCGGGTAGAATTAACCGACTATTTTTTTGTCAGAATGAAATTTATGACTAACTTTGTATTCCGAAAAAGTGTCACAAATGACATTTATTCGGAATATCATGAGAATAGAAAGAAA
>JAAVFL010000006.1 GCA_014800795.1 Bacteroidales bacterium | reverse complement strand
GCAGAATCCCAATCATACGGAATACAAAATCTTCACACCAATTATTTCGAATGGGACATGTAATGAAGAATGGGTTTTTATCCCTTTTGCTGTCAACACTAACGACCAATATTTTATCATTTTTAACACTTTTTTTTATCAAGGTCATAGGTACGTAGCATTAAGTTCGGATGATAGTGACGTTGTGTTCTTCTCGTGGCACTCTCTTCGCCGATACTCTGAACGCTTTCTCAAAGAACCCAATCCAACAATAGATAATGAATTTATTGGGGAGATGTTAATTTACAACAGCTCATTTTATCGTACGACATATACATATAAAGGAAAGCTATCCAAAATGTATGTATCAACTGATGGAGGTTTTTTATGTGATGAATATCAGAGATGCATCGTTGTAAATACGTTTATTTCTGCCAACGAATATTTCTCAAACCAAGAGCAATTGGATAGGGATGCTTTTGAGGTTCTTAAAAGAGCAAAGAAAGAAACTTATGGATTTTGGATCAGGAGGGCTTGACAACTAACCTATATATCTTTGCCGACCATTGTGGTGGAAGGAAACACAGCAGATTTTTCAGAAATGTTCTACAATCTGATAAATCGAGAAATATTAAGCACAAAAAGACCACAGCAAACAATTTGTGTTTGCTGTGGTCTCAGAAACATATATTGATAGAGATGAAGTCATCTTTTCAGGAACTCATCAAGATTCTTGATTATTGTATTTTCTCTTATCTCTTTTGCTTGAATAACCATCACCTTGTTTTCATCTACAAGTTCTGTTCGTTTCAGTAGATTATGCAATGGTGTTGTCTTAATTCCCTGCTCCAAGAACTTACTGCGGTTTAGAACTATCTTCATATCTATTAATCTCTATTGTGTATCTTGTCTGGGAAGGGAAATACATGTCTTTCCATAAATGTGTAATCAGTTATAAAACAATCATCCACTTCATCAGAAGTGTAGTCCAAAGGTTGGTCAAATTCAATAGTGCTGTATTTGGTGTAAACCTTAAAGAGTTTTGACAGTAGTATTTGGAAGCCAGCGGTGTTGCATTGTATTGAGTATCCGTCAAATTTCCAAATCTTCTTGTCTTGGGATGTATCACCACCATTGTGCAGGAAATCCTCCATTGCTTTCAAATAACACATATAGTGCTCCATGTCGTTAAGAGTTCCCTCTCGCTGCTTTTCTAATTCCTTGTTGTATAATACACCGTAAATGATTTTACCATCACCTTTCATTTTCAGGGGTCTGCTGAATATTGCTGCTGCATTATAGGTTGTTGTATCTTGTTTCTTCATCTCATATTTATATATTGTATATGATATTTATGGGGTAGTCAAAATAACATGTCAACGTTATTTTGATTTGATCAAAACTGCGAACGAAACTACGAAAACATATAATCTACGAAGATAGGAGTATGAAGAATCAGCGAAATGCGAAATAATGCGAAAAGTCTCATAATCTTCAGTTTAAGTCCTGGTCATGTCGAAATTTACGATTAAATTCGCTGTATCAGAATAATCATAAAAGATTAAAAGACATGAACATACAAGAACAATCCAAATGGAATGAGAAACACTTCCAAATATGCCTTGCATTGATAGCACGTCCCGTAGTCAGCACATACGGTAGTGTTCCACCCATAAATTTTGGAGATATCATCAACAAGGCTGACAGAATGGTCAACCTCTTAAAGGAACGAGAGCAAAATCTTCGTGCGAATAGCGAACATGAAATATCAGGATAATCATTTAGATTAATCTGAATGCGGATTGAAACTCTTGGATATAGGTTTCATAAGATTAAATTGATACTTTTCACCAAATAATAAAATTGATACTTATGGAAGATAAAACCTACGTTGTAATCTATGCGCGAGTGTCCACCTCTACACAAGACTACAATCATCAGCTGAAATCTCTCCGTGACTTTGCAAAGAAGAACTCCTATGTAGTTCTCAAAGAATTCAAAGAGAAAATTTCAGGTGCGAAGAAGATAGAGGAACGTCAGGCNCTATGNGAACTTATGGAATTTGTAAAAGAGAACAATGTAAACAAGATTTTGATTTTTGAATGTTCTCGACTCTCACGTCGTCCGTCAGACTTTCTCAATATAGTAGAAGAACTAAACGAACTTGGTGTATCACTACATATCATTCAGAATGGNCTGGAAACATTGCTCCCNGANGGTAAGGTCAATCCTATCGCTCAGTTGGTGATTGGCATAATAGGTCAGTTCAACGCAATGGAACGCAATCTGATTAGATCAAGAATGGCTGCGGGATATGAGAACTATCGTGAAAATGGTGGTGTTGTGGGTCGCAAGGAAGGCTATGTCAAACCTGACATTGATTATAAGAAGGGGTATTTTAAGGAGATATATCTTCTTGAAATGGGGAATACTCTTAAAGATGTAAGAGCAATAACAGGCACGTCAATCAACACTCTTCGCAAACTCAAAGCAAAATTTGTGTCTTGATATGCTACCTGAACTTAAACTGATACAATCCACCTACAACTTCATTATCGACCTTTTAGCATTTTTAATGAAGATAGGTGTCCTGTTTTCACTCCCATTTGCTTACATATATTATATGTGGAGAGCAATGAAAAGTGAAAAAATCACCAAAATCTAATGAAAACCAAGAAATCGGACAATTCTTTGTTACATTTAAACATGTANCACCACTAATGGTGCAGTTATTTAATATGAATATGATAATTGAAAATATCGATTTCCTTGGTGGTTTTGGTGAAACTATCAAGATGCTCATTAAGAATGAAGTGCAGAAACGTGTGAATGAAGTTTTTGAAGAGTATGACGCGATTAGAAGTTATGAGCACACAACTATCAGTAGCGATAAGCTGTGCGAACGTTGGGGTCGCTGCAAGAACTCACTCCGTAATTTGGAGAAGGAAGGTGTCATTACTCCTCTCCCCGTTGGAGGTAAAACAAAAGTCTATTCTATGCAGGATGTTCTAAATGCTGAAATGAACTATCCCAAACTTAAACATGTCGCATAAGATTTATGAAAGTAGACATCAGAAAAAGTACAGCAGAGGGGGTTGCACCCCTCTACACCAGAATGAGAATTGGTGGAAAAAGTGAATGGATTAANCTTTATCTTGAAGTNGATATNGCAAAATGGAATGAGGTAAAGGGTAGTGATATTAAGAGAAGAAACTACCTTGATAAAAAAGGATATGCTGTCCACCTAAATGATATTGAGTTTGGTATTAGAGAACTCAAANGAAAAGGTGANGATGACATGTCAAATATCGATACTCTNATTAAAGATATTGTTCTAAAAGAGCAACGTCAGAAGCTTGTCAAGCAGCAGGAACTCGGCAAGAAGTTTGAGGAAAGAAAGCGTAGAGCAATCAAAACCTATCTCAACTCTTTTGTTGAAGGTATGCAAACGGGTGAAGAGAGGAATGCAAACGGGGAATTTTATGGTATTCAGACCATAAAAGCATGGAAACAATTCAGACGAATATTTCTGGACTTCTACGAATCTAACCCATTTACGTGGGAAGAAATCGACCAAAAGGTTGTCAATCGCTTCATCTCGTATTTGGAGAAGTGTGGATACATGAAGAAGTCTATCAATAAGTATCTCAAATCATTTAAGCAGATAATCANTGATTCAGAAAAACGAGGTCTGCATAAGAACACTATTGCTAAAAACCTCATAAAGGGTTTGAACATTAAGGAGAGTGATAAAACCAANAAGATTTATCTGACCAAANCAGAACTTGATGCTTTCTATGAGATGAGATTAGAGGGTTTTGAGGAAATGGTACGGGATGTGTTTCTCATCGGGTGCTATACAGCTCAACGCTACTCTGACTGGTTCATTACTGAAAATAGCATTGGAGTTACAGCTAACGGTGTAAGAGTAATCAGGTTGGAACAAGAGAAAACAGACAATAGGGTCGTAATACCAATTATGGATGAACGACTTGAAATACTCTTGAAAAAGTACAACTACAATGTGCCTGTTATACCAGACCAAAGTCTGAATAGATCTATAAAAAAGTTAGGTCAACGACTTTCTGCAACAGTTAAAAGTCTTGCAAAGAAGGAACGGACAGTGCTTACCCTTCAAGAAAAGNCAGCAGAAAATGAAGGTGTGAAAACTTTTGAAAGAGACAATCAAGGTTGTGTAATAAAAGCAAAATGGGAAATGATATGTACGCATACCGCAAGACGTACTTGCATTACCAACATGTATCTATCCCGCAAGTACACTAATGCTCAGATTATGTCTGTGTCGGGTCATAAAGATGAGAGGACATTTATGGATTATGTGAAACTNTCATTNGATGAAAAAGCGGAGGAACTATTCAAATTAAGTGCCGATGGAATGTTCTGAGAATTATGNAGGGTGGACATGTCAAGAACTCATACAAATATGTNTGGGTTCTTTTTTTTGTTTATACCAGTTTGGGNTGANATGTGTGGTCAAGAAAAAGTGTGTCCAANCGTGACCAAATCAGTTGTAGTGGTGGTAGAATTAAAGCANGGATAGANGTNANTAATNTTTGGANTGANTGTTAATAATNNCGAAAGCGTGCGAAATATTCTGCAATGCTCACGTTCAACACCACTCACTCACAAATAAAGTGTGACCAAAACGTGACCAAAATTGTGAGTTTGCTAAAAAGAAAAATCTCTAAGTTGTTCATTTTGAATAACTTAGAGATTTCTTTCTGTGGTGCCACCAGGAATCGAACCGGGGACACAAGGATTTTCAGTCCTTTGCTCTACCAACTGAGCTATGGCACCGTCATTTTCTGCTTATCAGAGAGGCTTTCTCCGTTTCAGCGATGCAAAGGTAGGAACTTTTTTTGAATCTGCAAAATTTTCAAGAGCTTTTTTCATATATTTTTATCAGCTTAGGTTCACACAGGTTCTGACTCTGCACAGATTCAGCATTGAAACCTGCATCGTTCATCATACAGTCTATTCCACCTTTCATGTGTATCCCGCATATTATAAGCGCTTTAACTTTTCAATATCTGCAGAACCCATAATTATTTCCTTTATCGCTATTTTTATGCGCATCATCTATAATCTTCACCGATAACATGCATGAAACAATGACTGCATTTTCACGTACGCCATAAATTTCTCAATAAACTATTCAGCTCAGAATTGAATCAAGAAGTGTCGGAATCTCTTTGTAATTCTCATACCAGATTATCCGGATGCCAAGACTTTCCATCATACGTTCTTGAATCACATGATGTTTATCGAGTATTTTGCTTACTATATTTTCATCAAGTTGATTGTCATTTTCCTCATTCAGTTTTTCTGGTGTAAGACGTTGCAGAAAAGCGAAATGTCTTATATGTTTCGACTGTTTCTGCGCCGCTATCTCAAGCAGACGGCGCAAGTTCGGATCTGTCAGTGAAAGTCCTACCATCAGACAGGTATTTTCCCGAAGCGTAGATAGTTGCACCAGGTTCGACCAATGATACGGATCGGAATAAACCTTATGATATGCATCTTCTGAAAATACTATATGCGAATCGTCTGTCATGGTACCGCTACGCGGAATATACCCATGGACATGATAAACCGGTAGTTCCTCGGCTCCATGTTGAACCTCATCCCTATAGATTGTATGATATTCCAGTTTAACCTCGCTGAAAGCCTCCTCAATCAACGAATCAAAATTATAGGTAATTACCGACTTCACCTTTGCTCCACTTCTTTTGGGTATGCAGAGTCCTCTTATCGATTCTATCAGCCGCGACGATGAATTTCCTTTGCTATAAAGGGCTTTCTTAACAGCGGCCACGAAACCGATCTGTGCTTCCTCTTCCGTCAAACCGGCTTTAAGATAACGCGCCACAGCCAAGGCCGAACCTTTGTTTATGCTAATAAACTTATCGGTAATTTTACCGAGCATTTCCTCAGCAATCCCCTCTTCATTGAAAAGCTGCCCTACCATATTTGAATATAATATCTGCAGGAGTTCATCCCAGTCGGGAAGTTCGGCGCTGCGCGATACCCCTGCACCAAGCATCAGCGAGAAATCTCCGCTCCTATAGGCACTCTTTACTGCGTCAAGCCGCCTCTTTCTGTCCTCTTTCCAGTTTCCATTCGTATTCTTCACACGTTTCTCTATCTCGAGTTTAAAAAGATTACGCACTATACTGTTCGCGAACTCAAGATTCTGCTCAATAAGCCATTCGACCTTATTTCTCCCCCACACCACCATATCCTTATTCTCCTCCAACCAGAGCCCTCTGATCGGTTCATTGAAAGAACAAATCATTATACCGTGACGTGCGCCACTTATTTTTATAGCATCTCGCAGCCCATCAGACATTTCTCGAACACGACCCGTCGGTATGCGCCTATAGAATATTTCAAAAACGGTCGGTCCCTCATAGCCGTCTATTCCATCCGGAGCAAAACCATCAAATTCGTATCCCTCCAATCTATAATCCGCTTTAAAGGTCTTCCCCTGTTTCTTCAGGTATTCATTCAGCAGATTCTGTACCAGCAGACAAAAATACTTTCCGCGCAAAAAAGGGCCGGAAGCGTCTATACGAGATAATATATCCTGAGCGTTCATTATAAAAATATACGAAGGTATTACAGGCTATTTATATACGACCACCCGCAGAGGGCGCAGACATACAGTCTCAGTCACCTCCTGCGGGCGGATTACCGGTATATCCTATGTGTAGGATAGTTCTGATCACTCTGCCGGACCCTGCTTTACTATCGCCCCGGTAGCAGGATCGAATATCACATAGATCGGAGCTTTCTTATCGGTAATGACATTAGGTGCCAATCCATATATCACACCAAACTGCGCCATCTCCTCGTCGCGTTCGGCATACACCTTCCCGTTACAACTCACCGTTACGAGTGCCGTTCCGGGGATGCAATAGGCAACCCCGTTTTTAGGAGCTGTCAATGCCACTCCTTTCTCATTTACCGGCATCTCACCCCGGTGTGTTACCTGCAGGTCGAGATACACCGGATCACCGGCCAGATTACCTGCATCCACTATTCCTTCAATTGGCGAGATGCGGGCCAATACCATTTTTTCTATATCATCATCGGGAGTGATCGAGAATGTTGACACATCGGTTGACACAGCTGTCGTACCTACGAACATGGCCATCAGAGCCTGTTCTTGTGCCTCCAGATTATCAAGCATAAGCTGCAGGGACTTGCCGTCGGGAGGAGTCTGCTCCGCCTGTCCTGTAATCAAGTCGCTTCGTGTCTGACGAATAGAAAACAGGGCCGAAGCTGCCAGCTCCGCACGTTTCGCTGTCGACTGGCTCTGCATCATTTCTTCACTTACCACCTGTCGGGCAGCAGGAGTCTCCAGAGGGGTCGGTGATGCCGCTTGCGATTCGGGAAGCTCCACAGTCTCCTCAGTCATCGTAGTCTCCGTATTGATAGCAAGAGGAATATTGTTCGGAGACAACAGCATAAACGGAGCCGTACCCGATTTAAACTGAACCGCATAACGCTCGTCACCGTTGGGCACACCACGCGTTGTCAACACTACACTTTTAAGCTCCGCCGTCCGGCTCTCCTGAATAATCGGATTGTCAATGTTAAGATATTTCTTTGCGTACTTATAAAACTCACCGGGGCGTTTTACAGTAATCTGCGCCTCGAGTGTTACGGCAAGTTGTGTTGTCGGCAAAGTATATACCAGAGCATAATCGTTAGCCTTGGTCGCTGCGAGCCTCTGCGCTGTCTGCGCAAACGATCCGAGAGCAGTAGCGGTCAGCAATGCGGTTGCCAATATGCGGTTTGTCTTCATAAACTTTAATTATTTCATAGTCATTATTTCCTTTATCGCACGCCCGATATTATCGGCTATATCACCGGCCAGAACTCCATATTCACCATGTTCGGCCGCTGCCAATTCACCGGCAAGTCCATGAACATACACTCCTATCAGCGACGCCAGCTCGGCCGGATAGCCTTGGGCGAGCATTGCCATAAGCACACCGGTAAGCACATCGCCGCTCCCGGGAGTCGCCATGGCGGGTGTCCCCGACGAATTGAAATAAACCTTGCCGTCCGGACGGACTATAGCCGTATAATGTCCTTTCAGAACAATAAATATGTTGTAATATTTCGCCTTCTCAATGGCTGTACGCAAACGGGCTTCCCCTGATGTCTGCGGACCGAAAAGCCGGTCAAATTCACCAGCGTGAGGTGTCAGTATGCTCAGAACCGGAATAGTATTCAACATCGTCGGCTTAAGAGCTATACAGTTCAGTGCATCCGCGTCAAGAACCACAGGCTGATTTATCGACGCCAGAAAATCCTCCAGAGCCTTCACCGTAAATTCGTTGGTTCCTATACCCGGTCCGATGGCTATGGCATTGAAACTCCTTTCCGGACGTATCTCCGTTATATTCATTTCACCATGATTATAATGGAACATAGCTTCCGGAACCGAAGTCTGCAATATACTGTAACCACATTTTGGAGCACATACCGTAAGCTTGCCTACTCCTGAGCGCAGAGCCCCGCGGGCCGCCAGAACCGATGCCCCCATCATCCCATAGGATCCGCTATACAGAATAGCCGATCCGAAATCAGCCTTTGAACTAAACTCCTTGCGATGGTGAAGCCGATGCCAAACATCACGCTTCTCAACCAGACAGAAGCTTACCGGCGACTGAGAAATCGCCTGCTGACTGAGACCTATATCTATAACCTTCCACTCCCCTATCAGCTCAGCATTGTCGGGAATAAAGAAACACAGACGCGGGAACTGAATGGCCAGCGTGAGTGTGGCGTGAACTGTATCACGGTTCACTATATGCGGATTCCAGTCGCTAAACATACCCGAAGGGACATCTATCGATACCACAGTCGCCTTCTCATCGTTCACATTCTGAACCAACGACCTGAAGCCACCCTTCAGTTCCTGACTCAGACCAGACCCGAACAAACCGTCAACCACCAGATAATTAGAGTTGAGCTGAGGCATATCGAACGACTTCATCACTTCGGTGAAGTCCACATCGGGATGCTCCCCAATCAAGCGGTCGCGTTGGGCGGCGCAATCAGCCGACAATTTATTGCCACCGATATTGAACAGATATACCGAAGGACGGAACCCACGCTCACACATCAACCGCGCAGCCGCCAGAGCATCAGCGCCATTGTTGCCTGGGCCGGCAAATATTATAGTTGGCTTGTCGGAGCGCCAGCGGGCACAGATTTCATCGGTCACACCCTCCGCGACACGCTCTATCAGCTCCGCGAGCGATACACCTTCCTGTTCCACCGTATACCGCTCGATTGCCCTTATTTCATCGTTGGTAAATAATTTCATCCGAAACTCTGTTAGTCTGTGCAAAATTATATAATTCCCCTATCCCCTGAAAATTTATAGGCGGTAAACTTGCTTAAAAAAACCAATAATTTTCTTATAAAAATACCCCCCGGTCAACCGCCACATCGACCGGACCGCCGTTCCACCGCTGATCACTGCAAAAAAACAGTCCGCTACTCCCCGCAGCAAACAAAAAAAATCACTAAATTTGTACCCACATTTTCAAACCACATGAAAGAAGTTACATACAACGGGCTTACCTTCTGCCCCTACATCACCAGAGATCAGATCCAGCAACGGATCCATCAGATCGGCAAACAGATCACCGAAGAGTTTCGTGGACGCAGACCATTGATTTTATGCGTACTTAACGGTGCATTTCCCTTCGCATCCGAACTATTCCTCAATATCGATACCGATGCGGAAATAGCATTCATCCGTTTCAAAAGCTATGAGGGTACAGCCTCTACCGGAGTTGTAAAAGAGGTGATGGGTCTCACAGACGATATTACAGACCGCCCGGTTGTAATAGTGGAAGATATCGTCGACACAGGAAAAACAATCAAACACCTTGTCGAACACCTCAAACAGTACAATCCCGCAGAAGTAAAAATCGCTACCCTGCTATTTAAACCCGAAAGCCTGAAAACCGACGTACAACCCGATTACATCGGATTCTCCATACCGCCCAAATTTATAATCGGCTATGGCCTCGACCTCGACGGGCTTGCACGCAACCTTCAGGACATATATGTCCTTAAAGAGCAGGCAGACTGACAACCGGCCGTTGTTCACGGATCTGCCCCGGACCGAAAACAGGCATCAAATCAATAGATATATTTCTAACAACCAACATACATAATCAGCATAAGCACAGATTTCCTACCCGGAGCTGCGGTACATTACCATGCGCTTACCGCGCATATGCCCCCGGCTCCCTTCACAGGAAAAACTGCAACCCATATGCGGCTGACCAACAATAAAGACATTATGAATGTAGTTATATTCGGAGCGCCCGGCAGCGGCAAGGGCACACAGAGCGAGAAACTCATTGAAAAATACGGTCTTCACCACATATCCACCGGCGAGGTACTGCGCGACCATATTGCCCGTAAAACCCCTATCGGACAAATAGCACACACATACATCAGTCAGGGACAGCTTATTCCCGACTCACTGATGATTCAGATTCTTGAAGACATCATCGACAATGAGCCCAAAGCAAAAGAGGGAGTCATTCTCGACGGCTTCCCCCGCACAATTCCCCAGGCGGAAGCTCTCAAACGCTTCTTCGAACGCCGGGGAATGAACCTTGACCATGTTATCGGACTGGAAGTTCCGGAAGAGGAACTGGTGGACCGCATGATCAAGCGCGGACAACAGACCGGCCGTGCCGACGACAACCTCGACACCATCAAGAACCGCCTGAAAGTTTACCACGAATCCACCACTCCCCTCCGCGACTATTATGAAGCGGAAGGCAAATACCGCCCGATTCACGGAAGCGGATCTGTCGAAGACATCTTCAACTCAATCTCCTCGGCAATTGACGGTAACATCTGATTTTTCTCGGTTCAACGTGTATCTGTAACGTAAATAAAACGATCAGTGGCTGCGTCATTAATAAACAACGACACAGCCACTGATCGTTTTGGCATATATGCAGATTCAATTCAATTCACTCCACCCCGAGACGGTCGATATGTGCAAACTCCTCGTCAGTAAAGCTCAGATTGCGTATCGCATCAAGATTTGACGCAAGCTGCTCTTCCGAACTTGCCCCGACCAACACCGAAGTAACCTCACGATGACTTAGAATCCACGAGAGCGCCATCTGCGCCAACGTCTGGCCACGGCGCGACGCTATCCCGTTCAGTGCATTAAGCCTTTCAACAAGCTCGGGAGTTATCCGGTCAGATTTCAGGAAAGCGTTGCGCGAAGCACGCGAACCATCAGGCACCGTACCACCAAGATAACGGCTGGTAAGCAATCCCTGAGCCAACGGGGAGAAAGCCACGAATCCCACACCCGAATCCGAAGCCACACCCGTTCCACCTGCATCAATAGCCTGACGGTCGAGCATATTCAGCCTATCCTGAAATAACAGGCAGTGACAATCGTGTCTGTCGAGAAATTCGAATCCATATCTGAGTGCATCGGCCGGCCAGCGGGAAATACCTACATATAGCGCTTTCCCTTGCTTGACAATATCCACAAGCGCCTGCAACGTCTCGTCGAGGGGAGTTTCAGGATCGTAACGGTGGATATAGAACAGATCCACATATTCAAGCTTCATTCTCTTAAGGCTCTGGTCGAGCGAAGCCATAAGATACTTGCGGCTACCCCAGTTACCATACGGTCCGGGCCACATGTCATAACCGGCCTTTGTAGAAATGAACAGTTCGTCGCGGTAAGGCGCGAACGACCCCTTCATCATACGTCCGAATGTTTCTTCGGCACTCCCATACGGAGGTCCGTAATTATTCGCCAGATCGAAATGCGTTATTCCATGATCGAAAGCATAATGCATTATTCGCCGACAGCGGTCGAAAGGAACCGTATCGCCGAAGTTCTGCCACAGACCTAGTGAAACCGCAGGTAGGAGCACACCGCTTCTGCCTGCGCGTCTGTACAGCATCCCTCCCGCTTCATAGCGGGAGGGAGCGGCTTTATATATTTCTTCAATCATTTGGGAAGTTTGAACACAGTTGAAATCTCTTTCATTTGCTCCTGCGACATACCTGTGGGATCGAACCCCATAGCACGCGCATCACGATAGATGATGGCACTCTTCGTAAGCGTATCCACCATATCGAATGCCTCCATGATATCCGGCCCTACGGCAAACACGCCATGTTTTTCCCACATCACCACATCATAGTCATCGGCGAGCGCCGCTATGGTGGCATCAGCAAGTTCAACCGACGACGGAAGCATGTAGGGAACGATACCGAGCCCACGGGGACAGAATGCCTTAGTCTCGGGAATCATGCTCCACAACAGATTTGTCAGAACATCCTTCTTCAGGAACTCCGGGTTATGGCTCATAGCCACAAGCTCTATCGGATGCGTATGAAGAGACGCCTTATAATTCGAGCCCTTTCCGATAAGATAATTATGCACGCTTAGATGAGACGGAAGTTCCGAAGTCGGTTTAACCGGAGCATCGGCGATAATCTCATAATGGGCGCAATCATCTGTTATACGTATAATTGATCCGTTCTCCATCGGCCAACGGGCAAGATCACGCATACGCCGGTTGGTACCTTTGCAGTAAAAATAACACCCTTTGAGGTTCGGAAGTGTCACACCTATAGCCACAGGCTGACCGATAGGCAGCATCGACCGTATCTCATCGTCGACAGCATCGGTTACATTCACTGTTATGTTACCGCCATTGCGTTCAGCCCACCCCTTCTGCCAGAGATAACCGGCGGCCTCAGCCACCTGCTCTACCTCACGGCGCAGTTCGGGACGGTTGTCAAGAATTGAACTCATAATATCTGAGGAAGAAATGTTGAAACAATAAGTACTACAAGACCGCACACAAGCACGACTTTAGTTCGCGCCGTTGTACCGCTCCATTCACGCAATATTATGCCCCATACGTTCGAAAATGTAACGTTTAGAGCCATAAGGATACACCACGAGAAAGTCAGAAGCACCGGCGACGACGCGAGGAAACCTTTCCCGAGCGAAAGTCCGAAAAACTGGCTGTACCACAGCAAGCCCGCCAGGGCACAGAAACAGAGATTGTTAAGATAAAGCGATCCCTTGCCGTAGTCGCCGAATGTGCCGTTGCGGCCGTTCTGCCACAGGCAGTAGGCCGCGTTAGTCACAAAGCCGCCTATAGTCACAAGCAAAGTTGCCGGCAACGTGCGGTATATCTCCGGAGAACCTTCGAAAGCAATGGCAGACCCGAATTCCAACCCCACATTGAAACAACCGCTCATCACACCGGCAAGCAGAGCGATAGCGATTCCTTTGGGGAAATTGAAATCCTTCACTGCCTCACGCTTCTGCTCGTCGCTCAACGTGCCGGCTTTCAGCGCCCCGGCATAACCGATCACGGCTATACCGACCAGAGTTATCACCACTCCCCATATAACGGCCGCGGTAAGCTGAGCCAGATAATTCCCTTCGGGGAAGAACACATTCAGCATTACCGGTCCAAGAATCGTACCCAGACCCGCGCATGTGCCGAGAGCGATGCTCTGCCCGAGCGCCACTCCGAGATAACGCATTGACAGACCGAACGTCAGTCCGCCCACCCCCCACAACGCTCCGAACAGAATAGTCAGCCAGAGACGTTTGGGATCGGCCGATGAAAACAAACCGCATAACGTCTCCCCCCCGGGAGCCGCCAGCATCGCACCGATAAGCGGGAATACAAGCCACGCGAACACACCCTGCACGAGCCAGAAGCTCTCCCAGCTCCACGACTTCACTCTCTTGATCGGAACATATGAACTCGATTGACAGAAAGCCCCGACAGCTATGATGAGAAGACCTATCAGAATCTCCATGGATTAATTGCGTTTCGAGGTCACTTCTGCCTCATATTTCTGAATTTCGGGAATAAATGTCTCCCCCACAGGAACGTCATTACGCAGACAGAACATATCCCACACTGCATTCCACGGGAGCGACTTTGCCTCTTCCAGAAGAGCAAGACGCTCGAAGCCTTTATCTTCAGCCTCATACCGGCGCAGAGTTTCAAGCGGCTCGAGCAATGCCTGAAGCATGCATTTCTGTGTGGCACGTGAACCTATCACATAAGCACCGATGCGGTTGATTGAGCCGTCGAAATAATCAAGACCTACATTCACGCGATCCATAGCTCCGCAACGGACAATTTCCTTGCAGAGATCGAGTGTATCATCATTCATTATTGTCACATGATCCGAATCCCAGCGTACCGGACGCGAAACGTGAAGCATCAGCTCGGGAACAAACAGCAGCAGTGACGACACCTTATCGGCCACACTCTCTGTCGGATGGAAGTGACCTGTATCAAGAGTGACGAGTTTCTGTTTCTGAGCGCAATATGCGACATAGAAATCATTCGAGCCGACGGTATAGCTTTCCAGACCTATACCGAACACCTTCGACTCCAGACAGTCCTTCATATGCGTATACTCAGTTTCGAAAATTGTATCGAGCGACTCTTTCAGCAACGAGCGGTACAGCATTCGGTTGACAGTTATATCCTTCGATCCGTCGTGAATCCACAGATTCATCACACAGGGAGAATCCTGTCTGCGCCCCATCTCTTCTGCAATGGCGCGGCAGCGCTTGGTATGCTCGATCCAGAAGTCGCGTATGCCCTTGTCGGGATTCGACAGAGTGAGATTACCCGACTTGGAATGGGAGAATGAGGTTGAGTTGAAGTCGAGTTTGAAGTCATTCTCCTCAGCCCACTGCATCCACGATTCGAAATATGAGGCATCCACCTGGTCGCGGTCCACGAACTTTCCGCCGAAATCACCATAGATTTCATGCAGATTCAGACGGTGACGTCCGGGAATAAAAGAGGCCGCCTTGAGAATATCAGCGCGCACCTCATCGATATTTCTTGCTTTCCCCGGGAAATTGCCGGTAGCCTGAATACCGCCGGTCAGATCACCGGCCTGTTCGAAGCCTGCCACATCATCGGTCTGCCAGCAATGCAACGACAGATGAAGTCCCTGAAGTTTTTCGAGAGCGGCGTCTGTGTCAATCCCTACAGCCGCATAGCGTTCTTTGGCAAGCTCGTAAGCTTTAATCACATTTTCTTTATTCATAGTTGAAAAGTGGTTATGATGTTAATTATTTTTCAAAGTTGTCATAAATCTGCCGTAGGCCTCCTCCCACATGGCGCTGTCTTCAGGCACGAATGTCACCGGCGACGAAACCTGTCCTATGATCCTGCGCATCTCGTCAAGAGATTTTACAGCTCCGTCCGCTCTGGCCTGAATCATTATATTTCCGAGAGCCGAACACTCCGCCGGTCCGGCAATCACAGGCACACCGGTGGAAGAAGCGGTGAAACTGTTCAGCAACGCATTTTTTGAACCGCCGCCTATCACATGAAGTTTTTCAATAGGATTAGGCGACACCCGACGGAACACATCGAGAACCCTACGGTACGTAAGGGCCAGACTTTCAAAAATAGAGCGTATATACTCACCGTGACCGACTGGCTTCCGCTGACCGGTGCGTTCGCAGAATGCGTCGATAGCTGCCGGCATATTTTCAGGACATACGAAATCCGGAGCATCCGGATCGAGGAAACACACGAACGGTTCTGCCTCCTGCGCCATTTTCACCATTTCCGGATAGCTGTAGCTGAAGCCCTCGGATTTCCATACTTTCAGACACTGCTCCACAAGCCACATGCCCGTTATGTTTTTCAGCAGACGTACCGTGCCGTCAACACCGCCTTCATTCGTGATATTGTAAGCCTCGGTAAGTTCATTTATTACAGGAGTTCTGGTTTCAATACCCATCAGCGACCATGTACCGCTGCTGAGATAAGCCCAGTTTTCACCTTCAGCCGGAATCGCGGCAACTGCAGAAGCCGTATCATGACCTGCAACTGCCACTACAGGAACGGCCTCCATGCCGGTTTCACGTGAAATCTCGGAAGTGAGCATCCCCACAGTCGTGCCAGGTTCTACCATTGTGCCGAAGCGTCCTTCGTCAAGACCGACCCGCGACAGCAGCCCGGTGGCAAACGTTCGCGTAACAGGATCGAGCAGCGACCCTGTGGAGGCGATAGTGTATTCCGTAACCAGGTTCCCGGTAAGCAGATATGCAAGCAGATCCGGAAGAAAGGCAATCTTTTCAGCATGAAGCATGGCGAAAGTATCTCGCTGCTCGTTAAACTGAAAAATAGTGTTGAATCCTATATGCTGAATACCTGTCAGGTTATACAGGTCATGGGCACTCATCACATCGCGGAAGAAGCGCTCATGTGCGCCGACAGTCGAAGCATCACGGTACGCCCGCGGAAGAGCGGCTATGCTTCCGTCCGGTGCGATACAGCCAAAGTCAACACCCCAGGTATCTATACCGATCGATGCCGGCTTCACACCACGAGCCGAGGCTGCCCGCAGTCCGTCCTTGATATGTTCGAAAAGCGAATAAATGTTCCAGTGCAAGCGCCCGTGAATCTCGAGCATACTGTTCGGGAAACGGGTAAGTTCCTCGGTCGACAGCGAGCCGTCGCTGCCGAGGGTACCCAATATGGTGCGTCCGCTTGTAGCACCGAGGTCAAATGCTATATAATATTTCTTCTCCATGGCGACTGCCCTTCAGGGCGGTGATACTTTACTTGAATTTCCCTACAAAGATAATCAGAACCTCCATTATATGCAAAGCTTTTCTCATTTAAGTAACGTCGTGGAAATTATTTTATATTATCCGTAGGCATACGTTCTGTCTGATTTTGTCCGAATATGAAGGAGTGTAGCGGGCTACATGATTGAAGATGATAATGAAATCCGGCGAAAGAATGGCGCGGATTATGTAAAGTCCATTTTAATACGGTATACGTCGTTATAATTTCCAGGACTTATATCCTCAGACAAATATCACAACTCATATTTCCTCCACACCATAAATTCGACTTATCTGCAAATAATAATCCCATTCTTTGGTTTATTGAATCCAAAGATATTAATTTTGCGCTTACATTCAGAGTATCACACCTTAAATCATACCATCCCATGACATCAGTAAATTTCCGTCATATCGCTCCCCTTATCAGCATATGCATGCTACTCTCATTCTCCGTAAAGGCTCAATCCGCAACGGTCACGGTAAACCTCTCCTCGATGGGAGTCAGGCCCGATACAGGGAAAGATATGTCCGGCAAGCTTGCAGAAGCTATAGATGCCATAGGCGAGAAATACGGCAAGGCCGATGTATGCCTGAAGTTCGAGCCAGGACGCTACGACTTCCACCCCGAGAAAGCTCCCCGATGCGATTACTATATATCGAATCACGATCAGGTAGCGCAAAAACCCGTCGCTATGGATTTCAACGGATGGAGCGGTCTGACAGTCGACGGAGCCGGAGCAGAATTCATTTTCCACGGGAGAATGATGCCTGTGGCCGTAGTGAATTCCTCAGATTGCATACTGAAAAACTTCAGCATCGACTTCGATAATCCCCACATATCACAGGCAATAATTATTGAGTCAGGTGCAGACGGGATAACATTCCGTCCGGAAAAATGGGTAAAATGCAGACGCGACAAAAAAACGTCACGCTTCATCAGCTATGGCGACGGCTGGGAACATACCCCTACAAGCGCTATCGCCTTCGAACCGGACACCCGGCATATTGTGTACCGGACAAGCGACCTTTGGTGCAAACTCGACAGCGTCACCGAAGTCTCCCCCGGTGTGTTCAAGGCTCATAAGTGGATCGACAACCGCCTGAAAGCCGGAACTGTGCTGGCGCTCCGCACCGGCGGACGCCCAACTCCCGGCATATTACTTTCCGACGACACCGACACCTCTATAGAAAACGTGAAGATACATTACGCCGAGGGGATGGGTGTGCTGGCACAGGTATGCAAGAATGTCACCCTCGATCATTTCGGGGTATGTCTGCGCGGCGACGATGATCCGCGCTATTTCACAACCCAGGCCGATGCCACCCACTTTTCCGGATGCAAAGGACACATATACTCGTGCGACGGACTCTACGAAGGCATGATGGATGATGCCATCAATATCCACGGAACCTATCTGAAAGTAACATCACGTGAAGACGACCATACTCTTGTCGGACGTTACATGCACCCCCAGGCCTATGGGTTCAAATGGGGAGAACCCGGCGATACAGTCCAATTCCTTGCCACCCGGCGGATGGATATTGAAGGATCTCCCAACACAATCAGAACCATCACCCCCGTTGACACACCTACCGTAGATGGAGCGAAAGAATTCCGGATCACATTCACGGATCCGCTCCCCGCAACCATGCTGCCGGAGGGGAGCTACGGTATGGAGAACCTCACGTGGAGCCCTACGGCACAGTTCGAGAACAACACAATACGCAACAACCGCGCCCGCGGCAGCCTGTTCTCCACACCACGCCATACCGTTGTCAGAAACAATCTCTTCGACCACACCTCGGGAGCCGCCATACTCCTTTGCGGCGACTGCAACGGATGGTTCGAGACCGGAGCGTGCCGCGACGTGACCATAACAGACAATCGCTTCATCAACTCGCTCACGAACATGTTCCAGTTCACCGAAGCTGTCATATCGATATATCCTGTTATCCCCGAACTGAATAACCAGACAACATATTTTCACGGAGGGGATGATGTCGCAGGAATAACCATAGCCGGAAACTACTTCGAGACATTCGATATCCCGCTGCTCTATGCGAAATCTGTCAACGGATTGCACTTCTCCGGCAACCACGTTACCTACAACACCGATTACCCCGCCTTCCACTCCAACACCTGCACTTTCCGCCTACAACGCGTTAAAAACGTAACCATCGACAACAACACATACTCCGATCCGGCCCGCACCTCCACTCGTATCGACTGATAAGTAAGTCATGAAAATTATTACGTATAATGCATTAAAAGGGGCTTTACATTATCCATGGCCTCCTTTTACCGGCTGCTTTTCTAATCTTCAGTCTTGTAGCACGCCACACTCCTTCATCTTCGAACAGAATCCGACTGAAAGTATGCTCACGGATAATATAAAATAATTTCCACGACTTACCTCATGAAAATTAGACGTGTGGGGCAAAACAGGTGCTAATCAGCATCAAAATAATGACACGCTGCGCTATGGATCATAACAAGTACACATAGTGTGGCGTTTTATTGGATCAATCCAAAATTCCAGTGGATAATAGCCGCTATCGCGGCGCCTTTATGCGTCGGGCGCCGAGATGGTAAGTAAATTTCAGGTCAATGTAAAATGTATGTTGTTGAAGTATTCGCAAAGATATACACACCTTTGCTGTATGAAACAATGGCAAGCACTTAAAACGACTCAATCCGGAATTCCAGTGCATATTTACCATCGGGGCACCTAAAGGTGCCCCGATGGTAAATATTTAACTTTTTAACCGTTTTTTTTACATTGACCCTAAATTTCTCCTGCCGAGAGTTGGCTCTATTGGAGCCGACAAATAAGGATTCGAAGGAAGAAAAGAATGACAGGTAGATAAACGAAGAAAACCGTGTAACTGCTGAACATTCAACAATCACACGGTTTTCAAAAGTGTCCGAAATGAGACTCGAACTCACACGACCCAACGGTCACTACCCCCTCAAAGTAGCGCGTCTACCAATTCCGCCATCCGGACATCTTAATCTTGCTTCGCCGGAGATTCCGGTTATCAGACTTCGGAGCGAAAAACGGGACTCGAACCCGCGACCCCGACCTTGGCAAGGTCGTGCTCTACCAACTGAGCTATTTTCGCATATCGCGAATCTCTCTCTACTG